>NZ_JBUDXA010000008.1:0-182974 GCF_054956755.1 Rufibacter sp. JT3400010 | reverse complement strand
CGTCTTCTACGGCTTCAGGGGCTATCGCACCCGGGAGAGTCACCGACTGGTAAACTAGATAGCGTTTCGGGGCTGATTTCAGGAAACGGTCCGGAAACAGATATACCTTTACTTACTCAGGCCAGAAAGAATTATCTCTTTCTGGCCCCATTGCTTTTACCGTTCTTGCTCAAAAGTTTCTATCTTGTTCGTACCTATGAACACAAGAATTGTCATGCTTGCGAGTGCTGTGGTGATGGCCGCTTTAGGGATAATCGCTTCCTTTTTGCCACAGGAAATCTTGGGCTCCCTGGGTGGGGAAACCACCGGAATTGCACCCTTGCTGGTGCAGTTGCTGGGTGCGCTGTACCTGGGCTTTGCCCTTCTCAACTGGATGGCGAAAGGGGTTCTGATAGGCGGTATTTATGCGCGTCCGGTAGCTATGGGCAATTTTCTGCACTTCTTCGCCGGAGCGATGGCACTACTGAAAGGAGTGCAGACTGGTCCGCAAAACAGTTTGCTTTGGGGCCTGGCTCTGGTGTACGGCCTAATGGCGGTGCTGTTTGGGTTGATCACATTCCGGCATCCTTTGGCGGCCAAGGCATCTGGTGAATAAACTCTGGAGAATAGGGAGCATTGCGGTTTAAGCCTTTTTCTTGAAAAGTTGCCTTAAAACGCAATACGGGCTCTTTGCAATCTCTTCCTGCCGAAGACCTACACCAGAAAGAAAATCAGGAGAGCCGTGTTCTTCAGGAATAGCCGCAGGTGGCGCTGTGCCACGGTGATCTGGTTTTCCACGCTCCGTTTAGAGATGCCCAACTGAGACGCAATGTCTTCGTTGGGGAGGAGCATTTTCCGGCTGAGGTAGAACACTTCTTGGCACCGTTTGGGCAATTTCTCCAGGTGGCTCTCTAATTGATGCTCCAGCTCCCGGGCGCAGATTTCCTCTTCCCCCTTGTTGGCTTGTGCCGGCTGCGGTAAGGCCTCTACTTGGTCGGTGTACTGCAGCGGAATGATTTTGGCGGTCTTCAGGCACTTGTACACGTGGTAGCGGGCCGCGGCGGTCAGGTACTGCTGGAAGGAGTCAATCTGCAGTTGGTGGCGCTTGGTCCAGATGTTGAGGAAGATGGAATGCACAATGTCCTCGCAGGCTTCCCGGTCTTTCAGGTGCGAGAAAGCGGTGGTGAACACCCGCGACCAGTACCGCTCAAAAAGAGCGGTAAATGCTTTTGAGTCATCTTGCCGGATGGCTTCCCACAGGGCTGCATCTGATTGGTCACGAAACATAGACGCTTCTATTTAATGATGGAGCTTGGGTGCATTGATTTTTAAGAACCGGCCTGCCCCAGCCGGTAATTGATCGCAAAAAAAAGGGGTAAAGGTAAGATGAACGTTATGGCTAGGTTACGCTTAGGTTACGTTTTATTCCGAAGGTGCCTGGCGCATAAGCTAGAGCAAGATAATGAAATTTTTTAACAAGTCTTTTTGCCTTAATTAAAGTTTTAGACCGATTAAGGGAGTACCCTTTGCATTTCTGATAAAGCCAAGCTCTGCTGGCGGCAAATTATTCCTAAGCCTAATGCGGTGAAAAGATTAAAGAAGCTGTTTCAAGGCTTCTTTGCTGAAAACCTCCCCAAATCAGTTTCCTGAACTTAGAGGAAAAGCACATGATGTCCTTGCCGCACGCTGTAGAGAGCAGGCAGTCTTCCCATGCTTGGATAAAAGTGCAGTGTTCCCGTTTCAAGGGCTTTTTTCCTGAAACAGCCCCAAAACAGCAGAGCCTGAGGCATTGCCTAAAGGTCTTGCCTTTCTAATGCTTTCTTTTCCTTTCATCCAATAGCCGTGCGTTTCTGCCACATTTTGGAGCTTATTAGAAAGATCGGAAAAATTTTTACCCAAAGTATGTGTGTGGGGGCGGGAAAAGGTCTCTCTATCTGTACAAGGCCACCACACCCATGACCAGAGAAGAATACGTCATCCTGCACCAGAAATACCTTGACGATACCTGCACCCCGCAGGAGAAGAAATTGCTGGAAGAGTACCAGGACCAGTTTGAGTTGCTGGAGTTACCCTGGAATGCAGAAACCATGGGCTCCCAGGAGCAAACGAAGGCTGCCATTTTCAACCGTATCCAGGAGTCAGCGGGGCTACAGGAAACAGAGAGCCGGCGTAAATATCCCTTCCTGAGCTTGGCGGCGGCCATTGCTCTGCTGCTGGTGTCTGCCGGGGTTTATTACGTGTTCCGGGCTCAGCCTGCCGGGCAAATGGCGGAGGTGAAGAAAGCACCGGTGCCAGCTGCTGCAGAAGTACAGCCCGGCCGTGACAAAGCCTATCTTACCCTCGCTGATGGCACCGTGATAGACTTGGAGACCACCGCCAACGGAGACTTGTCCCAGCACGGAAATGTCAAGATCATCAAACTGGACGGCCAGCTTTCCTATTCCGGGCAAGCCCCCACGGCAGACCAGACGCAGCTCAACACCCTCTCCACCCCGCACGGCGGCCAGTACCAGATTACCCTGTCAGACGGCACCAAGGTATGGCTCAACGCTGCCTCATCGTTGCGGTTTCCGGCCGCATTTGCCGGTAAAGAGCGCGTGGTGGAGCTATCGGGCGAAGCCTATTTTGAGGTAGCCAAAAACAAGGCCATGCCTTTCAAAGTGAAGTCAAGAGGAATGGAGGTAGAGGTATTGGGCACCCATTTCAACCTCATGGCCTATGAAGATGAAACTCAGTTGCGCACCACCTTGCTGGAAGGCTCTGTAAAAGTGAGCAACGCTGCCGGAGCGGTAACCATCAAACCAAACCAGGAAGCTGTGCTTCATGCGGGCTCTAATCAATTAAAGGTTAAGGAAGTAGATGCGCAGGAAAGCATCGCCTGGAAAAACGGGCAGTTCCTCTTCCATGACGAGGGCCTGCGCAGCGTCATGCGCAAAATAGCCCGCTGGTATGACGTGGAAGTGGTGTATGAAGGCGAGGTTGACCAAAAGAGTTTTACGGGCACCATCTCCCGCTTCGAGGACATCACAGACGTGCTCAACATGCTGGAATTAACAGAAACGGTTCATTTTAAACGGAAAGGAAGGAGGTTAACCGTGGTACCATAGCCCAACAGAAACTCGCCTTGGGCCCAAAAAAGAAACCAGGGGCGCGGCAACGCCCCTGGCTATGGAATGGGTCTGTAAAGGCAATAGACGTGAGTGCACCTATTTCTTAAACCCAAACAAACAAATGTATGAAAATTAATACTCTTTGTAAGAGTAGGTTTCTGGTCAGTATACCGCATAAGCTCCTCTTGGGTATGAAACTTACCGTGATTTTTATGCTTGCCGCGCTTTTGCAGGTAAGCGCCGCTGGCTACAGCCAGCAGATAAACCTGTCTTACAGGAACGTGTCGCTGGAGAAAGCCCTCAGTGAGGTGAAAAAGCAAAGCGGCTACAACTTCCTGTACAATGTGCAGATGCTCAAAGAAGCCAAACCCGTGAACCTGCGGCTAAAGAACGCTTCATTGGAAGAGGCATTAGAGCAATGCTTTGAGGGGCAGTCCCTTACCTACACCGTCAACCAGAAAACGGTGGTAGTGAAGCGGAAGCCGCTAGCCGAGGCAACTGAGGCAGTGCCGCCAACGGAAATCAAAGGAAAGATAGTAGATGCCAAAGGCGAACCCATGCCTGGCGTCACCATCAACCTCAAAGGTACTACCGTGGCTACTTCCTCGGCGGGCGATGGCAGTTTCTCCTTGCAGGTTCCCGAAGGCAAAGGAACCCTGGTGTTCACCTTCATCGGGTTTCAGACGAAAGAAGTTGCGTTTAACGGCCCTTCAGATCTGAACATCCAGTTGCAGGAAGACAACCAGGCCCTCAAAGAAGTTGTGGTGGTAGGTTATGGTCAGCAGGAGCGCGAAGACGTGACCAGCGCCATCAGTTCGTTTAAGCCTGATGAGCAGAATTCGCGTCCGGTTCTGGGGCCAGATCAGTTGATCCAAGGCCGTATGCCCGGTGTGAACGTGTCTTCCGGCTCGGGTAGCCCGGGTTCCTCCACCCGCGTGAGCATCCGGGGAATCGGGTCTTTGAGCGCCAGCAACGAACCCCTGTACGTGATTGACGGAATTCCGGTAGTACCGCATAACGCCGCCCTCTTCAACCTGGGCGAGAACATGAACCCGCTTTCGCAGCTCAACCCCAATGACATTGAGTCAATTGAGGTGCTGAAAGATGCGGCTTCCTCGGCCATCTACGGTTCCCGCGCCACCAACGGCGTGATCATCATTACCACCAAATCTGGGAAGCAAGGCAAATCCAACCTCAACTTTGATTACTACACCGGCATACAGGACGTGCCCAACCGCCACAAGATGAAAATGGCCGGTTCAGACCTGTACCTGGACGTGATCAACGAGGGAATTGACAACTACAACCAGCAGTTTGGCTACAAACTAGGCGATGCTAACTACATGCTGCGCAAGGAGAACCCATACCCCGGCATGCCAGATACGGACTGGTTTGACCTGGTCACCCGCACCGCCCGTACCTCCAGCTACAACCTCTCTTTCTCTGGGGGCACAGACAAAACCAAAGTATTTGTCTCTGGTAATTACCTGGACCAGGAAGGAACCATCATCAGCAGTGAATTCAAGAAGTACACGGGTAAGATCAACCTCAGCCACAAGCTGTTTAACTGGCTGGAAGTAGGCACCAACTCTAACCTGAGCTACACCCACAACTCCCGGGTGCCAGGCTCCAACTCAGGGGCAACCATCATGGCGCGCAGCATTCCGCAGCGTCCGTTTGACCGCCCGTACAAACCCAACGGTGAGTATTACGTGGGCGGAACCGAGGATCTGCTGTACCATAACCCGCTGCACATCCTGAACGAGGAAGACGCTGACATTGAGAACTACCGTTACCTGGGCACGTTCTTCGCTACCCTGCACCTGGCCAAAGGGCTGGACTTCAAAACCTCCTTGGGGCTGGACCAGATCTATACAGTAGACAAGGTGTACTACAATGAAGATCACCCCTACGGAACCGGCGTGGGCCGCCTCATTGACAGCCGCCGCATGATCTCCAACCTGCTGGTGGAAAACACCCTCACCTATAACAAGCAGTTTGGCGAGCTTTCTTTCTCGGCGCTGGCCGGTCAGTCTTACCAGAAAACTTCCAACTCCGGGATCAACATTGACGGCCGAGGGTTCCCTTCTTCTTCTTTTGACGTGCTGTCAGTGGCTGCGGAAATTACCGAAGCGGGTACCAGCCTCACCGAGAGCGCCCTGGCTTCTTACTTTGGCAGAACCAGCTTCTCTTACAAAGACAAGTACCTCCTGAGCCTCACCTTTAGGGCCGATGGTTCTTCTAAATTCGCGCCAGAGAACCGGTTCGGTTATTTCCCATCAGTTTCTGCCGGTTGGCATATTTCCAGAGAAGAGTTCTTCCCCGTGGAGCTGATGGACCTGAAACTGCGCGCCAGCTACGGTTCTACCGGTAACCAGGACGGCATCAGCTCTTACGCGTATCAGGCGCAGATGAGCGGCGGTCGTAACTACGGCTACCAGAGCGGCATTGGCGTGAGCACTAACGGCAACCGCGACCTTACCTGGGAAAGCGCCGACCAGTTTGACGTGGGAGTAGATATGGGCCTCCAGCGCGGAAAATACACCCTCACGGCAGATTACTTCGTGAAGAACACGAACAACCTGCTGTACAGTCGTCCTACCCCGGCCACTACCGGGTTCACCAGCATCACCAGTAACATTGGCTCCATGCGCAACTGGGGATGGGAGTTCATGGTGGGCACCAACCAAACCTTCGGGAAACTGACCTGGAGCTCAGACTTCAACATCTCGTTCATCAAAAACAAACTGACCTCGCTCTTAGGCGATGACGCTTTGCTCATTGGCGCTAACCGTACCCTCAAAGTTGGCGAAGAGGTGGGCAGCTTCTACCTGTACAAAATGCTGGGCATCTACCAGACAGATGAAGAGATCCCAGAAGCTTTCTATAAGCAAGGCGTGCGCGCCGGTGACGTGAAGTACGATGACATCAACAACGATGGTCTCATCAACGCCGATGACCGCCAGATTGTGGGCACGTCTAACCCCAACTTCTTCGGGGGCTGGAACAACACCTTCCAGTACAAGAACTTTGACCTGAGCGTGTTCCTCAACTACAGCCAGGGAGCCGATGTGTACTTCTCGGGACGCATCACCATTGAGCGTCTGGCCAACAACTTCTTCGGGATACGGGAAGAGGTGGCTAAGGAGCGCTGGACTGGTCCGGGTACCAGCAACACTACGCCGCGCGCCATCTACGGTACCGGCTGGAACACCCAGAACTCCACCCGTTTCCTGGAAGACGGCTCTTTCCTGCGCCTGCGTTCCGTGATTCTGGGCTACACGCTGCCCACCAGCTTTACCTCCAAAATTAAGCTGAGCCGTGTGCGGGTATATGCCCAAGCCGACAACCTGTTCCTGTGGACCAATTACTCCGGTATGGACCCCGAGGTGACCAGCAACTTTGACCCGCAGTTTATGGGCGAAGACAACCTGATTTTGCCGCAGTTGAGAACCGTGAATGTAGGAGTGAACCTCCGTTTTTAACCCCGCTAACCATCAGACAATATGCTAAGGCTTAGATATACTTTATTTTTTGCGAGTCTGCTGGCCCTGCCGGCCTGTAATGACCAACTGGATTTCTATCCGCACTCATCCGTTTCTCCAGACAACACCTCTGAGAAAGACATGGACGCGCTTCTGTACGGCATGTACAACTCGGTGCAGAATTCGCCGGGCCGCGAGTCCTTCATCTTCTATGACCTCATTGGCGGGGAATTGATGAACCCCTCCGGCGGAAACCAGCTGGCGTTCATCAACAACTTTCTCCGGCCAGAATACTCGCTCATAGGTAATGCTTGGGACGGTTATTACCGGGCCCTGTACCAGGTGAACAACGTGCTGGCCACTATTGCGCCGTTCTCAGACACCCAGAAGAAAAAGGAGATGAACGGCACTGCCCACTTCTTTAGGGCGTACCTGTACTACAACCTGGTGACCCGCTGGGGTGGAGTGCCCCTGTTGGAGCAGAATACCGCTGAGAAAGTATCGCGCAACAGTGAGGAGGAAGTCTGGAACTTCATTGAGAGAGAACTGGAGGCTGCCCTGCCAGACGCCCCGGCCTACGTGGTGAACCGGTATTACTACGTGAACAAAGACGCGGTGCAGGCGCTCATGGCCCGGGTGAAACTGGCCCGGGGCAAAAAGCAGGAAGCCGCGGCCCTGGCCGAAGGCCTTATCACGTCTGGCCGTTACAAACTGGATACCTTTGAGAAGATTTTCCGGAAGCAGCAGAACACTGAGGTCATTTTCGCCTTTGAGAACCTCACTGAGGAGTCCAGCATCACGCTCAGCACCTTATTCTACACTTACTCCCACACGGTGAAGGGCTCCTACGTCTACAAACCCACCGACGACGTGATGCAGAACCTCTTTGAGGCCAATGACAAGCGGAAAGCCATTTCCATTGACGTGGTGCAGGGTTTGAACGTGATCAACAAATACCCCAGCGGCCAAGCCGGCACCGATCCGTTCATTGTCACCCGTCTGGCGGAGATGTACCTCATCAGCGCCGAGGCGCAGGGAATGGCCGGCTTGAGCCGCCTCAACGAACTGCGGCAGGCCCGTGGGCTGGTGGCATTGAGCCCCAGCAGCGAAGAATCCTATTTAGATGCCGTTTTGCTGGAAAGACGCCGGGAACTGCTCGCCGAAGGCTTCCGCTGGTATGATCTGGTGAGAACTGGCAAAGCTGTCTCTACGCTGGGCATTGAGCCGCACCGCCAGAAACTGCCCTTGCCGGAGAGCGAGATCATCCTGAACGATCAGCTGGAACAGAATCCCAACTATTAATTCTTCCCATCTCTTAATCCCTTAGGATATGTTACTCCCTATTAAACGATATATCATTGCCCTTTGCGCGGTGAGCAGCTTGTTTGCCTTCAGCGGTTGCGAGGATGACGACGAAGCCGCCGCCGTAGATTTCAGCCCCACCACCCCAGTGGCGAAGATGCTGGTGGAGAATACCTCGCTCATTAGTCGGGTGTTCTCAGACACCACATTCCAGGTGCACCCCGGCGTAGAGGAAACCGACATCCACTACCTCAGCATGGAAGGCTACACCATGCACGCCTTCGTGCTTAAGGTAGACCTCAAGCAGCCCGGCATAGGCCTGTACCCCGCCACGCCGTTTGGGGGCACCGGCTTTGCCATGCAGACCATCCCAGACATGCTCAAGTACATTGACAAGCCGGGACAGCGCGTGATGGCCGCCGTGAACTCAGACTTCTTCAACACCAGCACCGGCGAGCCCCGCAGCCTGGTGTACCTCAACGGCAAAGCCGTGAAAACCGCCATCCAGACTGGCGGGCGCGGGTATTTTGGCGTGGACAAACAGGGAAACCCCTTCATTGGCGATGCCGATGACTACGAGCAGCGCAAAAATGACATCCAGCACGCCCTGGGTGGCCACCACCGCCTCATCAGAGAGAACCAGCCCGTAAGCCAGACCGATGTGACCATTGAACCCAGAACCGCCGTGGGCATCACCTCAGACAAGGTGGTGTACTTTGTGGTGGTAGACGGCCGCCGGTTCGACTATTCTAACGGCATTACGCTGGAGAAACTGGGCACCTTCTTAAAGGCGCTCGGTTCCACCGAAGCCTTGAACCTGGACGGCGGCGGTTCTTCCACCTTCATGATCAAGCACCCGCTGGCCGATGTGTGGCACATGCGCAACTGGTCCTCAGATCGCTTGCCGCGCGCCGTGACCAACGGTTGGGCGGTAGTCGCCAATTTGCCGTAACGGTTTCTCCGCTGGGCAGAAACAGCAGAAGCAGCCCGTCCGTTTAGGGGCCGATTTTCCCAAAAGAGCCCCTAAACAGATGGGCGGGCGCTGCGGCGTGGGCCGTGGGCGCTTTCTTTCTCCTTTCATTTTCCAACTGATAACCTTATGTTCAAAAAGATAAACAAATACCTGTTTTTCCTGCTGGCGGTCCTGTGTTTGACTGCCTGCGAGGACGACGACGTTGCCAATGTTTCCACCGATCCGGTGCTGGTGTCCATCAATCCTGCCAGCGGCACGTCTTCCACTATTGTCACCATTCTGGGCCGCAACTTCAGCCCGGTGCGAGAGAACAACGTGGTCAAATTCAACGGACAGACTGCCGTGGTCATTGAGGCCTCTGAGGGTCAACTGCAGGTGGTGGTGCCCGAGAACGGCAGCTCCGGCAATGTGACCGTGACCGTGAACAGCCGCGAACTGCAAGGCCCCACCTTCACGTACGCCGAGGCTCCCGAGGAATTCCTGGTGAGCACGTTTGCCGGCGAGGGAATCATCGGGCTGAAGGACGGAACTCCGGACGTGGCCCAGTTCCGTAACCCCGAGGGCGTGGTGTTTGACGCCCAGGGCAACCTCATTGTGACCGACCGCGCCAACAACGCCATCAGAACCGTAACCCCGGCGGGGCTGGTGAGCACGCTGGTGGGCTTCGGGGGCACAGCCGGTAACGTAGACGGCGCGGTGGCTACGGCCAAGCTGAATTTTCCCTGGAAATCTGCCATAGACGCGCAGGGTAACCTGTACATCGCGGAGCGAGACAACCACAAGATCCGGAAGATTACGCCCGCCGGGGTGGTGAGCACCGTGGCCGGAACCGGAACCGCCGGTTTTGCTGATGGCCCCGTGGCTACCGCCAAATTCAACCAGCCCATTGACGTGGCCGTGGACCCGGCGGGCAACCTCTACGTAGCCGATAACCTAAACCACCGCATCCGGAAGATCACGCCAGATGGGACGGTGTCCACCATTGCCGGGAACGGGACGGCCGGCTTCACCGATGGCGATGCTTCGGTGTCTAAAGTGAACAACCCGTCGGGTGTGGAGGTAGACAAAGACGGCAACGTGCTGGTAGCCGACCGCCAGAACCACCGCATCCGGAAAATCACGCCACAGGGCATGGCCAGCACCATTGCCGGCGAGGGCACCCTGGGCTCAGTAGACGGTGATGCCGCTGCCGCCAAGTTCAACCAGCCCTACGGCGTCACCGTGGACAAAGAGGGTACTATGTACGTGGCCGATCTGAACAACCACCGCATCAGAAAGATTACGGCGGCGGGTAAAGTGACCACTATGGCCGGCACTACCTCAGGGTACGCCGATGGTCCCGGGGCCAGCGCGCGCTTCAACCAACCCACCGATGTGGCGGTAGACAAAGACGGCTACGTCTACGTAGCTGATGTGCAGAACCACCGCATCAGGGTGATCAGAAAACTCTAAGATCAAGAGCTTTTTTCCGTTTAGGGGCTGTTTTTCCAAAAACGGCCTCTAAATGGGAAATAGCCTTTTAAGTAAAATCTTCCCTTCCGGTGGCAGAAGAAAACGCTAGATAGGAGGGGCGGTTTTTATGAACAGCTTGCCACGCGGCAGCCTTTGTTTCTTTTCTCCCGCTGTTTTTCCGGAATCCTCTTATCTGAATGAACATGAAAGTTTCCTCCAACATCATCGGCTTTCTGCTGGGGGCGTGCCTGCTGGTATGGGCTTGCGCCACCAAATCTCCGCAGCAGAAAGCGGCCGAACCGCGAAAGGTGGGCTATTCCATCGCCCTCAAGAACATCACCCCAGAGAACATGGCCTACGCCAAATCTGTGGGGATAGACTACATTGAGACCTCGTTCCAGGCCTTCATTGACGACAAGCGGCAGTTCAAACTTCCGGAGGCCGAGATCCAAAAAGCCGTGGCCGAGGCCAAGCAGGCCGCCGACAAAGCCGGGATCAAGATTTGGTCCATCCATATGCCGTACAGCAAAACCATTGACATTTCGCTGGCCAATGAGCAGGAGCGGCAAGCGGTGGTGGCGTTGCATAAGCAGGTGCTGGCGTATGCGAAAGCGCTGCAACCCCAGATCATTCTGTTCCACCCCAGCTATTATCTGGGCATCAATGAGCGCGACACCCGCAAGGCTCAGATGATCAAATCCAGCCAGGAATTGGTGCCGGCGGTGCAGGAACTAAAGGCCACGATGGTCATCGAAAATATGCTGGGCCCCGAGCTGCTGGCCGATGCCAACCGTGAGCGCCCACTCTGCCGGTCGGTGGAGGAGACGCTGGAGATCATGGGCCAACTGCCCCAGAACATTTACGCAGCCGTGGACATGAACCACATCAAAAACCCAGAGCGGCTCATCAGGGCGCTGGGCAAACGGCTGAAATCCATTCACGTAGCCGATGGGCACGGGGAGAAGGAGAACCATTTTTTCCCCTGCTCCGGCCAGGGCGGCAACAACTGGACAGAGATTCTAGGGGCCCTGGACGAGGTGAATTACCAAGGCCCGTTCCTGTTTGAGAGCGCCTTCAAAGACGTGAAAGACTTGAAGGAATGCTACCTGTCTCTGCACTCGGCGTACGCGGCGCAGCAGAAATCTGTGAAAGCCAATCCCTAATACTACCAGGGCGCATGCGTTTAGGGGCCGTTTTTCGGAAAATAGCCCCTAAACGCGCCTCTTTTCATTTGTTTATATTCCTCCGCAATGATAAAACCTTTTCTCTCTCTTAGCCCTAAACCCTTACAAGTGGGCAGCTTAGCAATTCTTTCGCTGTTGAGCGCCTGCTCTCCCAAAGCACCGGCCACGGCTTCGGCCACGGGCCAGAACTCCACCCAAACCCTGTTGCAGCAGAAGATTTACCCGCTGCTGCTCACGCTCCAGGAAAACCCGTACCAAACCGAACTCCAGAAAAGTGAGCCCCTGCGGCAGTTGGCTGCCCAACGTGCCCAGCGGGTGAAGCAGGCCGTGCAAACCTGTACCGATGTGCCTTGTCTGGCTTCCTCGGTGCAGTGGAGTGCTGCCGAGGTGCAGCAGGTGGGCAACGAGCTGGTGCGCCTGTACCAGAACAGCAAGCGGTTCCAAAACGTGGTTCAGCCCTTGAAAGCCAGCGGGAAATACGAGCTATATGCGCTCCAACCCGACACCGCTTTCCTGCGCAGCGCCTGGAAAAACTCGGCCCAAGCCATGAACCACGCAACCGATGTGTATTTCAAAGGCAAGAAACCGCGCTACCCCAAGATTGACGCCATCAGCTTTGAGATGACTGATCCCGCTTTCCAACGGCAGGTGCGGCAAGTGCTGGAGAAAGCGGCCAGTAACTCCGGCAACCAACTGTTCTTCCAGATTCCGCTACAGGCTTCGCTGGAGGCGTTGGCCATCAACGGCAGGGACGAGGCCGTACGCTATGAGCCGCTGCACCAAGGCCTGAACGCAGGGCCTTTCAAGCAGGCAAAATCCACGGACTGGAAGAACTTCAAGTACAGCCTGATTCTGGTGCCGGGCTTTGGACCCGAGGAAGAGGGCATTGTGCTGCATGACAAAGCCAAAAGCCGCTGCCGCATGGCGCTGGAACGGTACCAGAAAGGTTTGGCTCCGTTCATTGTGGTATCGGGCGGTAACGTGCACCCCAACAAAACGCCGTACAACGAGGCCGTGGAAATGAAAAAGTTCCTAGTAGACAGCTTGGGCGTGGCTGAGCAGGTGGTGATCATTGAGCCGCATGCCCGCCACACCACCACCAACCTGCGCAACACCAACCGCCTGCTGTACACGCTGCAGATGCCCCTTGACAGACCCATCTTGATTGTCACCGATGAAAGCCAGAGCAGCTACATTATGCGTTTCGAGAAGAAGGCCAAGGAGGAACTGGGTTACGCGCCGTTCCAGAAGTTGAAGAAACTCTCTGACGTGGAGACGGAATATTCCTCCGTGCCCACCTCGCGTCAGGTAGACCCGTTGGACCATCTAGACCCGTAATACATTTTGCGTTTAGGGGCTGTTTTTCAAAAAATAGCCCCTAAACGGAATTCTGGTAACTAACTACGGCGGCGGTTGCTTTCTTTGAGTTAATCCTGTTTAGCAGCTCCTTTTCTGAAATTGGCTTTAAAACAAGATGGATTAGGGAAGGAAAGTACAGGTCAGTCCTCTACTATGTAGTACACGCATTCCGTCCCCCTTTGAAGGGGGTAGGGGGATGACAAAGGCGCGTCAAACTAGAAAGGCCCTCGCAACAGAGGAATGGGCAACCACAAGGGATTGCCCCTACCGTCTCGAACGTCATGTTCAGCACGAGTAATCATCCTCCTACCCCCTTCGAAGGGGGGACGGAATGCGTGAAAATTGTTCTGAGGTCAAGAGGTGCTGTCCGCAGTAAATCGAATTATCAACCCTTATTTTATCTTCATGATGCTTCGTGTCAGATTTTTGTTTTTGATGTTCATGGCCTGCGTGCTGCTGGGCGGTTCGGCAGTGGCGCAGGACAGCACCGGTGTAAGGTACACGTATGTGAACGCCCGTGAGTTGAGTGTGCTGGGCCAATCTGCTACTGTGCGCGATTCTGGTTTTCACCGCATAGACGAGGTGCAACGGCCCAAGCTGCCCAAGGCGGTGGCGGGGCTGGCGACTAATTCAGCAGGCATCAGTGTCTCGTTTCAGACCAATTCCAAATCCATTAAGCTGAGGTGGCGGCTGGCCAAGTACAACACGCTCTGGAACATGACGCCCGCAGCGGTGAACGGCTTGGACTTGTACGCCTGGAACGGCAAAGAATGGCAATATGCGGCCACGGCTCGCCCAGCCAAGGAAGAGAACGACGTGCTGGTCCTCCGTAACCTGGACGGTCAGTTGCGGCACTACCGAGTGCACCTGCCGCTGTACGCCGCCGCCGAGGAAGTGCACGTGGGCGTGGAGGTCAGATCAACGCTCCAGAAAGCCGATGCCCGGTTCCTGCCCACCCAGAAAGTAGTCATCTACGGATCCAGCATCACGCAGGGGGCCTCGGCCAGCCGACCTGGTATGGCGTATCCGGCCATCCTGAGTCGGCAACTGAATGTGGACATCTATAACCTAGGCTTCAGCGGCAGCGGCAAAATGGAAATAGCCTTGGCCGAGATACTGGGTCAGATGGATGCCGATGTCTACGTGCTGGACTGCGTGCCCAACCCCTCGCCGGCTCAGATCAGAGAGCGGGCCGTGCCGTTCATCAAGCGCCTCCGCGAGCTCAAACCCAACACGCCCATTCTTATGGTGGAGAGCTTTTTCAGGGAGAGCACGCCTTGGGACCAGGAGAAAATGAAGTTCGATACCGGCCAGAACCAGGAGTTTCGGAAAGCTTACGAGCAGCTCAAGCAGGAGAAATACAAAGACCTGTATTACCTGTCTGCCAAAGGCCTCAAAGGCTATGACCACGAAGGCACCATTGACGGCAGCCACCTCTCAGACCTGGGGTTCACGCGCGTAGCTCCGTATATAGGCAAAGAGCTGAAGAAAATCCTGCCCAAGAAGTAAGCATTAGTTTAAAGCTGAATACCTGGCGCAAGCGTCCGCTTGTTTCCGCGCGTAGTCAAGATCAGCAATACGCGTGGATACAAGCGGACGCTTGTGCCAGTATTTGAAAGATTAGCACCTGTTTGCTTGAAAATTTTAGAAAATCCGTTTAGGAGCAGTTTTAAGGAAAAGAGCTGCTAAACGGATTTTTCTGTGCAGATGAGCGGCGGATTTTCTACCTTGTCCTTCGCAAAACTAGGCGGTAAACCCGCTCTAAAACTTCCACGCGTATGAACCGGGTAGACAGGCTTTTTGGGATACTGACGTTGCTGCAGTCCAAGAAATACGTGACCGCCGAGAAGATTGCGGAGGCCTTTGACATAAGCGTGCGCACCGTGTACCGTGACGTGAAGGCGTTGGGCGAGCAGGGTGTGCCCGTGGGGTTTGAGCCGCACAAAGGTTACTTTGTAGTGCAAGGGTATTTTCTGCCACCGGTCTCGTTCACCTCCGAGGAAGCCAATGCCCTCCTACTGATGGAAGCCATGGTCTTCGGGTTCACCGATAAGTCCATTCACACGCATTATGCCTCGGCGCTGAACAAAGTAAAAGCCGTGCTGCGCACCACCCAGAAAGAAAAGCTGGATTTCCTCAACAACCACATCAAGCTGCAACTGCCGCCCTGCCTCAACAATGATTACGAGTACCTGGCAATTATTCAGCAGGCCATTTCAGAGAAAACCATCTTGGAGATCGGGTACAAAAACAAAAACGAGGAGGTTAGCAAGCGGCAACTGGAACCCATCGGGTTAATCTTCTACGCCTACAGCTGGCACCTCATAGGGTGGTGCCACCATCGCCAGGACTACCGCGATTTTAAGGTTTCCCGCATTCTCACTATCAGAAACACCGAGCTGCCTTTCTGCAAAACAGAGCACATGGCGGTAAGCGAGTACATGAAACAATTGCCTGTGCCGTATTGATAAAGACCCGTTGGGGTATGCGGTTTTGGTGCCGTTTTGCAGAGAAAAGGTCAAAAGCAGAATTAAGTAAAAATAATTTTCATTTCCTGAAAGTAGACTGCCATAGGGTTGTCAGTGGGTGGCTATTTCTTTGTGTCATCACTAAACCACTAACCTTATGTCAGAAATGCAAACCTCCATCGCCACCACTACTATCCTGGATCTGCTCACCAAAGAACTAGAGCAGGAAGCTGTTACCACCCGTAAAATGCTGGAGCGCATTCCAGATGACAAGTACGACTGGAGACCCCACCCCAAAAGCATGGACATCCGCACGCTTGCCATGCACATTGCGGATTTACCGTCTTGGGTAGGCATGACCCTGACCACCAGTGAGCTGGATTTCGCCAAAAATCCCTATAAGCCAAGAGTAGTGAATACCACCGCCGAGTTGCTGGCCTATTTTGAGGAGATGCTGGAAGATGGCCGCAAGCATTTCTCCGAGGGCTCTGATGACCAACTAGATGAGGCGTGGACGCTCAGGGATGGAGACACCATCTATCTCACCTCTACCAAATATGAGGTGCTGCGCATGACCATGAGCCAGATCATCCACCACCGCGCGCAATTGGGTGTGTTCCTGCGCCTGCTCAACATTCCCATCCCGGGCAGCTACGGCCCAAGCGCCGATGAGATGAATTTCTAAATATTGCTCCCAATTATAGAAACAGAAAGCCCCACCAATTCCACTGGTGGGGCTTTCTGTTTAAAGGTAGTAAGTTGCCTGAAGGGCTTTCCTACAATTTAGGTAAGTCTTTCACTTCTTTCTTGCTGCCTTCTTTGATGCTGATGGCCACACCGCCGCTGGAAGCTAAACGCTGCTTGATGACACTGTTAGGAGTCACCACTACCTTCTTGATGGTGTAGCTCTGCGGCTTTTTGTCGTAGCTGGCATCAGCACCGTCTGCGTAGATAGTGGCGATGTACTGCTTGCCTTTGGGCAGGAAGTAGAGATTGATGGTGGCCGTGCGTGGGTTTTCATCGGTCACGCCGCCTACGAACCACTCATCTTTGCCTTTGGCCTTGCGAGCGGTAGTTACGTAGTCACCGGGCTCGGCTTCCAGAACATAGGTATCATCCCAGTCCACGGCTACGTCTTTGATGAACTGGAACGCGTCTGGGAAACGGAGGTAGTTCTCGGGGAGATCGGCGGCCATTTGCAGTGGGCTGTACATGGTCACGTAGTAGGCCAACTGTTTCACCAAGGTGGTGTTCACGCGCTGCTTGTTGTTGGTGCCGTATATTGATAAATCAGTCTGGAAGATGCCGGGCGTATAGTCCATGGGGCCACCCATTAAACGGGTAAAGGGCAGAATGGTGGTATGTTCCGGAGCTAATCCGCCCATGGCTTCAAACTCCGTTCCACGGGCAGATTCTTGGGCAATCCAGTTAGGGAAGGTGCGGTTCAGGCCGGTAGGCCGTACGGCCTCGTGGCTGTTGACCATGATCTTGTAATCGGCGGCGGTATTGGCCACGTGAATGTAGTGGTTCACCATCCACTGACCATCGTGGTGTTCGCCGCGCGGAATGATCTGGCCCACGTAGCCGGTTTTCACGGCGTTGTAACCATTGTCTACCATGAACTGGAAGGCAGGGTGCAGGCGGCGCTCATAGTTGGTGGCCGAGGCCGAGGTCTCATGGTGCATCATGATCTTTACCTTTTTAGAGGCGGCGTAGCGTTGCAGTTCCTTCACGTCAAAATCTGGGTACGGGGTGGTGAAATCGAAGACGTTTTCTTTCCAGTTGCCAATCCAGTCTTCCCAGCCAATGTTCCAGCCTTCAACCAGCACCGCATCAAAACCGTGCTCAGCGGCAAAGTCAATGTGTCTTTTCACGTTCTGTGTAGTGGCGCCGTGGCGGTTGTTGGGCGTGAGTTTGCTGAAATCCTGATCCAGTTTCACGTTGTTCTCGGTGCCGTAGGCCCAGGTGCTTTTGCCGGCCACAAAGTACTCCCACCACACACCAATGTATTTCACGGGCTTGATCCAGGAAACGTCTTTGTATTTGGTAGGCTCGTTCAGGTTCAGAATTAGTTTAGAAGCCAGGATGTCGGTGGCTTTGTCGCTCACGATGATGGTGCGCCAGGGCGTCTGGGCATCAGTTTGCATGTAGCCCTTGTTACCCACGGCATCGGGTACCAGGTGCGATTTCATCCGGAGGGTCTTGGCATCCACTTCCAGGTGCATGGCGGGGTAGTTGATGAGCGCCGCCTCATGGATGTTGATGTACAGGCCATCAGAGGATTTCATCATGGAAGGCGTCTGCACCGATGGTTCTTTGATAGGGCTTTGGGCCGTGATCTGCACCGTGGCTTTCTTCTGTAGACTAGGGATCTCCGAGAGTTTAGAAGTAGTGTACGGATACTCATTCGTGTCATAGTCGCCCGGAATCCAGAAGATCTTGTGGTCGCCGGCCAGGTTGAACTGCGTCTGCTCTTCCTTGATCACGAAGTAATTCAGTTCCTTCTGCTTAGGAAACTCGTAACGGAAACCCAGCCCATCGTTGAACAACCGGAACCGGAGGCGGATGATGCGGTCTTTCTGCGCTTTTTGGGCCAAGGTCACCAGCAGCTCATTGTAGTTGTTCCGGATGGTTTTCTGCTCGCCCAGTATTGGTTCCCAAATATCGTTCACCGACTGCAGCTCGGTTTTTACCACGGTGAAACCGTCCAGAAAAGAGGGCACATCTTTGGTCTCAATGCCTAAAGTGCTGGATTTGATGACTGGTTTTTTCTTATACGTGAGTTGGTAGGAGGGAACGCCCTTCTCTTTCAGCTCAAATTTTAAAGTTAAATTTTTGTCTGGCGAGGTGAGTGTCTGGGCCTGCAGCAGGGGTGCCACCGTCCAGACCATCAGGAAAAGTAATAATTTACGCATGGTTTGGTAAGGATAAATTGTAAAGCATTTCAGGACCGTTTCAGAGAAAATAGCCCGAAAACAAGGATTGTGAAAGTAAGTACTCAGACAGAAATACCTATATCTTCTTCTCTCTCATTATTGTCATCCTGAAAGGATCTTGTGAGCGAACGGTAGTAGCGTGAGTTCTTCTGCTTTTCTAGTTCGCCCACAAGATCCTTTCAGGATGACAAAGAGGGATAGCCGAAGTTCAGGTATACTTGTTTGTCCTGGTACTTACCGGCAAGTTAAAGGCTCCTTTTTGATTTACGGTTTCTTTTCTGAAAATGGCTGCTAAACGCCAAGAAGGTTTTGAAAAGGAACTCACACCAAGGGCATACAACAGAAACGGGCTGGCCGGAAAACCGCCAACCCGTTTCTGTTTTACTTTATAGATTTAAGGTTGAAACTATTTTCCGTTAACCTCCACAAAGCTGATGGCGTACCCGCCGCCCGGTGCCACAAACTGCGACAGCTTTGATTTATTGGTGACATTTACTTTCCGGATGGTATAGGCCTGCGGGTTGGTTTTGTAGTGGGCATCTTTGGCATCGGCGTAGATGGTGGCCACGTACTTTTTGCCTTTGTCCAGGAAATCCAGTTTGATGTTGGAAGTACGGCTATTATTGCCACCCACGCTGCCTAAAAACCACTGGCCGGTTCCTTTGGCCTTGCGCGCCACCGTGATGTACTCGCCCGGCTCGGCCTCCAGGTACTTGCTATCGTCCCAGTCCACGGCTACGTCTTTGATGAACTGGAACGCGTCTGGGAAGCGGTCATAGTTCTCGGGAAGATCAGCGGCCATTTGCAGCGGGCTGTACATGGTCAGGTACAGAGCCAATTGGTTAGCCAGGGTGCTGTTCACGTGCGAATTGTTGGTAGGGTTGATCTTGCTCAGATCCATCTCGAAGATGCCCGGCGTGTAGTCCATGGGACCGCCAATCAAGCGGGTGAAAGGAATAAGGGTCACGTGGTTGGGTTTGGAACCGCCAAACGACTGGTACTCGGTTCCGCGCGCCGATTCGTTCCCGATCAGGTTAGGCCAGGTACGGGCAATTCCGGTCGGGCGCACGGCCTCGTGGGCGTTCACCATGATCTTGTACTCGGCGGCTTTCTCCAAGGCGTGCTGGTAGTGGTTCACAATCCATTGGCTGTAGTGGTTTTCGCCGCGCGGCAAGATGTCGCCCACGTACCCGCTTTTCACGGCATCATAGCCGTTGTCTTTCATGAACTGATAGGCTTTGTCCAAGTGGCGCTCATAGTTGCGCACCGAAGAAGAGGTCTCATGGTGCATGATCATCTTCACGCCTTTGGAGTTGGCGTATTCCCGGATGCCTTTTACATCGAAGTCTGGGTACGGGGTCACGAAATCGAATACGTAGTCTTTGGAGTTCCCGAACCAGTCTTCCCAGCCCACGTTCCAGCCTTCCACCAGCACGCCGTCAAAGCCGTGCTTGGCCGCGAAGTCAATGTAGCGTTTCACGTTGGCCGTGTTGGCGCCGTGGGTGCCGTTGGGCTTGGCTTTGGAGAAATCGGTGATGCCCAGCTGCACGGTAGGGTAATCATTGGTGTAGGACCAGGTGCTCTTGCCGGTGATCATCTCCCACCACACGCCCACGTATTTGGTAGGCTTGATCCAGGAGGTTTCTTTAATCTTGCTGGGCTCATTGAGGTTGTAGGTCATCTTGGAGGCCAGAATGTCGCGGGCATCGTCGCTCACGATCACGGTGCGCCAAGGCGTGCTACGCGGGGCCTGCATGTAGCCTTTGTCGCCAATGGCATCGGGCGTAAGCCAGGACTCAAACACCAGGTTCTTGTCGTCCAGGTTCAGGTGCATCACCGGGTAGTCAATCAAAGCGGCTTCGTGCAGGTTGATGTACAGGCCGTCGTTGGATTTTAGCATCAGGGAAGTCTGCACGCCGGTGGGCGAGAAAGTAGTCTGCGACAGGTTGTTCGTTACGGCCTTAGACATGATGCCCCTGATCTCCGACAGTTTAGAGGTGGTGTAGTCGTATTCCTGCGTGTCATAGTCGCCGGGAATCCAGAAGGCGGTGTGGTCACCGGCCATGGCAAACTGCGTTCTCTCTTCCTTGATCACGAAATAGGTGAGGTTCTTCTGAGTGGGGAACTCGTAGCGGAAGCCCAGGCCATCGTCAAACAACCGGAACCGAATGAGCATCTGCCGGTCAGTGCCTTTCTGGTTCAGCGTTACGGCCAGTTCGTTGTAGTGGTTCCGGATGGTTTTCACCTCGCCCCAAACCGGTGCCCAGGTCTCGTCATAATTGGTGGTCTGGTTGGCTACCAACGCGAAGTTGTCGTGCAGCGAAGCCTGCTGATTCACGGCTTTCTGGTCCATGTTGGCATCTGACCCGCCCGAGGCGGCATCGGCGGCTTTGGTCTTCAGTTCGAAACCCAATTTGCTGGGCTTGATGACCTGCTTGCCTTTGTAGGTGAGGCTATAAGTAGGGGTGCCGTCATTTTGCAGGGAGAAGCTCATCATGAGTTTTCCATTCGGGGATTTCAAATCTTGAGCAGCAACCTGACCCAAGAAGGAAAGCAAAATGCCGGTCATTAAAAGGAGTTTATACATGTTCTGTAAGCGATTGTGGGTTGATAGGATTCCGTTACCAAATGTTAAAGGTACCCATTTTTGTGGAGTTGCCCATCCCAGGTCATGGGGTTGCTGCTGCTTGGAACTCATAGCTTTGAATCTTCAAGGATTTAAGCCTGAACGAGAACCGGGGTAAAAGGAGAGGTGCTCACAACTTGCCACAAGAAAGAAGCGCTTTAAGTCTGGTTTCTAAAAATCAGACTTAAAGCGCTTCTTTCTTGTGTATAAAGAGCTGAAAATAAGCTTATTGTTTTCCCGCTTCAGGAGCCGAGGTGAGCAAAGGCTCCGTGCCGTAGTATTTTCTCCTGAACCAGTAGGCCACGTTTACCAGAGCAATTAACGCCGGTACCTCAATCAACGGACCAACCACTCCGGCAAACGCCTGCCCTGAGTTCAGCCCGAAGACGCCAATAGCTACCGCAATGGCGAGTTCAAAATTGTTGCCCGTGGCGGTGAATGCCACCGAGGCGTTCTGCGCGTAATTGGCACCCAACGCTTTGCCCAGGTAAATGCTCACTACAAACATGATGGCAAAGTAAATGACCAGCGGCACGGCAATCCGAAGCACATCCATAGGAATCTGCACAATCAGGTTCCCTTTCAAACTGAACATAACCACAATGGTGAATAGCAAGGCTACCAACGTAATGGGACTGATGGCCGGAAGAAACGTTTGAGTATACCAGTCATCGCCTTTGATTCTGCGCAGAATGAACCGGGACAAGAAACCCAGCAGAAACGGAATGCCCAGGTAAATGAACACACTCTCGGCAATGGCACCCATGCTGATGTCCACCACTTTCCCTTCCAGCCCGAACCAAGTGGGCAACACGGTGATAAAGATGAACGCGAAGATACTGTAGAACAGCACCTGGAAGATACTGTTGAACGCCACCAATCCGGCGGCGTACTCGCGGTCGCCTTCGGCCAGTTCGTTCCAGACCAGTACCATGGCAATGCAACGCGCCAGCCCAATCAGGATAATGCCCACCATGTACTCGGGGTAGTCCCGCAGGAAGATAATGGCCAGCAGAAACATGAGAATAGGGCCGATTATCCAGTTCAGCACCAGCGACAACGTAATGACCTTCAGGTTTTCAAAGACGCGTCCCAGTTGCTCATACTTTACCTTCGCCAGCGGCGGATACATCATCAAAATCAGCCCGATGGCGATGGGTACGTTCACGGTGCCCACCTGAAAGGAATTGATTAATTCTTCGGTGCCCGAATACAAGTAGCCCAGAAGCACGCCCGCGCCCATGGCCACAAAAATCCAGAGGGTTAGGAAGCGGTCTAGGGTGGAAAGCCGTTTTCGTTTATCAACAGTACATTGACTCATATTCTTCCTTTTAAGGAGTTTTCATAAAAACAGGTGCAAAACAGGCACCTCTACAGATAGGTTAGTCCTGCAGGTACTTTTCTACAAACTCCCAGCTGAATTGCTTAATTTGGTCACGTACCTGGTGGAACGTGGCGGTAACCTCCTCTGGCGTACCGGTGGCTTTGGCCGGGTCAGGGAAATTATGGTGAATGCGTACCGCGTTGGTAGGAAAGTAAGGGCAGTTTTCCTGGGCATGGTCGCACACCGTAATCACGTAGTCAAACGGAACCTCGCGGTACTCTTCAATGTGGTTAGAGGTGTGATTTGAAATGTCAATGCCATCGGTGGCCATGACGGCTACCGCTTTGGGATTGACGCCATGGGTTTCAATGCCAGCGCTGTAGATGTTGGCTTTGCCGTTGGCGAACTGGCGTAAGTAGCCTTCGGCTAGCTGGCTGCGGCAGGAGTTTCCGGTGCAGAGAACAAGTACGTTTTTCATGTAGATTTGAAAAAGTAAGATCGAAATGGAAGTTAACAACAGCCCGAACCCGGAGTACAGCTGTTTTCCTGAAAGGTGGTCAACTCAATTAATTGCACCTTCTTTTTTTCTACTGCCGGAGCGGGGGCGCAGCATTCCTCGCCCGAGGCCGTGGTGCCGCAACTTCCGCCGCGCTCAATGGCTTTGCATTGGGTGGCATCTGGCGTAAGGTTCACCACCAGGTTTCCCTCTGTGATGGTGAATTCTGCCGGGTACATCTGGCGCGTATCAAACGCAGAATTCCCGAATTCAATCTTGACAATGCCCAACGGGTTCAGCGGAAGTACTTTCTCTACCACGCCAATAATAGACAAAGCCTTGCTGACCGGCATGGCGGTATCAGATTCCCGCTGGCCGGGTTCCCACAACTGCACAATCACCTCGGTCCAGCTGTTCATCTGCCCGCCACAATCTACTGAGACAATGGGTGCCTGTTTAATCTCGGTGATGTGGTACGAGGCATTTACCCACTTATCTGCCGCATACTGGAACTGGAGCGTAAGGTCTGGCGTCTTGGTTAATTCGCTTTTGAACGCCTGCCAGGTAAGAAGATTGGTGTTTTGCATAAGATTGCGATGTTACGATGAAGAAAGCTAAATTTTTTTAACAGCAGTTATCTGCCTGGCAAGCCACGGGACTGGTGAACAAGCCCAGGAAAATGTCCCGCACTTCTTCCCACTTTTGGGCATCAATGCAATAGCAGACGCTGGTTCCCTCTACGGTTCCCTTAATCAGACCCACTGCTTTCAGTTCTTTCAGGTGCTGCGACACGGTTGCCTGCGCTAACGGAAGTTCCCCCACCAAATCACCGCAGATACAGGTTTGCTTTTTGAGAAGGTATTGCAGAATGGCAATCCGCGCCGGATGCGCCAATGCTTTCGCGTACGCTGCCATCTGGTTCTGCTCCGTAGTGAAATTCTCGGTTTTGGTAACTCCCATGTAAAGGAATGTTTGTTTATCGTAAAGATACGATTAATTGTGGCATAAGGATTTTGGTTGATATTATTTATTTAAATGCCCTGCATGTTCTTCAAGCGGTAGCCTGTTTAAAAAATATATTTCCGAAAATAGTAAAAGCTGGAAAGTGTGCCTACAGCTTGTAGGCTAGCCTTTTCGTAGTAATACCTGCTTAAATACGCCTTCTACTCACAGCGTTAAGATCCTGTTAATGAACTTAAACCGATTTATTATCGTGCTTATACTATATTGAATGCTTTAAGCAGCCTCATGGACACACACACACACACACACACACACGGTAAATCATTTTAAGGAGAAGGTGCTCCCTTTTATCAAGAATGATACGTTGATCTTCGTGAAGTCTGAGGGTGGTGGTGTCCAAACCATAGAGCTAGAATCTTTCCTGAACCACTATGAGTTTTTCGCCTTCAAGGAATCTACTCAACAGGAACGCAACTCCTATTACTTCAGAGAGAAAGAAAGCCCTGCTAACGTGATGTGTATCACAGCGTCTTATGAGAATGTCTATGCTTATTTAGCAGATTATAGCTTCTTTGAGTTCAGGTTAAGCCTTTTGGCTGATAATCAGTTTGTCACGAACCAAAACTTTACAGGAGAGAAATAAACGGCCTGGGAATACCATTTTACCATGAGCTTTTCCTGAGTTTATCTTGGCATTGCAGCCTTTACTGAACAGGAGATCTAGTGAATGTTAGCACAAAGCCAATGTACTCAAACAAAAGAGCCTGACTATCGCTTAGATAATCAGGCTTTTTTATTGTGATCTGTGGAGATGCAGGGAGTCGAACCCTGGTCCAGACAAGGAAACTTGAGCGCTTTCTACATGTTTAGTCTTGGATTGGTTTTCGTGTGGCTCCAGGCCCAAGCCTGGCCTATGAAGTCACCTTAGATGCTTTAGTTTCATGCAGACCCCGCACCTTGGTCTACACTAGATCGGCATTACGATGCCCTGTGACCAGCCCCCACCGAACCGAGGAGCTGCAGGACAATGGCAAAATGCTTAGTACCTAGACTAGGCAGCCATGGCGTAGTTAGACTCGCCAGATAATCGTCGGTCAATTCTGATTTACGGGAAAACTGCCAACTCCCGACATGCTTACACCCAGCTTGCTCAAGCTGTCAATTCCGGTCATCCCCAAGTGTGAAAGAACTCTATCGGTTATGTTTACGGCCGATGCCTGCAAAAGTAACCAAATAATAGACAAATCCTACGCTGCCGGAGTTCCCGTTCTAAGGCTGTTCTTCCAGAAACGGGCCTAAAACAAACCTATAAAAACGTTTTCAGTTCGCTCAGGCAGTGCACCTCATACGTAGGGCGCAGCCGCGGACGCTTCTTCTCGGGGTTGAAAAACACCTGGTCAATACCGGCGTTCATGGCTCCCAGAATATCGGCCTCCAGGCTGTCGCCAATCATAAGACTTTCGTGGGCGCTTACCCCGGCCCGTTCCAGCGCATGCTTGAAAATGCGTTTGTCTGGCTTAGTGCAGTTGATGCATTCAGAAGTGATAATCTCTGAGAAATAAGAGTCCAGCTTCGCTGATTTCAGCTTGATATACTGCACGTCTTTGAACCCGTTGGTGATGATGTGCAAGACGTACTTTTCCTGCAAATACGCCAATACCTCATGGGTAAAGGGGAACACCGCCGTCTTGGTGGGGCAGAGATCGGTAAAGGCCTTGCTGATGCCTTCGGGAATATCGGCGGCCGCCATGCCCAGGCCGGTCAGGCATTTGGTGAATCTGTTCTCGCGGAGTTGCTGTTGCGTGATCTTTCCTTTGTGGTACAAATCCCACATGCGCTGGTTCACAAAACTATATTTCTTGTAGAAGGAGTCTCGGGAAAAATTACCCAGTTGGGCCAGGTTGTAATGGTCGTATAGATGGTAGAGCGTCTCTTCTGAGTTCTTCTCGAAATCCCACAAAGTGTGGTCCAGGTCAAAGAACAGGTGACGGTACGTTTTTGGTTTTCTCATAAAAGGAATGCTACCGGTAAAAGAGGGAGCAAGGTAGTGGTGTAAGTTAAAACCATTTTAGAAGGTATTAGTTTCCATAAAATGGGCGGGCAAAGCACTTTAATACCATTTTGCGCAAAGGCGCTTCCAAAACATAGTAACCTACGACGGAGAGTACCGCTAGTAGCAGCAAAACTCCCCCTCGGTTGGGCCATACATGGAAATACAAAATATCAAACCCGAAGGTGTAGTGCACTAAATAGAAAATGTAAGAGCCTTTACCTAGCTCTTGGCCTACTCTGGAGCCTACCAGTCTGGAGAATAACGTCTTTTCTTGTACCAGTCCTAAAATTAGACTACCTATAAACAGGGGAAGTATAAAGTTGTTGATTCCGTTGAAAGCAACTTGACTTGCAGTAGAAAGTGTAGTGGGTGGTACGCCCCGCACGTACCCCATGCACAGCATGCAGGCTAAAATGCCTAGCGCGCCCGTGTACGTCCAGATACCAGGAATTAGCTTAGGTAAGGCAAACGGCTGAGTAGGTGTCAGAATCATCTTTTTGGCCAGCCAGATACCCAAATAAAACTCAAAGCATCTTCCAAAGAACGTAGATCTAATCAGAAAATTAAGGTCAGGTAGAAATTCATACGGCAGAGACAAGAGTTGGCCCAGAGCCAGAACTATGCCGCCTACCAGAAAAGTAAATAATAGCATCCTCCATAAACCCAGTTTATCCCAGTACAGCAATACCGCCGGGGCCGCCGCATAGAAAAACAACTCTACAGTCATGGACCAGCCTACGCCAATGCCGCTAAAGGAGAATTCTGAGAAAAGACCCTGTAACATGAAAAGGTTGAGCACCCACGCATCAAGCCTGAAATCCTGCTTGAACAGGAAGGCGATGATGGTACATACGGCGTAAACCGGGTAAATGCGGGCAAACCTATGGAAGGCATATAACCGCCTGCCGGCAGTGTCTGCCTGTTTAAAGGTTTGACTGTAGCGCAGCGAGATTAAGAAGCCACTAAGTACAAAGAAAATAGATACGCCCATGTGCGCTTCCTGGAACAAGACCTGAAAGAAACTGGTGGCAACTGGTACGGTTGGTCTGGCGTGGTGCGCAAACACTAGGTAAGCAGCAAGAGCGCGTAAGCCAGTCAGGGCTGGGAAATACAGCTTTGTGTTGTTGAGAATGCTCATTTCTACTACAAACCCGTGAAATGCCGCTGCTGCAAACGGTTAATGGCCAGTTCACGGTTAGAGAAGAGGGTTTGGTACACTTCTTGGTCTTTGAGCAGAAGCGGGTCTTTCTCCAGGTAGCCGAACATCTGCTGCAAAAAATCCAGCATTTCGTCTTTGATGTAATAAAACGCCCACTGGTCTTGTTTACGGAAGGTCACCAAACCGGTATTCTTGAGGTAGATGAGGTGACGGGACGTTTTGGTTTGGGTAAAGTCCAGGACTAGTTCCAGATCAGCGATGCAGAGTTCTTTGTTGCGCAGGAGCAGATGGAGGACGCGTATTCTGGAGACATCGCTCATGGCTTTAAATACTTGTTCCCCAAAAGTAACGTTAAAATGTTTGAGCCTCATGGAGTATCTCTTCGTAAAATTTATTTAAAGCTCTTCGGCACAAAGTACTATAAAAAGCCTATACTTGTAAACGAACTGTTCCATGACTACGCTATATTTCCCTTCATCTTCTTCCTGTCACCGCTTTTGGGCTCATTTGGGGCGCTTTCTGGTGGCAGTTTTACTTTTATCTGGCATCAGCCTTACTTCGGCCCAGGGGCAGGGAGCCCGCAAGGTCATTCAGTTGACGGGGGTGGTGACTGCCGGTGATAGTCTTTTAGGCATACCGGGCGCTAGTGTGTATATTCCCAAAGCGGGCCGGGGCACCAATACCAATGAATATGGTTTCTTCTCCTTGCCAGTGCTTGCCGGAGACAGTGTGGTGTTTAGTTCTATTGGTTACGCCAAACAATCCTTGATTATTCCCGAGAGTTTTGAGCGCGATAGTTATTCCATTATCATAGAGATGCTGGAAGACCCTACCGTGCTGCCCGAGGTTCGGGTTTTCCCGTATGCCACGTTCCGCGATTTTACCCAAGCGGTCTTAGCCATGAAGTCTCCCACCGAAGACATTGACACCGAGAGTGCTATGAGCCGGCAGATCTTGGACCAGATGTTCCGGAACACGCCTATGGATGCCAACTCCAATCACCGCAATTACATGGACCTGCAAAACCAGCAGATGATGCGTAGGGGTGGCTATAACCCCGGGGCTACCAACCCGCTGTTAGACCCTATTAAATGGTACCAGGTGATCAAAGCCATTAAAAACGGAGACCTGAAGCGAAAAGAATAAACTTCTATATACGCCATAGCAAAAGAGGCTGTCCTACCTAGGGCAGCCTCTTTTGCTATAGGGGGTGAGTTGAAAGTTCAGGCAGTAATTCGATTGGGGCCTTTAATTTGACAAATCGCGTTTTGGCAGGCTTTTGGGAAAAGCGGCTTAAAAGGAGCAAACACTAGTCGGTTGTTTTTCTGTGGGAGAAGAACCCGCAGATAATCTGTAAGGCGTTCTCTCCTGTGCAGATATCTTGCATTTAGCTTTCAAGTAATGCTCAGATATGTTTAACAAAAAGGCTCTCCTTCTACTGAAGGAGAGCCTTTTCATGGATAGTGGTTTAGGCCTGTTTTCTGAAAGAAAGACCGAAAACGGTAACTTAATTGCCTTGCGGACGGGTTGTTCCCGGGCGCTGGGTCTGTTGTTGCAACGGATTAGGAGTAATGCCCCGAGGCTGTTCTTTGAACAGTTCAAAACGGCTTGGCTGGGTGCGCTGCGGATAGGAGTTGTTGTTCATGTCAATGTCGGCGGTTTCCTGGAAGGGGTCCAGCATGAAGCTGGCTACCGGTTTCTCGGTCACAAACACTTTGGTGATTTCCTGCTCGTCATAGCGCCAGATTTCGGCGGGGATGCGCACTATTTCAGACGTTCCGTCCTGGTACGTCATCTGCATTACTACCGGCATTACCAGGCCGCCGTTGTTCCGGATGCCCACCTCGTAGAAGTTGAGGCCTTTCTGCAACAACGCACGTTCTTCAGGGTTCAGCGACTGCAGATATCTCTGGTACTGCGCTTTGCTTTCTTCGGTCACCGCTAAAGGGTCATAGGTGTTGTAGAAATCCTTCAGTTCTGGTTTGGTGTCTACCAATGTCTTAGGAATGTCCTGTAAGTTGCGTTGCTGAGACAAACTTTTTGGGGCGGCATTGATCTCGGTTCTGCGTTTGGCGTTTTCCACCTCTGGGTTTCTGGTGTCTACTGAGTACCATTTCACGCCGGTCAGTTCCTGCTCTACGTGATCTGTGGTGTAGAACCAGCCTCTCCAGAACCAGTCCAAATCGGTGCCTGAGGCATCTTCCATGGTCCGGAAGAAATCTGCGGGCATAGGGTGTTTAAAGGCCCAGCGGCGAGCGTATTCTTTGAAGGCGTAGTCAAACAGTTTGCGGCCCATTACGGTTTCACGCAGAATATTCAAAGCGGTAGCGGGCTTGCCGTAGGCGTTGTTTCCAAGCTGCGTGATGGATTCAGAGTTGGTCATGATAGGCTGTTGCAGGCTCTTATCCATCTTCATGTAGGTCACCATGTTTCTAGGCTCACCGCGGCTAGATGGATAGTCACGCTGCCATTCCTGCTCCGTGAGGTACTGTACAAACGTGTTCAGGCCTTCATCCATCCAGGTCCACTGGCGCTCATCTGAGTTAATGATCATGGGGAAGAAGTTGTGGCCCACTTCGTGGATGATCACGGAGATCATGCCGTATTTGGTGCGCTCAGTGTAGGAACCGTCTTTTTCAGGTCTTCCGCCGTTGAACGAGATCATGGGGTACTCCATGCCGCCCACCGCACCGTGTACTGAAATAGCTACCGGGTACGGATAGTCAATGGTGAATTTGGAGTAGGTTTTGAGCGTATGCGCCACCACCTCAGTTGAGTATTGGCCCCACAACGGATTTCCTTCTTTGGGGTAATAACTCATGGCCAGGGTGTTTTTGCCCGCCACGTTCACGTTCATAGCATCCCAGATAAACTTACGGGAACTGGCCCACGCGAAGTCGCGCACGTCTTTGGCCACAAACGTCCAGGTTTTCTTGCCTTTGGCTTTGTTTTTCTCGGCGCGAAGCGCTTCTTCGGGCGTCACAATCAAGACCGGTTTATTTGCTTTCTGCGCCTGTGCGAAGCGGCTGCGCTGGGTGCTGGTGAGCACGTCCATGTTCTGCAGCTCGCCAGTAGAGGCTACCACGTGGTCAGAAGGAACGGTCAGGCTCACTTTGTAATCCCCGAACGGCAGGGCGAACTCGCCGGTACCCAAAAATTGCTTGTGCTGCCAACCGTTCACGTCGTCATAGACGGCCATGCGCGGGAACCACTGGGCCATCTGGTATTCGTAGTTGCCGTCTTCGGGGAAGAACTCGTAACCGCCGCGGCCACCTTGCTTTTTCTGGTCGTTGATGAGGTTAGACCAGTCAATGCTGAATTTTACAGACTGCTTCGGCTTTAATGGCTGCGGCAAGTCAATGCGCATCATGGTGAAGTTGATGGTATAGGGCAGGGCTTTGCCGTTGGCATCTTTCACTGATTTGATTTTGTACCCGCCGTCAAACGTCTGCTCCGCTAGAGCCTCGGCCACACCAAACGTAGGTCTGTCTGGAATGCGGTTGGTGCGGGTGAGGTTGGTCATGGAGTTCTTCTCGAAGAGGTTCTGGTCTAGCTGTACCCACAGGTAGGTCAAAACATCTGGCGAGAGGTTGGTGTAGGTGATGGTTTCAGAGCCGGTGAGCGACTGGTTGTCGTCGTTCAGTTCAGCTTTGATGTTGTAGTCGGCGCGTTGTTGCCAGTACTCGTGGCCGGGAGCGCCAGAGGCGGTACGGTAGGTGTTGGGGGTGGGCAGTTCCTGGGCCAGTTGCCGGAACTTGGATTTATCAATGTTTTCCTGCGCCAAAACCGGTGCTGCCAAACTGAGGAGCAGCCCAGAGGCGAGTAAGAGTTGTTTCATTAGGTACGGTTGTGTTGGTTGGATTGAGTAATAAAGCAAATTGGTTAATTCTGGGCAAAGAAAAAAGCGAGCGCAGGCTTATTTAGGCGGTTCGGGAAGGTTTTCGCCAAAATGTTTTTGTATGTCCTGGCGGAACTCGCGCATCACTTTTATCATCTTTAAACCCATAGGCACCATGATGATGCCCAGCAGCAAAGGCTTGAACTCTTTGAAATATAGAAAAATAAACGGAATCAGGATGAAAGCGGCGCCAGCCACCATACCTAATACCAGTACCGCGTAACTGCTGTAGCGGGCCAGCGGGTACCACCACTTCTTCTTCATGGCCAGGGTGCGTTGCACGTACGCCGCGTGGTCTTTCTCTTTCTGCCGACGGGCGCGTTCCCTTGCTACGGCTGCCCACGCCACGTATTCTTTAGGGTCAGCGGGTGGGTCATAGACAAACTGGTACTTTTCCCAATCGGTCTGGAGTTTGGGCGCGGGTGGGGGAGGGGTGACGTGCGCAGCGGCAGGTGCCGAGGCCAACTCCTGAAAACGCTGCAGATACTCATACGCCGACTGAATGCGCAGAAACATGGCCGGAGCGCCGGGGTCCTGGTTTCGGTCTGGGTGGTATTGCAACACCAGTTGGCGGTAAGCGTGCCTGATCTGCGGCATTTTAGCGCCAAACGGTACTCCCAACACCCGGTAAGACTCAGCCAGCATTTAGTTAAATGGATAAAGGACAGCAATGCCGCCGTTTTGGGCTTGTTTTCAGAAAATAGCCGAAAAATCCTGGTCCAGAATCAGCATGAGGGCAATGGCACCCGCGGCGCTGCTAACCCCCAGCACCCAATCACGTTTCTTGACGGGGAGAAAACGGGTTAACAGCAGATTCAGTATGAGCACCAGCAGAACAATCAGCAACTGACCCAGTTCAATCCCTACATTAAACGCAAGCAACTCTAAAACGATGTTCTGGCCCTGGCCCAGCAATGATTTCAGGTAATTGGAAAAGCCCATGCCATGAATCAGGCCGAAGACCGCGGCAAACAGGTTGTTCCACGACCATACGGCACTTCCCTTGGGTCTGGAGGTGGTAATGTTCAGTTGCGTGAAATTGTACAGGCACGTGAGTAGAATGGTCACCGGAATCAGCAGTTCAATTAAAGCCGTGTTGAACCTAATCATCTCCAGCGTGGAAAGCGCCAACGTGATGGAGTGCCCAATGGTAAAACTGGTAACCAACGCCAGAATGCGCCGCCACTCGCTGCCCGAATATACGGCACACATGGCCAGCACAAACACCATGTGGTCATACGCCTGAAGGTTGAAGATATGATGGAAGCCTACCTGGAGGTACGTGAAAAAGGTTGAAGACACGTTTGTTTGCTGTTTTAAGAGGGTGTTAGTCAGGCAAGATTAGAAAAAAGCCTCAGCGATGCAAGTTCTGTAGTTGATGAGTGCGCCTGAGAAGGTGAGTTTCTGTTTTCTTCCCGTTTTAGAAAATATATATCCAAAACGTAGCAGCGTTACACCGTAACGCCATGTAACCACAAAGCAATACCGCTGCCCACACCCTGACCGGTGTTCTTTAAGAGTGTGGACAAGTCTCTTTTGCATAGAACGGCCGTTGGGGAAAGAGAGTGATTGCTGCGTAGGAACACGGCGTTACGTGTAACGCCGCTACAATTTCCGCTGGCGCGAGTGTCCCGCTCGTGTCCGCACGCATTCCAGAAAGTAATGGCATTCTCCCTATTTTAATTGTGTGAGCAAACGGCAGAGTCGTTTTTTCAAAGCCATTCTAGTTCGACCATAAGATCTTTACAAGATGACTAAGTGGGTTGGGAAAGCATAGGAGTAGCCAGAACGCCGAACATAAAAAAGAAGTGGACAAAGCTCAGCAATGCGTGCGGACACGAGCGGGACGCTCGCGCCAGCGGAAGAGTCAAAGATGGATTCTTTAAAAGTGACACTTGCTGGTTTGTGTCTGTTTCAAGTAAAACAGCTTCAAAACGCAAATTTTACTGCTGGTAAGGGCACAAATAAAAAAGGCGCCGGAGAATTGCTCCCCGACGCCTTCACTTCAACTTAAAACAACGGATTATCTATCAATGGGCAGGTCAATGTCCACGTTGATGAACCTGATTTCACCGTCTTCCAGTACCGCTTCCACGACTGCATCTTTCCGGATGTCACCAGACAAGATAGCTTTGGACAACTCATTCAGGATACGGCGTTGCAGCACACGCTTCAACGGACGGGCACCGAACTGCGGATCGTAACCTTCGTGGCCCAGGAAGTCCAGTACTTCGTCGGTGGCTTCCAGACGGATACCGGTGTCTTCCAGACGCTCCTGGATGTGACGGAACTGGATGTCCACAATTTTCCGGATTTCGCGGGAGCTCAACGGACGGAACATAATCAGTTCATCAATCCGGTTCAGGAACTCAGGTCTGAGTGTTTTCTTCAGCACCTCAAACACCTCGTCACGGGTCCGGTCAATGGTTGGCTCTGGGTTCATCTCATCCAAATCCTGGAAGTTTTCCTGGATAATGTGCGCGCCAATGTTTGACGTCATGATGATGATGGTGTTCTTGAAGTTAGCCACCCGACCTTTGTTGTCGGTTAACCGGCCATCATCCAGCACTTGCAACAAGATGTTGAAGACATCTGGGTGTGCTTTCTCAATCTCGTCCAGCAAAATCACAGAGTATGGCTTCCGGCGAACAGCTTCAGTCAGCTGACCACCTTCATCATAACCCACGTATCCTGGAGGCGCTCCCACCAAACGGCTCACGGCATGACGCTCCTGGTACTCACTCATGTCAATCCGTACCATGGCGTTCTCGTCGTTGAACAAGAAGTCAGCTAAGGCCTTGGCAAGCTCAGTTTTACCCACCCCGGTAGTACCCAGGAAGATAAACGAACCGATAGGGCGTTTAGGGTCTTGCAGACCAGCCCGGCTACGGCGCACGGCATCAGAGATAGCGGCAATGGCTTCTTCCTGACCGGCCACGCGACGGCCCAGTTCTTCTTCCAGGTGTAACAGCTTCTCACGGTCGCTTTGCAGCATCTTGTTTACCGGTACCCCAGTCCACTTGGCTACTACTTCCGCGATGTCTTCAGAGGTAACTTCCTCCTGCAACATGTGGTCGCCGTCTTGCTGCTCTTGCACTTGCTGCTGCAATTCTTTCAGCTTGGCTTCGGCTTCCTGGATTTTACCATAACGCAACTCCGCTACTCTACCGTAATCACCGGCACGCTCCGCTTGCTCGGCTTCCAGGCGGTATTGCTCAATGGCCTCTTTCTGTTTCTGGATACCTTCAATCACCTGTTTCTCGCTCTGCCACTTGGCGCGTAACGCGTCACGAGTTTCGCTCAGGTCAGCAATCTCTTTGGAAAGTAGATTCTCTTTCTCTTTGTCGTTCTCGCGGCGGATGGCCTCGCGCTCAATCTCCAATTGCATGATTTTGCGCTGTACCTCGTCCAACTCTACTGGCAAGGAGTCAATCTCAATGCGCAGTTTAGACGCAGCCTCGTCAATTAAGTCAATGGCCTTGTCTGGCAAGAAACGGTCAGAGATGTAACGGCTGGACAACTCCACGGAAGCAATGATCGCATCGTCTTTGATGCGCACGCCGTGGTGCAGCTCGTATTTCTCTTTGATACCGCGCAGGATAGAGATAGCATCCGGAATGCTTGGCTCATCTACCGTTACGGCCTGGAAACGACGCTCCATGGCTTTATCCTTCTCAAAGTACTTTTGGTACTCTTTCAAAGTGGTAGCACCAATAGCATGCAATTCCCCGCGAGCCAAGGCTGGTTTCAAGAGGTTAGCCGCGTCCATGGCACTATCGCCACCGGCACCAGCACCAATCAAGGTGTGGATCTCGTCAATGAAGAGCACAATCTCTCCTTCAGAATCTACCACTTCTTTGATGACCGCTTTCAAACGCTCCTCAAATTCCCCTTTGTATTTGGCACCCGCCACCAGCAGACCCATATCCAAACTCATGATGGTTTTGGATTTCAGGTTCTCCGGCACGTCACCAGACACAATGCGTTGGGCCAGACCTTCCACGATGGCAGTTTTACCCACACCTGGCTCACCCAACAGAATCGGGTTGTTTTTGGTCCGGCGGCTCAGAATCTGCAATACGCGGCGGATTTCTTCATCACGACCAATCACCGGGTCAATCTTACCTAAGCGAGCCTGCTCGTTCAGGTCAATAGCGTAGCGCTTGAGGGAATTGTATTTTGCCTCGGCATTCTGGTCCGTTACTTTAGAGTCACCGCGCAATTCTTTGATGGCGGCTTTCAAGCCTTTCTCCGTAATACCGCTATCTTTTAAAAGAGTAGCAGTTTTGTCGCGACCCACCAGCAAGCCCAGCAATAAGTGTTCAATGGCCACGTACTCATCACCGAACTCCTTTAAATAAGAGTTGGCTTTCTGTAAAGCTGCGGCTGCGTCATTGGCAAGATAGGGGCTACCGCCAGTCACCACTGGATAAGCTTTCACAATCTCGTCCAGACGCGTGTTGAATTGGTTCACGTTCACCCCCAGTTTCTTCAGGTAGAAACCAGTCACGTTCTCATCCGTTTGCAGAATACCCTTCAGCAAGTGCCCCGTCTCGATGGCCTGCTGCTGGTTGCCGCCGGCAATCTCGGTTGCCTTCTGCACGGCCTCCTGCGATTTGATGGTATAATTGTTAAAGTTCATAGCTTTATATCGTCTTTGCGTAGTTTCTAAGTTTGTTACGACGATAATAGCAAATGAGGTGCCGAAGCGTTTTTATGCTGTTTTCCGGAAAATATGTCATAAAGAAGAACCCTCTTAGTTAACATAATCAGACAAAACGTCCTAAGTAAGGTTCTCTTTATTAAACTAATGACGCATGTCCACTGCTTAACTTCTGCAACAAGAGATACAGCATGCTGTAAATTTCCCGGAGTTCAGAAATGTCCAGAATGGCTTCGTCTTTGGTGAAGGTCAGTACGGTTTCGGGGCCGGTTTCGTCTGCGTCATCGTGGAGTTTGAACTCACAAGATTTATGCTTCAGCAGTAATTGATGAAGAGTAGGGTCAGCGAGCAGGCTTTTGAGGGTGTCGGGTTGGTTCGTTTTAATGATGAAGGCGTCGTCAAGGTCTGGGTTACCCAGTTCTATGTCTTCCATCCCGAAGAACTTCCCAAGCTCGTCCATAAAGCCTTGTTCGTGCAAGGCAAACCTTAAGGCAACATGGCTGGGGACGGGGGCCATGAACGTGGTAGAAGAGATGCCTCCTTCAAAACCTCCGCCTAAATCAATATCAATGTCAAAATAGATGGGTTGTCCGGCTTGAGTTAGCTGGGCCGAATATTGCAGCAGTTCTTTCTGGTTGGCCATGTCATAGGCTACCAGGTGCCAAAGTTCTTCTTCAGTATCGGCGGAAAAGGATTTAATTGTTTCCATAGTGTTTTTAGTTGGCGAGGCCCAAAGCAAAAGCCCCGGATACGCTAAAGGACGTAAGACCGGGGCTTTGGGTTAAGATGCTGAATTGGGAAAGGCTGTTAGGAAGCTGGTTTTAAGCCTTACTTTCATGAAACAAGGCTAAAACGCTCCAGACACAGGACTCAGAACTCTTCATCATTCCATGTTCTTGAAGAAAACCGGCGAGTTGCCGTACAGCGGGGTAGAACCGTTCCATTTCTCAATGAATTGCTGCTGGATGAGAAGCGGGGTTAAGGTTTGCTGACGCAGTTTGTTTGCCTCGGCTTCGGCCTGGGCCTCTACTATTTTCTTGCGCGCCTGGGCTTCGGCTACCTTTAATTCGTTCTCTACTTGCATAGCCTGTTGCACGGCGCGGTTCTTGAGGTTCACGGCCCGCACAATCTCCTCGGGGTAAGACAAACCACTGGTCATCTGCTCCAGTTTGAAGCCGTCTTTCTGCAAAGCAGCATCCAACGTATTCTGGACTTCGGTCTCAAACTGCTGCCGCTTGGAGATGATTTCCTCGGTGCTGTACTGGTTTAACTGAATTCGGAAGGCGTCTTTCACATAGTTGAGCAGGGTGGTTTGGGTGATCTCATTGATGGTTTTGCGGTACTTTTTGAAAATCATGGGCGAAGCGCCCGCTTTCACATAAAAGGAAATGGTGGGGTCTACCGTAAACACCGAACCATCTTTGGCGTTGACCGTGAACGCGTCATAGTCATAGGTCTGGATGAAGGTAGGAAACTCGTAGACCTCCTCGGTGAACGGGTTGAACCACACCCGGCCGGTAACCAAAGACACATCCTGCACGCCTTTGCCGGTACCGTACAATTTCACCAACACGCCTTCATGGCCGGCGTCTACGCGGGTGCAGGACTGGGTGAGCGTCACCCCGAACACAATGATTAATAATATGCTGACAATACCCGTAATAACTCGGCGGTTCATTGGTTTTTGATTTTAGATAAGAGAAAACGAATCAGAAAGTAGTTCACGGCAGCCAGCAGCACAAAGAAACCCACGCCCATGGCCACAGAGGTGTCTGAAGGAGCTCGTAGCAGTTGGGCGACTTGGGTAAAGAGTAGAATGTCTGCAATCACCACTCCCAGCAATAAAAGTAAATATAGAATATTCATGGGTGTAGGTCACCGGTTAGGGCTTATTGCCAGGTAAATGAACTCTAAGTCAGTATTGTATATGCAATATCTACAATACTATTTGTTTTCAAAGGGCCAAAACGTAAAAAGCTCAGTTAACCGGGTTAACTGAGCTTTCTTAAGTGCTGAATTCTAAAAGAAGGGCTTATTTTACTTCCTTCATCCGGTTTTTAATTTGGAACACCTAGGCTTTGGTTTGCAAATAAGCTTCAATGGCCTGGTTCATGGTGTCTATCTCTTCTTTGGTATTGTAGTAGCAGTAAGAGGCTCGCAAAGCCTTATCCACATTCAGGTGCTTCATCAAGGGCTGTGAGGCAAGTTTGCCGGCTTTCACCGCGATGCCCCACTCATCATTCAGGTATTTTTCCAGGTCTTTTACATCTACCCCGTCAATGATGAAGGACACTACCGGTTCTTTCTCGGGGGCCGAACCCAGAATATGCAGCCCCTTTATCTGATTTAATTTTTCTAAACCGTATTCAAGCAGTTCCTGTTCATAGTCGGCAATGGCTTGCATGCCCAGGGCGTTATGGTAATCAATGACTGCCCCTAAGGCAATAATATCTGCAAACGAGGTGGTGCCGGCCTCAAACTTTTTAGGCAGGGAGGAGTAGGTGGTTTTCTCAAACTCCACAGTTTCGGCCATCTCGCCTCCTCCGTTATGCGGCGGTAGTTTCTCCAGCCAATCGGCTTTGCCGTACAAGACACCTACGCCGGTGGGGCCACTCATTTTATGCGCCGAGAACGTGTAGAAATCGCAGTCAAGGTCCTGCATGTCAAGGGGCATGTGCGGAGCGGTTTGCGCTCCATCTACCAGAACCGGTACCCCTTTCTTGTGGGCCATGGCCGTGATTTTCTTGATGGGGTTTATGGTGCCCAGTATTTGCGAAGAATGCACCAGGCTTATGATTTTGGTGCGCTCAGAAATCATGTTCTCTAGTGCCTCTAAGTCAAGTTCCCCGGTTTCTGTGATGGGTACTACTTTCACCACGGCTCCTGCGTCTTGTGCTGCCATCTGCCAGGGCACAATGTTGGCGTGATGCTCCATTATAGTAGTAATGATTTCATCCCCTTCTTGTAGCAAACCGCGCGCAAAGCCCAAGGCCACTACGTTGATGGCTTCGGTGCAGCCCCGCACGAAGACAATCTCTTTACTGCTTTTGGCTTTGATTAGGTCTGCCAATTTCTGGCGGGTTTCCTCCACCATCTCGGTAGCCTTTTTGCTGGCGGTATGCTGTTCATTGGGTTTGCCGTACTCGTTGGCATAGAATTCACTGAGCCGGTCTATCAGCACTTGCGGCTTCTGCCCGCTGGCGGCGCTGTCTAAGTATATAAAGGGTTTGCCGTTCAACTGCTGCTGGAGCATAGGGAAATCCTGCCGTACGCGCTGCACATCAAAAGAGGACTTCTTCAAGGCTTGGGCTGCTTCTTTTGCTTTCTCTTTTACTTCCATTTACTTCCGGTTTTGAATGAAACATAGATACCTGTTGGCTGGAAAAGGGATTTAACCTCATGCTAACCCTGTAAGTATACTAGAGTCATTGGGCGGAGTTAGTGATTTAAAAGCCGGAAACAATAAATTTAGTACATACACCGGCTTGGTTCCGTAGTAATCTGGAATTCACACCTGTTTTACCAGATGCGCTCTTATGGCCTGAATCAATGCACCTCAGTTTTGTACACCTCAGCGTAATGGTCGGCTAGGCGGGTGGGTTCTGGTAGTTTGTGTTTGATGGCTGTTTGCAAAGCGATGGCTGTCGCCGATTCCAAATCCATCAGGTGCCCCGGGGAGACAAACACGGGTTTCACCTTGTCTTTGGTGCGAATCACGTTACCGATGTGTTCTCCCCGATGGGTGAGCGGCGTGATGCTTCCCTTCTCCATTGCCGGTTCTTCGTGCTTGCCCGTCAGTACTTTCTTGGCCACGCCCATGGTAGGTTTATTCAGCAATACGCCCAGCTGACTCGCAATACCCAGTCTGCGTGGGTGCGCTATGCCGTGTCCGTCTACCATGATCAAGTCTGGCGTATGTTGCAGTTTTTGGTACGCTTTGACCAGATTAGGCGCTTCGCGGAAGGCCAGAAAACCGGGAATGTACGGCAACTCCACAGGAGCATAGTTCCACACACTTTCCACCAGCTTCAACTCCGGGAACGTCAGCACCACAAACACCGACAAGATATTCTCGCCAATAAACGATGAATCACAACCGGCCAGCAACTTCAACTCAAAATCCGGTTTCTGGATTATCACCTGTTTTCGCAGTATCTCTTGCTGCTCAGTTAATTGTTTTACCAGGTGCGGATCGGGTGGGGGAAGTTGTTGGTACCAGGCCATTGTAGGGAGTTCTGAGTCTTGAGTTCTGAGTCTTGAGTCTTTCTGTTTTCGGGCTATTTTAAGGAAAGCAGCCTGAAAACGTTTGATTCCTTTGCTCATACGTTTGTCTAAGGCCAGAGATACTTGCCCCGCCTTTCTCAGGCACTGCAGGGAACCGAGAGGTCTACAAACAACACGCGCCATTGCCCATTCACCTGCCCGAAATGAAACCTGAAACCGCTCCAGGTATGCAGAACGGTTATGGAAACCAGTTGCTGGTTCTGGGCTACTTTGCTTTCTGCCTCAATGGGCAAACTGGCGTATTTATAGGCATCGCTTTTCCTGAACAAAGACGCTTCTGCTACAAAACAGCCCTGTTGGGTGAAGTTGTTGTTTTCGCCTTGGCAGGTGAGAGTGGGCAGAACCTTTACCTCCTCCAAGTCACAGTGCTGAAATTCTTCCCTGATAGACAGAAAGCTTCGCTGCTGCGCATCCGTCCGCCGGAAAGTAGTGATGTCTATGAGGTGCATAAACTGGGGTACTGCTCCGGGCGTCTCTATGATGTACAAACCGAGCTGCGGGTCTATGTAGGTATTAAAAGCATCGGCATCCTGCTTCTGTATGCTTTGGGCAAATTTTCTGAAAAACTCCCCAAAATCTGCCTGGCCCGGCTGCGTGGATTTCCGGACTACTTCGTCCTGCAAAACGTTCAGGGTGTCTTTTGCCAAGACATCAGTTTGCTGCTGTTGCTCTTTTGGGAAAGTAGTGGCTGGGTTTTCTCTTTTTCTGGAAGTTGAGTCTGAGGAGGAATTGGGTCGGCAACTTGCCAGAAAGCAGAAAGTTAAGCCTAGTATATTTCTGAAAGCCTTCATGCCTTGTATACGCATGGTGTACGCATAAGGGCTGCTGCCATCATGGGCGTTACTCAGGTCTTATCTTCCCTTCCAAAGAAAAGAGCCTGCCTATAAAAAAGATGCCCACTTTATTAGAGTGGGCATCTTTTTTATAGGCAGGCTCAAAAGCGTGCTACGTCAAGGCGTCTCAAACGCTTTCTGTTTTATTGCTTAAAGAATCTGCTGACAGCTTTATCAGATTTTACCAGATACAATCCGCTTGCTAATTCCCGAACAGATACTTGCACCGATGTCTGGTTTTTAGGCAGTACTACTGTTTTTACCAGGTTGCCAGCCGCGTTCAGGATGTAGTAGGTTTGATCTACAGTAGCGCTAGTAGTTGGCTTAATGGTCAGGTCTTCAGTTGCCGGATTTGGGTAAGTAGAGAGCGCAACAGCGGCAGTGGCACCACTATAGGTCAGGTAAATAGTCTTAGAAGTCTCAGATTTACCGTCATAGTCATGCTGCGTTAAGCGATAGTAATTGATGCCTGTTGTAGGGGCGTTATCAAGGAAGGAGTACTTCACAATTGTTGCGCTGTTACCTGTTCCTTTTACCTCACCAATAGCTTCAAACGTCTTACCGTCTACGCTGCGTTCCACCACAAACCGATCATTGTTGATCTCAGAGGCAGTAGACCATTCCAGTTTAGCACCGTTTACCATCTTTTTCACTTCAAAAGAAACCATGGTTACGGGTAACGGGGTAGGAATCGCGCTTTTGGTAGTCATATCTGGATTGATAGCAGGTAAACTCGCATTTCTCCAGGAGATATCTGAAATCCCGATGTTTTGCTGCCCACTAGATTGACCATTTAAAACACCGTTAGAAAAGATGATATCCACCTTTGCAACAGCTTCTAAGAACGTAACAGTAATATCTCCTTCGGGGTTATTGTCATTGACCTCGTTAATATTATTACCATCCCATGGATTGGTGTCTGTTGGATCTGTTTTGCTTCTGAATAGATATTCATTTCCTGCTACAACAAATTCATTGTAAGTAGTGACTTGCGCGTGTTCTTTCTTAGGAAGAACAGTAGTGCCGTCTGCGCGGTAAGCAATAATTTTTACAATGTCACGGTTAATGCGTGGCGTCTCGTCCACATCATTGATGGTGAAAGATAAGCCCTGAACAGGTGCAGATAAGGAAAGTGTGCTTCTTGTGTAGTTCTCAGTGCCTACGCCTTTGTAGTAGTTTTGTACGATGGCGAAACTTTCCTTTGCTTGAAAATCTTTAGTAACGTGATGTCTCCACATGTCTATGCCAGGAGACAGGTAGTTGCTCCATTGCATTTTTACACCATCAGCTTCATAAAAGCTGTTTTTGGTGTTATTGAGTCCTGCAAAGCTAAAAGGATCTTCTCCTACTTCTCTAGATGACCATTCAAAAACAGAGGTTGGAGGAAGACTAGTGATTGCACTTGAAGAATTGAAAATGGCACTAGGCTCACCTCCAAAAGGCACGCCTGTCACAGTGATATCATCTAGGGCATAGGTAGAGTTGCCTTCTGAATTATATGTCCACCGTAGTTCTACCCGGCCTTTATTGAAGCATTCTTTCAGAGGTACAGTTACTACATCCAATTGATTTGGATTTACATCTATCAATTTCTCTGCAGGAACGTACTCGCCTCCGTTAAAACGGTATTCTAATTTTATAGCTGGAGTGCCCGTTTTTTTTGCAATCCAGCTTACGGTAATATCCTCGTACCCACCAGCTGAGAATTCACCCAGAGTCAAGGTGTAAGTGCCAGCAGTGGAGCCTGTTTGGATGTATTCCCCACGGGAAGCCTTCAGAGGGTAGCCTCCTGTGGCCAGAGGAAGTACTCCATTTTGCCAGTTAGAGGCCAGGTTAGTGACCGTGCCGGAAAAATTTTCATGGTAGATGGTTGTTCTTTGTCCATACACCTCTACTTGCAGTAGTGTGAGCACTACGCAAGCAATGAGCGTTTGTAAAGTTGACTTCATAAAGGGAAATATAAATTTTGGGGTTTAGATATAGGTCGGGGTGCTGTTTGTTAGTTAGCGTATAAAATTTTATAAGATTCGTTAGTATAATGCTAAAGTGTACACATCTGTGCTTCTAAAGTGCACAAACTTATATTTATTTTAATAATTGTACAACCTTTTGGAATTGATATACGTAGCAAAGGATTAACAATATTTTATTAATTATTTGAATGATTATAATGTTTTCAGCTTTAGGAGGGGTTATATTTAGATTATTTATAAAATAGTTATATTTAAAATATTTTAAATTAATTTTAATGTAGAAATAGTGAATAGCAGATATGGCATTCAGGGTTGGCTTCAGATGCTTTCTACGCATTAAAACATAAGCAATTCGCTTCAGAGAGTTTCAAGGTATTCAGATCGAAAATTCAGGATGCCGCACCTTGTTGAAAAAGAAAGTATTACATGGAAACTGCTGTCCCTAAAATATCTACTCCTGACATGTTGTGGGTGATAATGGACAAGGGTATTTTCTCCAGGAAATGCGTAGCAGCTATTCTAAGGAAGTAAGAAATTATTGAAGAAAAATAATTTTCAGAGAAGTTTCTGTTTTCACAAGCGTTCAAATGAAGCTGCTCCTCCTGAATAGACTAATCCCTGTGCCGCCGTGTACGTAAGCTGAAAGGATAGGGGCTCAACTGCGCTTCGGGGTAGCCTATATTAAAAACTCGCTTATATTTGCTTGGGGAACCAATCTTTTGGGGAGACGCCCGGTTCTGAGGCTGTTCTAAGTTTGAATGGTTTCCGGCAGTATTCCTTAACTTTAAACGAAAGAAATGTCAAACACCACTAAAATCATCTATACCATCACAGATGAGGCGCCGGCTTTGGCCACGCAGTCATTCTTACCTATTGTCAAGGCGTTCACCAAAGCCGCCGGTATTGAAGTAGAAACCCGTGACATATCCTTGGCGGGCCGTATTCTGGCTACATTCCCGGAGAACCTGACCGCCGAGCAGAAACAGAACGATGACCTGGCGGAACTTGGCGAGCTGGCCAAAACCCCGGAGGCCAACATTATTAAGTTGCCGAACATTTCGGCCTCAGTGCCGCAGCTCACGCAAGCCATTAAAGAACTGCAGGCGCAAGGCTATAACATTCCAGATTATCCAGCTACGCCGAAAGATGAAGCCGAGCAGGAAATTAAAGCCCGTTACGGCAAGGTATTGGGCAGCGCCGTGAACCCGGTATTGCGCGAAGGAAACTCTGACCGCCGCGTGGCTGATGCCGTGAAGCAGTACGCCCGCAAGAACCCACATTCTATGGGTGCCTGGTCAGCAGACTCCAAATCGCACGTAGCCCACATGGACGGCGGCGATTTCTACGGCACCGAGCAGTCTGTGGTAGTGGAAGAGGCTGGCAGCGTGAAAATTGAATTCGTAAGCGCCAACGGCTCTACCAGAACTTTGAAAGAAAACATCGCGCTGAAAGCAGGCGAGGTGATTGACTCTTCGGTGATGAGCAAGAAAGCCCTGCGCGCGTTCTTCGAGAAAGAGATCGCTGATGCCAAAGCGTCTGGTATTCTTTTGTCTTTGCACCTGAAAGCCACCATGATGAAGGTCTCTGACCCAATTATGTTCGGCCACGCGGTAACCGTGTTCTTCAAAGAGGTATTTGAGAAGCACGCCGAAGTACTGAACCAGATTGGCGTGAACCCAGACAACGGCCTAGGCGACCTATACAGCAAAATCCAGAACCTGCCAGAAGACCAGCGCGCGGCCATTGAAGCCGATATCAAAGCCGTATATGAAAACGGCCCGGCTTTGGCCATGGTAGACTCAGACAAAGGCATCACCAACCTACACTTCCCCAATGACGTGATCATTGACGCGTCTATGCCAGCCGCTATCCGGACCTCGGGCAGAATGTGGGGCGCCGATGGCAAACCGCATGACACCAAGTTCATGATTCCAGATCGCTCTTACGCGGGGATTTACCAGGAAGTGATCAACTTCTGCAAAGAGAACGGCGCGTTTGATCCTAAAACCATGGGCACTGTGCCGAACATCGGGTTGATGGCCCAGAAAGCCGAGGAATACGGTTCACATGACAAAACCTTCCAGATGACCGAGGCCGGAACCGTGCGCGTGGTAGACGCCAACGGCAACGCGCTGATGGAGCAGAAGGTAGAGGAAGGCGATATCTTCAGAATGTGCCAGACCAAAGACCTGCCTATTCAGGACTGGGTGAAACTGGCCGTGACCCGCGCCCGCATTACCGGCGCCCCTGCCATTTTCTGGTTAGACCCACAGCGCGCGCATGACGCTAACCTCATTAAGAAAGTAGAGCGTTACCTGCAGGACCACGACACCAACGGCCTGGAAGTAAAAATCATGTCGCCGGTAGAAGCCATGCGCTATTCTTGTGAGCGTGCCAAAGCTGGTCAAGACACTATCTCTGTAACCGGTAATGTACTGCGTGATTACCTCACGGATCTTTTCCCGATTATTGAGTTAGGCACCAGCGCCAAAATGCTGTCTATTGTTCCGTTGCTAGATGGTGGCGGACTGTTTGAAACCGGGGCCGGCGGATCTGCGCCTAAGCACGTACAGCAGTTCCAGGAAGAAAACTACCTTCGTTGGGATTCTCTGGGCGAGTTCCTAGCCCTGGCCGTTTCTCTGGAAGACCTGGCTTACAAGACCAAAAACGACAAAGCCGCCGTGCTGGCTGAAGCCCTGAACCAAGCCAATGCCGAGTTCCTGGAGAAAGACAAGTCACCGGCCCGTAAAGTAGGCGGCATTGACAACCGCGGCAGCCACTTCTACCTGGCGCTTTACTGGGCGCAAGCCTTGGCAGCCCAAACCAAGAACGAAGAACTGAAAGCCAAGTTCTCTGACCTGGCCAAAGGCTTAACCGAAAACGAAGAGAAGATTGTACAGGAGCAAATCGCGGAGCAAGGCAAACCGGTTGATATGGGCGGTTACTTCCACCCAGACTTCAGCAAGGTGGCAGAAGCCATGCGCCCAAGTGCCACCTTGAACGCGTTTATTGATCAGTTTTAGTAAAACTGTATTAAAATGGAAAGGCCGCTTGGGAGAAATCTCAAGCGGCCTTTTTGTTTTGTGGCAAGAAAGAGCAAACTGGGTGTATCGCTAAGAATTAAAGATCTCTGATATTTCTTACAGCTTGTGTTGTGTAAGATAGTATCGGCTAAAAAAAACAATACTCTTGCTCTCTATGGGAAAGCAAGAAACGAAACCTGTAGTTCGCCTAACTTTTTATACCCTGATGCATTCATATGGATAGGGTCACGGTAATATAAATGCTTGTTGTAGATATTATAGCCGCCTAATGAAAACTGATCAAGAACCGGAATTCCGTGAAGCGAACAGATATTTTTCTGCATTTCCACATAGTTACCCATCCCCTGCGCGTAAAGCGGGTCATACCCTCCCCGGTCATTGAAGGCTTTGCTGGAGGTGAAAAAGTAGATGGTTGCCTTGGGGTTTGTCTCATAGATCTTCTTGATGCAATAGTTGATTCCTCCGGCCTGGGTAGTGAGTTTTTTCTTGTCGTAGCCGTCAAATTCCGTATAGTCTGTGTAAGACCCAATCTCCCGGTGGTTTGTATAGTCGTTGGTGGAAGCCCAAAGGATATAGATGTCAAACACGCCCGCTTCCTCTACCTGTTTCTGGATTGATTTCCCTTGTAAGGATGAAAAGCCGGCCCCAGGTACTCCGTAGTTAGTGATCGCCAGGCCTAAGTATTCCTTCCACATGGCTTTGGCGCTGTCACTTTCAGGGATAACAGAAACAGAGCCCCCAAAGACGGCCACAGATTTCCCGTAATTCAGAGATTTTGAATAGGGTAGACCCTCAATTCTGTTTTGTGAGAAAACATTGGTTGAAATCAGAAGGAATAAAATCGCAAGATAATGCAGGGTGCTTCTCATGATTGTGGATTTCAGAGCAAAAAGATAGGGCAAGATATACCCATTCATCAATGAACGTATACCTTGCCCTATCTTTTTGAGCAGTTTTGAATCAGTTGCTCCTCCAGAACTGCCTAAATCAATCTGCTTATTTAATCAGATTCTTAAACGCTGACCCGAAAATCAGGTAAGCGGTATTGCCCCCAATGGTGCCCTCGTTTTGTCCCCACAGGAAAGGCCAGTCATCGTAGTTCTCAAAGTGGTCTGGTTTTCTGAACAAGATGCCGGGGGCCACGTTGCCCGGAATAAAGGAGAAATCAGCGCGGTTGTTTCCGTAGAAAACGGCTTTGGGGCGGGTAGCGCCCACAGTGGCCACTAAGGAGTAGTTATGGTACGGATGCGCACCAAACAGGTAGTTGGTGGCTTTGAACGCATGTTGGGCCTCAATGATCTCGGGGAAATACTTGGTAGCAAAGCAAACGGTGGTACCAAAGCTCGTCACGTCTCCGCTACCGGCCCAGTTGGTAAGACCAATCGGCACGCCGTAAGGATTATTCTTTTCAAGACTGGCAATGTAGTCTTTGTACTTCACCACGTACGGGCGGAGCTTTTCCTTATAGGAGGCATCCAGTTGCGGGATTGCATCCAGGGCCGTTAAAAGGTTACCGCTTACGTTACGCTCCAAGGCAGGCCATAACAGCTCCTGGAATCTATCCAGGTATTGTTTCTCGCCGGTGGCGATGTACAGCTGGAGGTTGGTGGCCATGTTGGCAGCATTGCCTCTGCCTGTGGTATCCTGCTTCTGATTGGCGAGTAAGGTGGTAGCTTCTTTCAGGAGTCTTTTGGATTGGGTCAAGGCCCTTGCTGAAAGGTCGTCATTGTACCCTTTCAAGGCCCGGCTGGCAGCGGCAAACATGGTGGCAGCCCGTAGGTCTAGTTCAGGCTCGCGGCTGGTGAAGGCCCACAGATCATCCTTCACGCCGCTGGAGCGGCCATCCTTGGCTACTTCGTACGGGCCAAGTTTGGGGTTATAAGGAAGGCCGTCTGTTAAGGAGGCGGCGTCACCCAGGTGGTGGTAGTTATCCAGCACGGAGTTGGAGAGCGTTTGGGCCATGTGCCCGATAATCTCTGCCTGCGCTACCAGGTTCAGGGTGCCGTGCTCAATGAACTGCAACACGTCCGGGGTCCCATCGGGGCGGTGAAGATCTACGTAACGCTGCTTCTGGTCAATAAAAGTCTGGTCGCGCTGGGGTTTGAAACTCTCCCAGGTTTTCACAAAGTTCTGCACCACGCTGATGTTCGACCCGGTCTCGATGTCGAAATCCCCGGCATCAAAGAAGCCGCCTACGTTCAGGCCGGGGATCAATTCCAGCGGTTTGTACTTGGTGTCGGTGGTGGGGCCTTGCGCGTGGAGGTCGAAGTGATCGGTGTTGGGCGGGGCTTGGCGATAGCCTTCTTTGAAAGGCTCGCCGTGCCATACCCGGTACGCCTCGTTCACAAACATGTGGTTCATGTGGATGGGGATCCAGATGTCGCTGGTAGCGTCGGTGATCTTGCTGTACACCTGCTCGCCAATCAGGAAATTATTGGTCTTGGTGTCTCCGTATTGAATGTAGTAGATACCGGGCGTCTTCACGGGAGAGAAATCGAACTTCACGTAGTGATACTTGAAGTAGTCTCCCCAGGGGGCGATTTTGCCGGTGAATACTTTGGTGGCCTTACCGTCATCGCCTACTTTAAAGATGGACGCGCTTTTAGCAGGTTTGTCTTTCCTGTCCAGTTCAATGATAGAGACTTTGGGTTGCGCGGGGAGGTAGCCTACCTGAGAGAAGCCGATATTGGGATCTCTTACCCAGCCTTTGATGGCGTTTGGCTCCACGGTCCAGGTCAACACCTTGCCTGTTTTGCCAGCCGGAAGCAAGCTGCGCACCACAAACCAACCGTTCTGAGCCAGCATGCGGCCATCAAACAGCATCAGGTCAGCATCTGGCGAGGTGATTTTTACCATCCGCTCCGGGGCATCTGGGGCAAACAGAAAGGTACGGCCGGTTTCCAGCGGAAGCGGATCAATGAATCTGCCGGTCCCTCTGTCATCTGACGTCACATACCCTTTGAATTGCTTCGGTTTTAGGCTGTTGGGCCTGGTAACGGTGTTCCCTACCACATAGCGTGGGAAGAGATTAGGGCGCCCGTCCACTAGATAGTTCTTGGCCCAATACTGGGAGGGCAGGAACTCAAGGTTAAACCCGGCACTTCCTTCCAGCGCCTCGGGAACGGGTTTGTCCAGGTAAACGGCTATCTCCACGCCTTTGCCCTTGGCCGTGACCACTACCCGTGAATCAAAGTTGTACTCTTTGTACCGTAGCGTGGCCTCTACCGTTTTGGCGGCTCGGTCTACCTTCCTGTTCAGGATGTCAGGAACCAGGTCCCACTGCTCCGGCGTGTTGGAGAGTCGCACCGCGCCGCCTTGCGCGGTTCTCACGCCATGGTGGATCAATTCTATCCCGGCGTTCTTCTCATCGTTGAAGCCTCCGGTAAACAGGTTGTTGTACACCAGCACATTGACGCCCTGCTGCTCAAAATACTCCCGGTCATTGAGTTTCAAATCCTGGCCCGAAGCATACTGGAAGGCCCCTAGTAGTAGCAGGACTACTGGTAGTAGTGTTCGTCTCTTCATGTTCATTAAATCAGTCTTTCTATATCCAAAAAATAAATGACTATTAGTTGGTCTTCTTGCTGGGGCTGGGCATCATTTGCCGAGGTGGCGTACAAACCTATTAAAGTCTAATGCGTAAACGTGCCAACGTTGGCATTAAGATATTAAATAATATCCACTAGCAGAAATAATCTTTTGTTGCTGCTCCATTACCATCAGAATGCCGACATTGGGGACTACGTGATGTATAGGCTTGATTGTGATCATACTTCGGAACCCGCTAGATAAAATGCATTCTTCACCAGTTTGGACTAGGAGCGATATTGCTGGTCTTGGATGCTGTGAGACCAGCCTAGCGTATAGTCGTGCCGAAGCGGGAATTCGTATTTCCCCACTTGAAGGACTTCCTCTGGTTTTTCTGTTTTGGGCCTCTTTCCTTAAAAATAGCTTAAAAACAAAGGAGGAGCAACCTTGCAGCTGCTCCTCCTTTGTTTTATCTGGAGGTGAATCGGCCTGAATCTTTCTTTTCTTTTCGCAGATCCAGCGCCCGAAACTTTTACAGAATCAACCGGTCTTTGCGCAGTTGTTCAAACAGGTCGAAGAAAGACTCATCGGTTCTTTGGTAGACGTGGAAACCCAGCTTGCGGCTTTTAGACATATCGGTCATGACCTCAATGGGGCGACCCAGGTCCAGGTCGGTGTGCCAAGCCGAGGCCAGACGGTCCAGGTTGGGTTCTGCCAGATTGTATTTCTCAGCAATTTGTCGCCATAACTCGCCGTCGTTCGCTAACTCAGCTTCCAGCGGATGGATGGTGCCGTCATAGCCCACAGCCTTCACGCCGAACCATTGGGCCAACTGGTACCACAGCTTGTTCCAGCGGAAGTACTCGCCGTTGACCACGTTGAAGGCTTCGTTGCGGGCAGCCTCTGTGGTGGCGGCCCACACCAGGTGCTTGGCCAGCACACGGGCATCGGTCACGTCAGAGAGGCCGTTCCATTGCGCTGAGGAACCTGGCCAGTGGAACGGACGGCCGGTCTCTTTGCAGATGGTTGCGTAGACGGCCAGAGTGGTGCCCATGTTCATGAGATTGCCCACGGCTTTGCCGATGATGGTGTGCGGCCGGTGGATGCTCCAGGTAAAGCCATCGCGCTCAGCAGCGGCGTACACCTCGTCTTCCTGGGCATAATAGAAGTTCTCCATGTCTAGGCGCGGATGCTCCTCGCGCAGCGGCGTCTCGGGCAGAAAACCTTCTTTGGCGTAGGCCTCAAACGGCCCCAGGTAATGCTTCAGGCCGGTCACCAGCGCCACGTGCTGCACCGATTTTTTGAGTGACAAAACATCCAGCAGGTTCCGGACCATGGCGCTGTTCACCCTGATGTTCTCGGCCTCGGTTTCCTGGCGCATCCAGCTGGTGAAGAACACGTGCGTGGGCGCGATGTCGGCCAGGGCGGTCTGTAGGCTCCCGGGGTTTTGCAGATCAGCGGCCACGGGTTGCAGGCCGGGTACATCGGTTTTGGGGTTGCGGGCCAGCCCGAATGTGGTCCATCCCTGGGAAATAAGCTCCTGGGCCAGGTTGCTGCCCACAATTCCGCTGGAACCCACTACTAACGCTATCTGATTCATGGTGGTGTCTTAGGTTGAAAATGATGTAAAAAGGTGCCTCGTTTTCGCACCGTTTTCTAAAAAATACCCTCTTTTCGCCTGAGGGGTTTACGCGATAGCCAGTTTTCTAGCTTTTCGCCTATGTGCGGCTACCAGCAGGAGGCAGAACAGCACCCCGGTAAACGCCAACGCGGCGCCCAAGTACTCCGGAGACGTATACCCGAAGCCAGCGGCAATGGGTAAGCCGCCCAGGAAAGCCCCCAGCGCGTTGCCCATGTTGGAGGTAGCCTGTAGCAGGGAAGAAGCCAGCATCTCGGCGCCTTTGGCCTGCTGTACAATGAGCATCTGCATAGGCGCGATCACACCAAAACCAATGGCCCCGATGAGGAAGGTCATGAGCACAGCCGTTGGTTTGAACTGCACCATCACCACGGTGAGCAACAGGGCGGCCACCATGCACAGCAGCAGGCAGGTGGTAGTGATCAACGGCGAGAATCGGTCGGCCAACCGACCGCCTACGATATTCCCCACCACCATGCCTAGGCCCGCCACTACCATGATAATGGTCATGACGTTATTGCTGAACCCGGCAACCTCGGTCATGAGCGGGGCGATGTAACTGATCCAGGCAAAAAAGCCGCCGGTGCCAATGGTGGAGATGCCAATGATATACCACAGTTCTTTGTGCCGGAAAATGTTGAGGCTTTTCAGGAAGCTGGTCTCCGATTCTGATTTCACCGAAGGCATCCAGACTTTGACCGCGAATGCCGCGACCAAGGCCACTGCCGCAATCAAGGCAAAGGAAAACCGCCAGCTATAGTTGTGCCCGATGAAAGTCCCCAGCGGCACCCCAATGATATTGGCGACCGTCAGCCCCGCGAACATCAAGGAGACCGCTCTTGCCTCGCGGCCTGGTTCGGCTAATTTGCTCGCCACCACCGCGCCTATGCCAAAGAACGCGCCGTGCGGCAGACCGGCCAAAAGCCGGGTGGCCATGAGTAAGGGGTAACTGCTCATTAAGGCAAACAGGCCATTGAAGACGCCCACCATCAGCATGAGGCCAATCAACACTTTTTTGGGCGGCATGTTGGCGGTAAGGCCCACCATCAAAGGCGCGCCAATCACTACGCCCAAGGCGTAAATGGAAATGAGGTGGCCCGCTTCGGGGATGGAAATGCTGAGGGCTCTGGACATATCGGGCAGAATGCCCATCATCAGGAATTCGGTCATCCCTATGCTGAAACCGCCCAATAAGAGGGAAATCAAACTCAGTTTGAAGCGGGGAGGATTGTTGGTACTTTTCATGTAAGCGTATGATTGATCATCCGGAGATGGTAAAAGGAAACTGTGCTTTCTTGCCCTGAATGAGCCGAAGAAAGCACCGGAACCGGTTTATGGTTTAAAGGTAGGTAAACATAAGTGAAACCAGCCGCCGCAGGTTGGTATGGTGCAAGACACCACAGCCTCCAAAGCAGCACCCGGCGCGCGAAATAGTAAACACGAAGTAGGTGTAACGATCTTGAAGAGGGGGATGTTCCCTTGAAAAAGACAATTAGGTATAAACCCCATGACTTTCTAAGAAGAACTGAGCCAGCGTTTTAGTCCTGTTTTATCAAAAAGTGCCCTAAAATGAAAAGGAGCAACCAGTGGCTGCTCTTTTTTTGTGAATTATGGATGGACAATTAGGTGAGGTAAAAGCGATTTCAGCTTGTTTCTGCAAAAGAAGGAGAATTGCAGTGTCTGAGCCTAAGATCAGGCATTGATGTCAGCGAGTTGGTTTTCCAGGGCATGCAGCGTCTTGTTGTAGGCCTTCAGGACCCAAAAAGCAAAGGCAAACATCACCAGCCCAAAGAGCGGGAAAATAAGCGTCCAGAAGTAAGGAACCTGACTAAGGTCTTTCCCCTGAATGGCGGCCAGCACCGGGAGGGAAAGCAACATAAGTACCAACCCTAAACACACATTAAGCTTCTGCAGCTTCTGAAACCTGATCTTCTGCCGGCCAAAATTGTTGATGGTCTCCAGATACGTGGACGTGGAGATGCCCACACTTTTTAGGGCCCGCAGAGAGGCGAGCGAAAGAATGGGCAGCAGCAAGAGCAACCCAATGGCAAGCGCAGCCAAGACCTGCATGAAAATCTCTTCTATTCTGGTGAGATGCACACTCACATACGCCGCGCCCGCGTAACAGACCATGGTCCCGATAAACTCTGGATACTCTATTCTGTTTAGCTTTGATTGATAGTTCTGCCGGGTCATCTGTTCCATGATTTTGTTTGTGAGGGCATCCTGTTTTTCTACCCGGTTGCTCAGTTTGTTCCAGGCGTTTTGCATTTCTTCCAGTTCCATGATTATTGTTTTTTGGTTAGTTGCGTTCTTAATTTCTCTCTGATTCTTGACATTCTGGTGCCCACATTGCTGGGCGTGATGCCTACAATGGCCGCTATTTCCTCATAAGGTTTGCCTTCCAGGTAAAGCAGAATGATGCCTCGCTCCAGTAAATTCAGCCGCTGGATCTGTTCATAAAGTAGTTGAATCCTTTCCTCCTCTACCTTGTCGTACTCGTCGGCAATCCTGTCTCCTTCCAGATCAAGCGGAGCGGTATCTACCCGTCTTTTGGCTTTGTTGAGATGGTAAATGGCCGTGTTCAAAGCCACCCTATACATCCAGGTACTCAGCTTAGACTGCTGGTTGAAGGACCCGAAGGACTTCCAGAGCTGGTAGACAATCTCCTGGTACAGGTCATTCCGGTCTTCCTGGTTGTTCGTGTAAAGGGCCGAGACCTTAAAGATCAACCCTTTGTGCTCTTTGATGACTTGGGTAAACTGGGCTTTTATATCCATCTAAATCAAACTTCAAGCTATGAGTATGGGCTCCGCCGAGAAAATCACACTAGGAGAAACAATATTTTTCACTTGATGCAGATAAACCATTTTTAGCCCATTTAAGAGAAAACAGCCCGAAAACAAAGAAGGAGCGACCAACGGCCGCTCCTTTAAATTGTAATATTTGTTGATAAAGTAGCTTTAAAGCTCTTGAAGTCCTATATTAAATTCGCTTCACTGTAAGTGTATTTTAATATTATTATCTTTCATAAGTATATCCGATGCAGCACCCGTAGCTTGTCATAGACAGCCTATCATTCTTCACTTTTACTGCCCACTTGTCATTTGTTCCATCAAACACAAGATCGTCATTTATCTCATCATAACTAAGCTTATGTGGATTTTCGGCCTTTACAATTTTATATGTTCCTTTAGTTGTGTCCCCCTCAATTACTTCAACATAGGTTCTGTCAGGATTTAAGGTGAGTACTCTTTTGTTTCTTGGCATTGGGTAAGGGAGCCCACAATTTGGTGGCCCTCCGTTAGAACCACAAGAAACAGCATGCCAAGTGCCAAGATAATGCTCATACCTATTCCTATCATCATCATCATCTTTACAACCTAATAATAAGAAAATGAATAAAGTAAAGTAAAATTGGATTAATAGGTTGGATTTCATTTAACAAAGGAATCTAATTTACCTTAATGATAATTATAAATTATATAAAAACAGATTTGACACTAAAACTTATCAATGCATAGTAGTTCTTTTTTTAACTACATCAATTTAACCTTTATAATTAGAGCATGAACAACTGTTGGTTGCTCATGCTCTAATTATAACTAACAACTAACCCTTAATACCCGAACAGCTCTTTCAAGGTCAACTGCTTCACAGTGCCGTATTTGGCCAGTTCTTTGAAATTGAGCCTTTTTTTAGAACCGATGACCAGAATGGTCTGATTCTGTCCTTTCACAAACTGCTGCTGGAAGGCTTTGATTTGGTCCAGCGTGAGAGCGTCCAGGCTTTCGTAGATGTCGCGGCGGAGGTCATGGTCCACGCCCAGTTTGCGGGCCTGCTCGTAGTTCATGAGAATACCCACCTTGTTGATACGCTCCGTCGCGATGCTGTTGCGTACCGAGGCTTTGGCGTTCGTGAAGTTGCTTTCGGCCAGCGGCAGATCGTTCAAGAGTTCCTGCATCCCGGCCATCGCCTCAGGCAGTTTATCACTCTGCGTCCCGATGTACGACATGATGTAGTTGGCGCGGTCTTTCCGGCTGGCGTTGGCAAAACGTGAACTAGCCGAATACGCCAACGCGCGCGATTCCCGCAGTTCCTGGAACACAATCGCGCCCATGCCGCCGTCAAAGTACTCGTTGTACAGCCTGATGGTTGGCACCAGTTTAGGGTCGTAATTGAGAGACTTGGTCAAAAACAGCAGCTCGGCTTGTACCATGTCATAGTCTGTCCAGTACACGTTGCGGTCTTTGATGTCCAGCTCCTTGAAGGCATTCTCCGCCGGGACTGGTTTCAGAGCAGCCGGTACAATGTGGCCGGTGTTCAAGGTGGCGGTAATCGCCTGCAACTCTCTGGGACCGTAGTACAGCACCCGGTGCTGGTAGGTAGGAATGCTCTTGATGCGGGACACCAACTCAGCAGGATTTACTTTTTTCAGTTCCTGCTCGCTCAGGATATGGGTGAACGGGTTCTTCGGGCCATACTTGGCATAGTTCACCATGGCCACGCTGTGGATGATGTTCTTGTTCAGCTTAGCGTCTTTGCGGTCTTTCAGGATACCCGCCACCATGTCATCCAAGGCTTGCTGGTCGGCTTTGGGGTTTTGCAACAGGCTCTCGAACAAAGTCAGGCCTTGCTCCAGATTCGCGTCTAAGCCGGTGAGGGAAACATACACCTGGTCCTGTCCCGAGGAAACCCCGAACGAACAGCCAATCTTGAAAAACTCCTTCTGTAGTTCCTCAGCGGTGTATTTGTCAGTACCCAGGTATTGGAGGTAATCCACAGCCAGTCCCAGTTTCAGGTCGTTGTTGGTACCCATGTCCAGAATGTAGTACAGGTTAAACAGGCCATTTTCCTGGTTTTTAGTGTAGTAGATGGGAATGTTAGACTTGAGCGTACCCTGCTGAATGTCTTTCTGGTAGTCCACAAACTGCGGCTGTAACTCAGAAAGGGTGCGGTTGGCCACCTGTTTGTAGAACTCAGACTGCGCCTCGCGGTTGGCGGGAACCGGCGTAATGGTAGGCTTCTCTACCTTCTGAGCCGTGGGGTCCTGGCCGGTGCGCTTATAGATAACCGCGTAATTATTACCGTAGTAACGGTTAGCCACCTCCATCACGTCCTGTTTGGTGATTTTCTCAAAGTTCTCCTCCTGCTTCAGGTAATCGGCCCAGTCCTGTCGGGCGATGAATGCATCTACAAAAGCGGTGGCCCGGGCAGCATTGCTCTCATAGGCTTTCATCTTACTAATCTTGTTTTTGTTCACGATGGCCGGAATCAACCAATCTTCAAACTGGCCTTTCTTTACCAATTCAATCTGCTGCAGCAACAGGTTCTTCACCTGGTCCAAGGTCTGGCCCTGGCGTGGGTTTCCGGTCAAGAAGTGGGCCGAATAATCGTTGTAGATCTCAGCGAAAGAAGCGGCACCCAGCGCCGCCTGTTTCTGGTTGATGTTCAGGTCAATCAATCCGGCCTGGCCGTTGGTCAGAATCTGGTTGATCATGCGCAGCACTAGGGCATCTTTTGATTTAATGCCCGGAAAACGGTACGCCATCAAGAGCATCTCAGACTCAGGCCCCAAAATCTCCTTCACGATAGGCGCGGTGATAGGCTTCTCCTGCGGGGCGGTGTACGCCGGATCGGCTTTCTTCTGCCACCTTCCGAAGTGCTCATTGATGGTTTTGATGGTCTGGTCAAAGTCTAGGTCGCCGCTCATGGCAATGGCCATGTTGTTGGGTACGTAGTATTTATCGAAATACTTCTTGATCTCCGTAATAGACGGGTTCTTGAGGTGCTCCACCGTCCCGATGGTGGTCTGCGCGCCGTACTGGTGCGTAGGGAACAAGGCTGCGAAAGCCGCTTCAAACGCTTTGTTCTGGTCAGAGTCCAGAGAACGGTTTTTTTCCTCGTACACCGCTTCCAGTTCCGTGTGGAACAATCTAGGGATCATCACGCCCAACCGCTCGGCCTCCAACATGGCCCATTTATCCAGTTGGTTGCTGGGGATGTCACCGTAATAGATGGTCTGTTCCACCCAGGTGCTGGCGTTGGAGTTGTTCATGCCCATGGCCGCCACCAGTTTGTCATACTCGTTCGGCACGGCATACTTAGCCGCTACCCCCGAGATAGAATCAATCTGGTGGTACGTGTTCTTGCGCACGGCCGGGTCTTTCTGCGTGCGGTACAACTCGTACAGCGCCTCAATCTTGGCCAGTTCTTCTTTTTCCTTCTCCCAGTTGATGGTACCTAAACGCGTAGAACCCTTGAAGGCCATGTGTTCCAGGTAGTGCGCCAAACCGGTGGCATCTGCCGGGTCGTTCTTACTGCCCGCGCGTACCGCGATGTACGTCTGGATACGGGGCGCATTCTCGTACTTGGTGAGGTACACCGTCAGGCCGTTGCTTAAGGTGTAGATGCGCGCTTTCAGCGGATCATTGGGAACGGTGGTGTACCTGAATTCCTCTTTCGTCTGGGGCGTAGAGACAGGGGCTTGGGTGGCGGTAGTCTGGGTAGGCGTACTGGTCTTGCACTGGGCAAACAGCATCGCCCCCATGAGGGAAAAAGCAATACATCTTTTTTTCACGTCTGGTGGGATTTATCTTCTAGAGGATAATCAAATATAAGAAATTGAAAACATTTAAGATCACTGTAGCGGCGTTACACCGTAACACCGTGGTGCTATGCAACTGGAACGGCCCGTTAAGAAAAGGCTTCTAAACCCTGCAATAGTTGTTGCAAAGGCGGTTTCAAGACCCTCGGCGGCTACTGCTGCGTAGAGCCTCGGCGTTACAGTGTAACGCCGCTACAATCTGCCTGCGGTAACAGCAAAACCGGTAAGGACACTAGGAATGCGTTGCGGAAATGGAGGTTCTGTCTTCGGCGGGGATGTTGAGTTTGCCGGATAAAAGATGCAGGGTTTGCAGGGCGTCCTGCTGGTTATCGGTGCGGAGTTCGTAGTCTGCCTGGGTTGACTGGGAGTATAGCCCGATGGTGTACCACATGACCGGAGCGGCGGGCTCGTGATCATGCGTGTGGCCGTGGTCATAATCCTCAGCAGTTCTGAGATTGGAGGTGAGCCGCACGTGCGTAAAGGTAGGTAAGGGGGCCCATTTGCCGGTTTTCAGCCCGAACATGCTTAGGTATTCCCGCACCCGGCGGTTCTGAAAATCCAGTTGAAACCCGTGGTAGGTGCTTTGAAAGAGCAGGCCCAGTAAAAACAGCAACGCGCCTACAGACAGCATCTGCACCTTGTCAGCACCAGACCAGAAGGGTGAACCGCCCAGGATAATGCCCGCTGGCAGCAGCACGTAGCCCAGGTAACGGAGACTGCCAAAAAAAGAATCGGTTTTGCGGTCGAAGAGGTGCTGGTTCATGGGGTAGGCTAAAAGTAAAAACGGGTGAGGCCAGCAATGGGCTCACCCGTTTACGAAAAAGGGGACTTAAAAGTCGGTGTCCAGACCCAGGCGGTTTTTTAGGTCCTTCAGGGCCGGGTACATATCTGCCAGGTAGTTGTACTTGTCCTGTGAGGTGTAGAGTTTGCGCCCGTTTTCCTGCTGCACCACGTCAATCTGTACTTGCAGGCGGTTGTGGCCCAAGCCTTGGCGCAGAAACATCAGAAACTCCGGCTTGAAACTGTTGAATTCGGCTACCTGCACCTCGTTTTCCACCTGTAGGTGCACCTCGGCTTTCTCGGCGTCAAAGTACCACTCACGGTTCAGGATAGTGTACTCCAGAGTGCGGTCGGTGTGCTTCACGCGGTCCACGTAGAGTTTCCAGAGCTGTTGCAGCTTGTGCTCGTTGATGGGGGGCAGAGAACCGGGTACGTAACTCTCGGTGTCCTCTTCCAGCACTTCCACCATCGGCGCAGCCGAGGCTGCCACCTGTTCCTCTATGTTTTTCAGGCTGGGCAACTTAGACATTTTGCGGCTGGCCAGCGGAGAAGAAACCGTGCGCAGAGGCGCTGCAGGGGCGGCCACAGCAGGAGCTGGTAGAGGCGGAGCCATGGAAGGAACCGGCGAAGGCGCTTCGGCCGGGTAGGTGTCAAACACCGGGTCTTCGCCCGCGTCCATGTCGGCGGGGGCCGTGTTGTGGTGCGTTTCAGCGCCGTTTTTCTCAAAAGAGGCGGAAACTGGCTGCGCCGGTGCCGGAGTAGGAACAGGCATTTTCGGCGTAGCCGAAGTAGCCACAGATGAAGCACCCAAGGCCGGAGCCGAACCACCAAGGGTAGGGGCGGCTACGCCGGAATTTCCATTAGTTTTTTTTTTGACGTCTCCGGTGAGAGAGACATCTGAGGCCAGCTGCAAGGCGTGCGGGAGGTGGGCCAGTTTCATGAGCAGCAGTTCCACGTGCAACCGCTGGTTTTTAGCCGCTTTGAAGTTCTGGTCGCAGCTACCTACTAAGTTCAGACCTGATAGCAGGAAACTCAAGGACGCTTCCTGCGCCTGTTGGGCATAACGCACTTTAATGTTGTCCGAAACCTGTAGCAATTGCACCGTCACCTGGTCTTTGCACACCAGCAAGCTTCTGAAATGCTCGCCGATGCCCAGCACGAAGTTGTGCGAATCAAAGCCGTTTTTCAGGATTTCGTCATAAAGCAACAAGGCGCCACTCAGGTTCTGGGTGAGCAGGTATTCCGTGAGGCGGAAGTAATAGTCGTAGTCCAGGATGTGCAGGTTCTGCACGGTGGCCTTGTAGGTGAGGTGGTGGCCCGAGAAGGTCACCATCTGGTCAAAGATAGACAAGGCATCACGCAGGGCTCCATCGGCTTTCTGCGAGATCAGGTGCAGGGCATCATCATCGGCTTTGATTTCCTCTTTGGCGGCAATGCGGCCCAAATGCTGCACCATGTCCTCAATGCGTATGCGGTTGAAGTCAAAGATCTGGCAGCGCGAGAGGATGGTGGGGATGATTTTGTGGCGCTCCGTAGTGGCCAGGATGAAAATGGCGTAAGCCGGCGGCTCTTCAAGGGTCTTCAGGAACGCGTTGAAGGCCGAGTTGGAGAGCATGTGCACCTCATCTATGATGTAGATTTTGTACTTGCCCGTCTGCGGCGCATACCGCACCTGCTCTACCAGGTTTCTAATGTCTTCTACCGAGTTATTAGACGCGGCATCCAGCTCGTGCACGTTGAACGAGCTGTTGTTGTTGAAGCTCTTGCAGGAATCACACACGTTACAGGCCTCTACCTCCGGCGTAATGTTCTGGCAGTTGATGGTCTTGGCCAGAATACGCGCGCACGTGGTCTTGCCCACACCCCGAGGGCCGCAGAACAGGAACGCCTGCGCCAGGTGGTTGCTGCTGATCGCGTTCTTTAAAGTAGTAGTAATATGGTGCTGCCCCACCACGCTATCAAACGTAGTTGGGCGGTATTTCCTAGCAGATACAACAAAATTCTCCATCGCTCTACAAAGTTAAAGGTTTCTGATTCGATTGCGAAACCGAATCTGGGCAGGCTAGGAAGGTTCTTGGTTTTGTGCAACGTAGGTTTCCTTTCAGGGCTGTCTTGAGAAAAGAAGGCCGGAAATGGAAAATCAAGGAATAAACTTTATATTAACTCTTGAAAAGAAAATTTTCCATAATGAAGAAGCCAAGGTTGTTTATAGGTTGCTCAGTCGAAAGTTTAAGTATCGCTGATGCAATCAATGAGAATATGGATCATACTCTGGAAGTAACAATTTGGCGAAACGGTACTTTTGCTTTATCAAACAACACAATCGATGATTTAGTCAAAATGGCTAGTTCTGTTGATTTTGCAGTTTTTATATTCTCTCCTGATGATCTGTTGACGATCAGAGAGGAGCAAAAAAAGGTCGTAAGAGATAATGTAATCTTTGAGCTTGGGCTATTTATTGGGAAAATAGGGAAGGAAAGATGCTATATCGTCAAGCCTAGAGGAGTAGACTTGTACCTGCCCACAGATTTATTGGGGATGACAACTGCTGATTATGAACCAAACAGATCGGATAAAGATCTTACATCTGCTTTAAATTTAGCCTGCACTAAAATAAAGAGAGAAGTTGAAAAGCATGGTTTGATAGACGAAACTAAAATATTCCAAACTAATCAACCTTCTAATATTTCTGTATCGAACGAGTTGATTGAGTTAGATCTTCGATTGCTTTCTCAATTGATTTCCACATATACTGAATCTCCAAATGGTTGGCCGCTCTGGAGTATAAAAGAAAAGCTAGGAATCACTGACAACCGAGTTGATGTAAGTGCTATAAAATTAGTGCGTTTGGGTTTAGTGGAGAGAGAAAATGCATTGTATAATAATGATCCCGATCAGAGCTTTTATGCATATTCCATTACTAATACTGGAATAGACTTGCTACTAACACGAGAAAGCACGACAGTAGTCCCATTTGATGAAAATGATTTACCATTTTAATCTTTTTTAAGACTAAAATTCTTAGATATTACCTGAACGGCCACTTCACCAGACTCACCTGCCCCATAGCGTCTTTCTCGTACTTGGCCAAGCAATTCTCCTGAAACTGCGGGTCAAAGTTTTGTGCACCCGGTGAGACTGCCGTTGGTGCGGGTTGGCCTTGCAGGAAGAAGTAGACTTTGGTGGTGCCGTACTTGGTGTGGGGCATATAGTCGCCGTATTGCTGTATCTGGTCCCAGAGCGTGTCTGAGACGGTGACCGCGTAAATGCGATGGATAGGGCCGGTGTTGTTCTCGTTGCGGTAGAGGGCCACTTCGGTGAAGCCGCCTTTTAAATCCTGCACGCCCGGCTGGGTAAACGCATCTTTGACAAACCAGATGATGAGCGCCGCGAAAACGGCCATTAGGATATATTTCACTTTCTTTCCAGACATCACAGATCCTTTGTTGGTTGAGGAGCCAAACTTACGCAGGCTTGTCCATAACTCAAGTAAAAACTACGCGGCTGGTTTAGAAGCTTCTTTTCAGAAAACGGCTTAGAACTAGATTTTTGTAGGAAAGAAGGCGCATCTTAGGGCTACAGGATAACATTTTTTTTAGGATTCAGTAAATGCTATACCTGCTGTCTCTTACTAATGGTCGGGGTTGCGGCGGTAACCAGGAACACAGCAGAAATTGGCCTGTTGCAGGCAAGCATCTTTCTACTTTTCAGCACTTAAGAATATTATGGAATTGGACGATATGGCCCCCGAGGTGGCCCAGGAATTTTACCCGCAGGCGTTGAAGATGCTGCATGAGAGCGGGTTGCCCTTTATGATGGGTGGCGGCTTTGCGCTGCGCCAGTACACCGGAATGCAGCGCGCCATGAAAGACATGGATGTGTTCTGCACCGCCGGCGACTGCCCCAGGTTATTGAAGCTGTTTTCAGACGAAGGGTTTGAGACCGAGCTGGTAGATGCCCGCTGGCTGGCCAAAGCTTTCAAAGACGGCAAGTACGTTGATTTCATTTTCAACAACCCCGGCAGTTTTACCCCGGTGAACGACAACTGGTATCGGCACGCCACAGAGGGCACTGAGTTCGGGGTACCCGTGAAGTATATCTCGGCCGAGGATCTGTTCAAGTGCAAAATCTACGTGCAGAACCGGGAGCGGTACGACGGCTCAGACCTGAACCACCTCATTCTGCGGTACGGTGATAAAATGAACTGGCGACGTGTTTTTGAGACCCTGGAGCACCATTGGCACCTCCTGCTGGCCCAGTTTATGTCTTTTCAGTTTGTGTACCCGTCTGAGCGCGACATTATTCCCAGAGACATTTTTGATGAGCTGCTGTTACGCGCCAAAGAACAGTTTGACATGCCGCCGCCTACGGAGAAAGTATGCCGTGGTTTGCTGTTCGACCAAACGCAATATGCCCCGGCCGTGACCGAGTGGGGCTTCAAGGCCATTACCAGCGTGACCATATAGCAGATACTAGATGTTAGATAATAGATGCTTGACTTTCAGCGAGGAAGCGGAGAAGGTAAATAGATTTTAAACCAACATCCAATCTTCGCACGTATTCTATGACTCAAACAAGAGGTCTAACATCTAAAGCCCAGCGTCCAAAATCTAAACAAGCATGGAACAACAATCGCACCCACACGTCACGCCCCAGCCCGTTCAGCCCTTACAACCTACCGCTCCTCAGCCCGCCGATTTGCCCGCCGTAGTAGAGGAACCAAAGAAGCCGGTGCGCATTGCTGCCGTGGGCGATATTCACGTGCGCGAGACAGACAAAGGAAAGTGGGTAGATTTCTTTAAAGCCGCCTCAGAACAAGCCGATATTCTGCTGCTCTGCGGCGACCTCACTGATCATGGGTACTGCAAAGAAGCTGAGGTACTGGCCGAGGAGATGCGTGCCTGCACCATTCCCGTGGTCTGCGTATTGGGCAACCACGACCATGACAAAGACGAGCACGAACAAATCAGAGCCTGCCTGGTGCGCGACAACGTGCATTTCTTGGACGGCGATGCGGTAGTAATCAAAAACGTAGGTTTTGCGGGCGTGAAGGGTTTTGGCGGTGGTTTTGACAAATACATGCTGTCTATGTTTGGTGAGGTCAGCAACAAAGCCTTTGTGCAGGAAGCCGTAGACGAAGCCCTGAAGCTGGAAGCCGGTCTTTCCCGCCTGGATACCGAGCACCCAGACGTAAAGAAAATAGCGGTGCTGCATTATTCACCCATCAAAGCCACGGTAGAAGGAGAGCCCGAGGCCATTCACCCGTTCCTGGGCTGTTCCCGTCTGGCAGAGCCTTTGAACCGGCAAAACGTATTGGCCTGTTTTCATGGTCACGCCCACATAGGTACCTTAGAAGGACAGACCTCAAAGGGAGTAAAAGTCTTCAACGTAGCCAAACCCATCCTCCAGAAGGCCGGTTTTGCCATGCCGTTCTTTTTGTTTGATGTGTAGATAAATAAGAAGTCCTAAACGCTGGCAAAAACTCTCCATACTTCAGACACCCCTCCCAAAGTAGGAGGGGTGTTTTGCTTATTACAGAAGAGAAATGTAGGGGGAGTCCCTGGTAGTTGCCCTTTAGGCGCTCAACGTAATAGGGAAATCACAAGGGATAGCCCCTGACAACTGTTAGCCTTTTTTATCTGAAAGCCCTACCTTTGCTTATCTCAGTTTAGAACTTAATTCTATAAACAATATGTCCAACGGATTTTTCAATGTCCCCATTCCGGTGAACGAGCCCGTGAAAAGCTACGCGCCCGGCAGCAAAGAAAGAGAAGAACTACTCAATACCTATAAGGCGCTACGCGAGCAGCAGTTGGATATTCCCATGTACATTGGGGGCGAGGAAGTGCGCACCGGGAACCTCATGCCCGTGACCCCTCCGCATGACCACAAACGGGTGATTGGAAATTACCACTACGGAGATGCCAGTCACGTTCGGCAAGCCATTGACGCGGCGCTTTCGGCCCGTGAGCAATGGGCTAACATGCCTTGGGAAAGCCGCGCCGCCATCTTCCTGAAAGCCGCTGATCTGTTGGCCGGACCCTTCCGGGCCCGTATGAACGCCGCAACCATGCTGGGCCAGTCTAAAAACGCTTTTCAGGCCGAAATTGATGCCGCCTGCGAGATGATTGACTTCTTCCGGTTCAACGTGAAGTACTTGACAGATGTCTACAAAATGCAGCCGGAGTCACTGCCGGGCATGTGGAACCGTCTGGAACACCGTCCGTTGGAAGGTTTCGTGTTCGCACTTACACCGTTCAACTTTACCTCTATTGCTGCTAACCTGTGCGCCGCTCCGGCCATGATGGGCAACGTGGTGGTTTGGAAACCGGCCAACACCCAGGTGTATTCGGCCAACGTGATTATGGAACTGTTCAAGGCGGCTGGTCTGCCAGACGGTGTCATCAACTTAGTATATGTAGACGGCCCAGAGGCGGGTGATGTGATTTTCCGTCATCGTCAGTTTGCGGGTATTCACTTTACCGGCAGCACCGGCGTATTCAACCACATCTGGAAAACCATTGGCGAGCACATCAACACTTACCGGGGCTATCCACGCATTGTGGGCGAAACCGGCGGGAAAGACTTTATTGTGGCGCACAAATCCGCGAACGCGAAAGAAGTAGCCACCGCCATTACCCGCGGCGCATTTGAGTACCAGGGCCAGAAATGTTCGGCTGCTTCGCGCGCCTATATTCCAAGCAACATCTGGGACGAGGTGAAAGCCCAGGTAGTGGAAGACCTGAAATCCTTTAAAATGGGTGACCCCGAAGATTTCGGGAATTTCATTAACGCTGTGATTGACGAGAAATCTTTTGACAAGCTGGCCCGCTACATTGATGCCGCTAAGAAAGACGACTCAGTAGAGATTATTGCCGGAGGTAACCATGACAAGAGCGTGGGCTACTTCATTGAGCCTACTATTATTGTGGCGCAAGATCCGCAGTACGTGACCATGTGCGAAGAACTCTTCGGGCCGGTATTGACGCTGCACGTGTATGACGCTGATAAGTTTGAGGAAACCTTGCAGATTGTAGATGAAACTTCGCCGTATGGCTTAACCGGAGCTATCTTCGCCAACGACCGTTACGCAATTGAACTGGCGACCAAAAAACTGACCCACTCGGCTGGTAACTTCTACATCAACGACAAACCCACCGGAGCCGTGGTAGGGCAGCAGCCGTTTGGTGGTTCGCGCTCGTCTGGTACCAATGACAAAGCCGGTTCTATGCTGAACCTGCTGCGCTGGACTAGTGCCCGCACCATCAAAGAAACTTTTGTGCCACCGGTAGATTACCGCTACCCGTTTTTACAGAGCGATAACCAATAAACGGTAAGCGTTTTTCAAATCAATTTCCTGAAAACAGCCCCGAAGCGGATTTCCGTTTTGGGGCTGTTTTGTTTAAAGCAATTCAGAAATAAGCCAGTTCCGATTCTGTCATCTATGGCGCGGAAGTTACTTCCGTGACTTACAGCAGTTTCAAAAGTCACGGAAGTAACTTCCGCGCCATAGAGGAGGGTTTTGTAGAATCAATCACAAAACATCCTATCTTTTGCCATCCTGAAAGGATCTTGTGGGCAAACTAGAAAGGTTGAAGAGAAGCACCATTACCGTTCGCTGCCAAGATCTTTCCAAGATGACAAAAGGAGGGAGGCTTGCCGAAATCTTCCTTTCCTTCTGTTAACTTGGGCATAGATATCACCCAAAACTACAAAGCCATGAAAATTCCCGTTCCGGTTACGCTGTTAGGTAAACACGTAAAACTTAGGCCCCTGCAAGCCAGTGATGTTCCGGAACTGAGCAGAATTGGGTTGGTGGAGGATCTTTGGCGGTTGGGCATGAACCTGCTGCGTACGGAAGAAGACATGGCCGCGTACGTGCAGACCGCCCTTAAAGCACAGGAAGCCGGAACAGCCTTGCCGTTTGTGCACGAGCATCCGCAGACCGGAGAACTCATGGGCAGTACCCGCTTCGGGAACATTGACGTCCCCAACAGAGGCTTGGAGATTGGCTGGACCTGGATTGCACCGGTGTGGCAACGTACCGGCGTGAACACTGAAGCCAAGTACCTGATGCTGCGGCATGCTTTTGAGGAACTGGGCTGCATTAGAGTCACCTTGAAAACCGATGTGCTGAACCACCGCTCCCACCAAGCCATGCTCCGGATTGGGGCTAAAGAGGAAGGCATTCTGCGAAACCACCTGATTACGGCGGAAGGCCGCGTGCGCGATTCTGTGATGCTGAGTATTCTAGACCGGGAATGGCCTGAGGTGAAGAAACGGTTGGAGGCCATGTTGCAGCGGTACGCGTAAAGTAATCCTGACGGTTGTTTCTGCGTATGAAGGAGAAACATTTGTGCCATGAACCAGACCACACCACCCGTTACGCCCATTGATGACCGCCTGCGGTGGGTAGAGTCCATCTCCCGGTTGCTGGACAATCAGTTTCAGGTGCCGGGCACTAAATTCCGTTTCGGGCTAGACCCGATTATGGGCTTGCTGCCCGTAGTAGGCGATATTTCCTCGTTTGCCATGTCTGGCGTGCTGGTCATGACCATGGCCAAACATGGCGCCAGCCGGGCGTTGGTAGCCAGAATGCTGTTCAATATTTTCCTGGATGCCATTATTGGCAGTATCCCTATTGTAGGCTGGCTCTTCGACTTTGGATACAAAGCCAACCAACGCAACGTGAATCTGCTCAAGAAGCACTACCAGGAAGGCAAGTACCAGGGCAAAGGCACCGGCTTTATCATTGGGGTGCTCATCGCGTTTCTAATCCTGTTCGGGCTGCTACTCTACGGTCTCTGGAAAGTAGCTGAGTACCTGTGGCTATGGGCGTCTTCGGCGTGGTAGACTTTTAGAAAGAGTTTCATCAAGATAAAAGCCCAGTTTCAGACTTGTTTTGTTGAAAACAGGTCTGAAACCGGGCTTTACTGTTTTAGTTAAGAAAGGAATCTTACGCTAAATACAAGAATGAGCTTTGCAGTTGCTGGCGCGAGACTGCTGTCTCGTGACCGAGGATGAAGCGAGTCTCCAGACTCGCCGGGAACCAGCGGCAAGATTGGGTTATGATGGCAAGAAAAGGTTTTGAGATTGCGGACCTAAGCCAGCAAAAGTTGTTTTGAGGGTTTCGCCTCACGGAAGTTTCAAACTTCCGGATATTTTAGGTCCAAGTTGAAAACTTGAACCATGTTTACCAAGGAAAATCCTAGTTATGTTCCAGGGCCAGGTAGCGGTGGCGCACCAGCAGACAGGCCCCAATGACACCGGCCTGCTCGCCCAATTTAGAGACCTTCAGCTTGGTGTCATTGTTCACCAGACTCAGTGAATAGCGTTTAATGGCGCTCTTGATGGGGAGCAGGATGTAGTCTTCGGTGGAGGCCAGGCTGCCGCCCAAAACCACCAGTTCGGGGTTGAAGATGTTGATGAGCAGGGCAATGCCGCGGCCAATCTTGTCGCCTATTTTGGCAATCAGTTCAATGGCCAGCACATCATCTTTATGGGCGGCATTGATGATGTCGTCCAGGAGTAGATCTTCGGGTAAAATGTTGTTCTGGGAGACAATGGTAGAAGCACCGGCTTTCATGCTTTCCTTGAACATCTCTACCAAAGCCCAGCCCGAGGCTTCGGTCTCCAGACAGCCTTTCTTGCCGCATTTGCACATCTTCTCGTTCTGGAAAATAGGAATGTGCCCAAACTCACCGGAGTAGCCCGACTTGCCGTAAAACAATTGGTTGTTGATGATCATGCCCATGCCAATGCCGTAGTCCAAGTTCAGGAAAAGGACATCTTTCTCGTTGTCTACCACGCCCGAGCAGAATTCGCCATAGGCCATGGCCCGCGAATCATTCTCCAGAAACACCTTTATGCCAATCTCCTGCTCTATGACTTTGCTCAGCGGCGCGTCATGGAAATCGAACAAATTATAGTTGTAGCCTTTGGCGTAGTTGATACGGCCCGACAGGTTAATCCCAATGCCCAGAATCTTTTCCTTGGGAATAGGCAGCTCTGAGATGAAATTGTTGATGATGTGGCAGAGTTCATCCAGTGATTCTTTGTCATTGGACAATTTATAAGGGTAGCTCTCAAAATCGCTGATCAGGTTTTTCTGGAAATCAGTGAGGCCAATGTTGATGTGGTTGATTTTTACGTCAATTCCCAGAAAGAAGGCAGAATCTGGGGCCAAGCCGTAGACGTTGGGTTTTCGGCCGCCCGTGGAGTCTACTTTGCCGTGGTCTTGTACCAGCCCATCCTGAATCAGGTCGTTGAGCAGGCTCGTGATTTTGGGCACGCTCAAATTCAGTTCCTTGCCCAGTTCAGCAATGGTGGCGTTGCCTATGTTGGCAAAATAGGCGATGACTTTCTTTTTGAGGTTGACATTCTTGAACGCCACGCCGGTTGGGGAATCACCGTTTATTTCCTCAAAGAAAGTCTTTGTCATCTTGTATAAATTAGGGAGCTTATCAGCGGCGCTTACTCGGTTTTACTTACAAATTTAGCTTTTTCTGCAAAAGGAATTCCCCCTTTTGGCGGAATTCTTCTGTATCTACACCTAAAATCATTCCTCTAAAGCAAATAAGAGGATATTCCCGCAGGGCGGAAAGACGAGGTTCTACAATTTAGAAAACGTTCTCTGTTTACCAGCCTATTTCCCGAAAAAACATTGCAAAACCGCCCCTGCTTTGGAAACGAAGCGTACAGAAGGAACTCCTGATTTTCTGCCCAGCCTGCCCATTGCGGCTATTTTGGGGCTCATTTTCTGAATTAGTCCCGAAAATGCGTAGCTTCCTCCCATAATCCAGCGCCTGTATGTTGTATTTTCTGCTTAAGACCCTCTTTCAGATTGCCTTGCGCGTGTTCTTCCGGCGGTTCACGGTGAACAACCGGCACCTGCTGTTTTCTGACGGACCGCTCATAGTAGTTTCCAATCACCCCAACACGCTCATGGACCCCGTGGTCACGGCCTCGCTCATGAAGCAGAACATCTACTTTCTAGCCAAGAGCAGCTTCTTCAAACCGGGCATCCAAGGTTGGCTTTTCCATAGACTGTTCATGATACCTGTGTACCGCCGCGAAGACGTAGGCGACGGGGGCACCGCCCAAAACGATGCCACGTTTGCCAAGTGCTACGAATTCCTGGGCAAAGGCGGCACGCTTATGGTGTTCCCAGAGGGCAACAGCTTCATGCAGCGCCGCCTGCGTCCGCTCAAGACCGGCACCGCCCGCATTGGCCTGGGGGCCGAGGCCCAGCACAACTTCAACCTGGGTCTGCGCATCATTCCCGTGGGCGTCAACTACTCAGACCCGTCCCGGTTCCGGAGCGATGTGTTTGTGAACGTGGGCGAGCCCATCCATGTCAAAGATTTCCAAGCGGCGTACGCCGAAGACCCTTTCCAGGCCGCCCACGCCCTCACTGATCATCTGAAAGAACGCCTGGAAGCCTTGGTCATCCACACCGATACCGAGGAAGAAGACGTGCTCACCCGCCAGGTAGAAGCCGTGTACCAGGACAAACTGGTGAAAGAACTGGACCTAGCTCCGTCTGAACCGCAGGAACGTTTCTTAATCACCAAAGGCATTGTGCAAAGCATCAAATACTTTGAATCGCGGGAGCCAGAACGCATACACCACCTGCGCACCGAACTGCAGAATTACCTACAGCATTTGGAAAGCGTGGGTTTGGTGCCAGATGCTTTCAAACGGATTCCCCGGCGCCGCGAGGTGGCTTGGGGCACAGTGCAGACTGTTCTCTATCTGCTGGTAGGTTTCCCGTTCTACCTCTTCGGGGTGGTGCATAACTATCTGCCGTACCTCTTGCCCTCCAAAATTGCCCGGGCACTTACCAAAGACATTGAGTTTTACGCCCCCATCATGATGACCATTGGCATGTTCACGTTCCCCATTTTCTACGCGCTCATTGGCTGGGCCGTGCATGCGTGGTTCGGGTTGTCGGGCTGGACGCTGGTGGGCTATTTGGTGGCGCTGCCTGTAACCGGGTTCTTTGTGCTGCACTACTGGCACCGCATTCGGGTAGCCCGCCGTAACTGGATTTTCTTCTCGCTTTTCTCCAAGCGCACCACCGTGCTGCACAGCCTGCTGGAACAACGCAACCGGTTAATGGCTGCCCTGGAACAAGCCCGCCAGGAGTTTCTGGCCTCTTTCCCGGAAAACAGCCCTGAAACAAGGAGTGCCTGAACAAGTGGATAAAGTGTTTCTGTTCGTAAAGGGCAAGATGAACAATCCAGAGGAAGCACCTGTTGCGTAGGTATGGCAAAGGCAGGACAATCTGCTTTCTACTTGAATCTACCAACATGCGTTTTCTGTCCAGAGGGGTTTTCTTTTTTGCGGGTATCCTGATTCTGGGGGCGTGTTCCTCTGCAGAAACGGAAGAACCAGAGGACATGCCCACGCCTAAAGTTCCCACCTCACCCACAGCCAATGCGTCTTACTTGGCCCTAGGCGATTCGTATACCATTGGGCAAGGCGTTCCGGCTACGGAGCGTTGGCCGGTGCACCTGGCTTCTATGCTGGTGCCCGAAGGAATTACGGTAGGGGAGCCCCGCATCATTGCCCAGACCGGGTGGACTACCGCCGATCTGCTGCAACAAGTAAAATCTCAGAAGTTTGATGGGGGCTACAGCTTGGTGTCGCTCATGATTGGGGTGAACAACCAGTACCAGGGCCGCAGCCTGGAGGAATTCCGGATGCAGTTCAAGGAACTACTGACCCTCAGTACCATCATAGCCCGTAACGATGCGAAGAATGTAATCGTGCTTACTATTCCAGATTGGGGAGCCACCCCCTTCGGCGCGAGCCGGGACCAGGTTACTGTCAGTACCCAGATTAAAAGATTCAATGAGGTGATCAAAGCAGAGGCGCTGGCCGCCGGTATTACGGTGATTGACGTGTATGATTTGTCTTTAACAGTGAAAGAATCTCCGCAACTAGTGGCTTCAGACGGGTTGCACTACAGTGGCCTCATGCACCGGCAATGGGCGCAACGGGTTTTGCCGGAGGCCAAGAAGAAGTTGCTGGATTAAAATTTACTGAGCAACCTCACTTTTGGAACGGTATATGTAATACGGATTTCGCGGCATGGGCCGTTCTAATGTAACGTATGATATCCCGTATGGAAATGAAATTTAACGCAGTTGGTGCCCTGTTAGTGGCAGGGATCTTCACAATAGCTGGTACGCAGGTGCAAGCGCAGCGCAAAGCAGCAGATGTAAGCAAAGATACGACGCTGGCCATGGCGACTCCCGGCAAGGATGCTCCTGTTCGCCGCGAAACCTTGTCTGGCATTGACCTTTTCCCGCAGGACAAAAAAGGCGAAGTGTTTCTGCTCTCCTTTCAGCAAGACATGCCCGAACCGGGTGTGCTGGAACTCACCAATTACGCCGGAAAAGTGCTGTACACCCAACCAATTCCGGCCGGAGACCACACGCTGGCGGCGCCCATCAACATTGGGAAATTAGGAACTGGTACCTATCTGGTAGAAGTAAAAACGTCTAATACCGTGTACTGGAAAAAGATGCGCGTGCGGCGTAAATAGAGATAGTTTGAACTAAACAGAAAGGCCTGCGCTAAGGGAATCAGCGCAGGCCTTTCTGTTTATAAGCTGTTTTTCTGTTACCATCTGAATTTCACGACCACCAGTTCAGACTGGCCGTTGTCATTGTCGGCTACGCAGACGGCGGTAAGGTCGCTGCGGTCCTGGCCCGAGATGCAGATAGACTCAATTTTGCTTTTATAGAGGCTGCCGTCCTTCTCCGTGATGGGTACCACAACCTGGGGTTTGGCGGGTTGGGTGGTTTTATGCGGATGCGCCTGTAGCAAGCCTACCATACTGCCGTAGATTTCGCCGTCCAGCACGGCATTGGGGGTTTCCTCGGCCGAGGCCGTAAAGAGCATGCGGCCTCCTAAGGCGGTGGTCATGCCTGAGAAACCGGTTTTAATCTGCTCCAGATCTGGCAGAGCCCAGGCCTGAATCCCAGATGGTTTGGGGGCCGGACCTTTTCCCTGCAAGAAAGGTGTAATGGAATCCATGGTGTAGGTGATGAGCACGTTTTGTCCGCCCGGCGCGAACCGCTGTAGCAGGTACAGGTATTCTTCATCGGCCGCCAGGCCTTCAATGTTCAGGGCCGCCTGCCCGGTCACCGATTTATCTGCGCGCAGGTGGTCATACAGTGGTTTCAGGTTGATGACGATAGGACTGTTCAGACCGGTTCGGGTTACCGGAACCAGAAACCCGGTGTTGCGGGGTTCGGTGGCCCCGGAACCAATAATGAACAGGTACGGCTGACCTCCCTTCAGGGTGAGTTGGGTGATGGCTTCCAGGTCGGGTTTCACCGGTTTAGGGATACGTCCGTCTACCGCAGCATTCGTTTCAAACAAGGGTATTTTTTTAACTAGCTTGAAGTTCTTGTCCAAAGTGAACAGGTAAGGCGAATCATCCCCGATCACGTAATAACGGTCGCCCACCCGTTCAATGCCTGAGGCCGAAGGAATTCCCTCCAGCACTATTTTCTGCCGGATGATGGCGGTAGGTTTAGCGGAAGACTCTGTGTCTGACTGGCAACCGGCGGCGAAAAGAGACATAACAAGGCAGGTGCAATAAGGTAAGAGCCGTACTAGAATTTTCATGGGGGATGTATAATCTATGAGCGTGTTTAAACTTTGTCTTTCGTGCTGCAAACGACCATAGCAAGAACCTGCGTTCGCGCTTTTATCACCTTCGTAGCGCTGCTATGAGGCTCTAAAAACCACTTCCGCAGAACCTCGCTTTTGCCAGTTGAGCTTACGAATCCAAAATTTAAACATGCTCTAAGTCAGCGTTCTAAAACCAAGGTTGGCTGGCGGAGGTAGTTTCTATAAACGTTAGATTACGTTTTGGACCTGATTTTTGTAAACGGAGGTTAAAACGGCACTACACCAATGCCAACTCTTCCAGCACCTGACGCGCACGCAGGCAACTGGCTTCCTTGTCCTTGATTTCCAACATGATGTCTACGTCTAATCCGTTTAAATGGGTGAGAAACTCCCGAAACAAATCGGTTTCAATGCTGGTGATGTGCTTGCCTTTGCGGTCGCCGGGGCTTTGGGAACTGTAGTCCATCATGAGCACGCCGTCTTTTTCTGGATGCCACGTACCGGCGGCCAGTTGCAGCGCCTCTTCCATGGGCTCGCCGTGGTTCAGGCACTCGTGGTGGAAATTGTCAAACAGGATAGGAATACCGGTCTCGGCGTTCAGTTCCAAGCAATCTCTGAGACTGTACAACCGGTCATCGTTCTCCACCACCAGCCGTGCCTTCACGTTCTGGGGCAAGGTGTGGTACGTCTGGATAAAGCGCTTGAGGGCACTGGGTTTGTCGCCGTACACGCCACCGGCATGAATCTGGAGTTTAGCCGTAGAGTCCAGGCCCATCAAATCCATGACCGTGGCCTGGTACACCAGCTCCGCGATGCTGTTGCGCACAATGCGTTCATCTGGCGAGTTGAGCACCACAAACTGGTCTGGGTGCATGGAGATGCGCATGTTATGTTTCTTGACGAAATCGCCCAGGCGCCGGAACGTCATCTGGAAATGCTGCTGCCAGTTGTAGGTATTGATTTCATGCGAGGCGAAGGGCACCAACTCAGAACTCATCCTGAAGAACAGGAAGCCGTGCTCCAGGTTGTACTCCAGAATGCGACGCAGGCACCCCAGGTTTTTCTCCACGGTCTGCACCAGCCGTTCCTCATTATAAGACGCCAACCGGAACGTGGTCGCCGAGGTGCAGTCCAACGTTTCATTCACGCAAGGGTATCCAATCTTCATGTTATGGGGGTTTTGGTACTATAAACCGGTGCCCGATGCACATGTTTATGGATAAGTAAACGAAGGGAGGGCGGGAGTGTTTTCAGAAGTTCGGCCCAACAGACGCAACATTCTCCCGCAACGTGTTTGGAACAAGCTGATCTAAGGCTGTTTTTCCAAAAAGAGGACCTAACCGTTTTTCTATAAAATGGAGTTGCCGCTGGCGCGAGCGTCCCGCTCGTGTCCGCACGTATTCCTGATCTTTTTTTGTCATCCTGAAAGGATCTTATGCGCAAACAGTAGTAGCGTTTCTCTAAGGCCTTTCTAGTTCGCCCACAAGATCTTTCCAAGATGACAGGGGTATTATGGATCGAATATCCTTTGGAATGCGTGCGGACACGAGCGGGACGCTCGCGCCAGCGAATCTATCCAACTCAGGACTCAGAACTCAAGACTCAGAACTTAGATAGAACTCTTCTATTTCACTTTCACTTCTTTCACGCCTTCCCGCCCGAAGAACGTGGGGAAATACATTAGCTCGGCTTTGGCAGGATTTAAGGTGTAAGTGCCTTTGTAGCGCGGCAGCAGTTTGATGGTGAAGGTGTAATGGCCTTTGGTGAGGTAATTGGAGAAAATGCTCACTTTATGGCGGAAGTACTCACGGTGCGCCTCGTTTTGGCCCCAACTGGATTTGGTGTCATAAGAGCAACCAGCCGGAATGGGTACTTCAATCATCACGTAAGATGCGTTGGCCTTTACGTACACGTCTACTTCCATCTCTACGGGTTTACCGGCTTCCAGCGTGGCTTGGGTGGAGCCGGTTCCTACAAACCGGGTACGGACGGTAAAGTCTTTCTCTACCCGCTCGGGGTTTGCAATCCATTCGTTTTGGTAAGCGGTAAGGTACAGCGGCAAGGCTCCTTTTTTGCTCAGCGTGAGCGGTTGGGTAGGCGTGAAGGTAGTGTCTGCCGGAAACTGGCGCAGCGTGGTGTTCAGCGCCCCTGATAACGTCAATTGGTTCTCGGGTACCTGGCCTTTTTCCCGCATCAGATCAGGCAACAAGGTTTCCAGAATTCTAGCTGATTCATAGGTGTTGCGCCAATGGCCAGTACGCCGCTCGTTCAGCAGGAAAGCCTGTATCTTAAGTAGATCGCGCTCGTGCCCGCCCGCCGCTTTCAGAATTTCGTAGGCCAGCAGGGTGTTGGAGATGTGGCTGTCAAACAAGCTACTTTTCTCTATGCCCCAGTACATACCGCCCAGAGTGGTGGTATGGCGGTAATAATTGAGCGTATCCAGCGGAGCCTTTAACTGAAGTTTTTGCCGTAAACGGGTCAGGCGGAACTGGTCTTCTAAGATAAGGTGCGGCTGTTTTTCCAATTGGGTTATGTACGCCGGGAAATCTACTTTGCCGTCCAGTTGCTGCAAAATCTCTACGGCTCTTATCTTATCCTGCGCGTCTTTCCTTTCTACATGGTAGGTCAGGTAGTCAATAAGCGGCTGTTTCTTGAAACTAGTGGTAAAACCTTCCTGCTGGGCCATGACCAAGGCTTCGGTGACGTGGTGGCTGATCCAGAGGTAGGCGGGGCCGTTTTCCCACCAGCTCCAGGTGCCGTCTTGTTTCTGGGTTTTCTCCAGGTGCCTGATCAGGCGGCGCACCATTTTATCATGTTCAAACTCTTTGCCCAGCGCCGTTTGAATGCGCTTCTCCCACAGCAAGCCTTTCAGCTTAGAAGCGGCCTGCTCATTGCACCAGTACTCATAACGGTGCAGGTATTTGATTTCGTCCAGCATGACTTGCAGCAAATTGCTTTGAGCATAGAAGTGCACCGGGCCTTTGGCCGGATCAAACGTGAGCGTGAACGTGGAGTCAATAGGCAGAGACAGGAAAACGCCCTGGCGCTCCAGCACCCCTTTCTTGTACACCCCAATGTGCCGCCGCTCGCCGTCTGAAAAACCGCTGCCCTGCCGCAAAGAGTACAGTAGTTCCATGGAGTCAGGGGCCACGGCTGGAACCTGAATCATGACAGTATCTGTGAACACGCGGGCCAATTTCATATTCTGCTGCCGAAGCGTCTGACCGTTGAACTCAAACCTGGTTTGTACCGAGGCAGTATCTGGCAAGTAATTCACGGCCTTGCCGATGATCTGGGTTTTATCGCCTTCAATTAAAAATCGAGGTCCGTTGAGCGTGGCCATCATGGCTTTGAAGGACCGGATCTCGGTGCTGGCGCTACCGCTCCGTTTGTTTCCATCCATGGCCAATACATGGGCATTCCAACTGGTCACATCGCCGGGAAAGGTGACCGGGAACGCGACTTTGCCTTGTTTGTCGGTGGCCAGGCGTGGTTGCCAGAAAGCGTAATCAGAGAAGTAGCTGCGGATGGAGGCGGTGGCATCTGCCTCAGCTCCGGCCAAAAGCGGCTGCTCGGCCTCGGCTTTGCCTTTTTTGGTAGTAATGATGATGACGCCGTTGGCAGCGGCAGCTCCGTAAATGGCCGTGGCCTCCGAGCCTTTCAAGGTGGTAGAGGAGGCGATTGTGTTGGCGCCAATATCTCCTAAGTTACCGCTGAACGGTAGCCCGTCTACAATGATGAGCGGTTGGGTATTGCCTTGGATGGAAGAAATACCTCTGATTCTGACCCCGGCCACTTGACCCTGTAGTACCGTTGAAACTGAGCCAGTAACTTCACGCTTGCTCTGGACACCATAGCCAATTACCACCACTTCATCCAATGCTTTATAATCACCCATTAGCTTGATTTCAATGCGGCGGCTACCCCTAACAGGTACTTCCTGCGTCACATACCCAATGAAGGAGACCACCAGTACACCGTTAGTTGGGGCGTCAATGGTAAATCTGCCCTCCACATCGGTGGCCGTAGCCGTAGTAGTTCCTTTTACCTGAATAGTTGCTCCGGGCATGGTTTCTCCGGTAGCCGCATCAAACACTTGGCCCTGTACTTCCCCGAAGTACCTGGAGGAGCCGCTGTAAATAACCGTTGAAACCGGATCAGGCGGAGGTGTAGCAGAAAGCGGGACGGTAGTGGTAGCCCGGCGTTTGGCGGCCTCCACGCTGTTCTGTAGATACGCTTCCAAGGCTTTGGTCTCCGGGGTTGGGGCTTTCACCTGAGCTTTGCTGAAGCGCAGGCGCAGTTCTCCGTTTGGTTGAACAGTAACCAAAGTGCTGATCTGCCGATGGTCTGCAAACACCAGCACCAGTTTATATTTCTTAGGAGTTAGTTGGTTCAGTTGATTTGTAGTGCCGCGGTACATGGCTACTTGTTCATTGGCGGCGTTGGGCTCGTATAAAAAGAGAAATCTGGGGTTTTCCTTAAACGTGGAATCCAGTTGCCAGTGCAAGCGCCCTTGGCCAACTTCGGTGCGGTACTCTGGGCGGTTCAATATCTTCGCCAACCAGTAGGCGTACTGACTCTCTGCCCATTGCTGGCGCAGCCTTTCTTCTGTATAAGCTGTTTCTGCCAGGGAGCTGGAGGCTAGATGGTAGGTGTTGCCCTTAGGGTAAAGGGACACCTTGCCTGGAAACGTCTGTTTTTCGCGCATTTTCAGCAAACCGGGCTCAAAATGATGGGTGTAGTTGGCCTCCGGGGTAAAGCTGGTTTCAAAGTTTCCCAATGATTGAAACTGCACCAGACTGGGCCGGAAAGGTCCGGTTAAAAGGATTTTATCCCATTCATTTCCGCGGTGAAAGGTTCTGTTGGCAGAGCTGTTGGGCAGATACTGAATGGTTTTCCCTTGTTTGAGATAAGTAAGGCCAGTATGGAAATTCTGTTCCACGGGTACCAGGTACTTTGCGAGGGCACCTTGCTCTGCTTTTGCCAACTGTCCTTCTTCGGCGTGCTTCAGCAAAGAAGTCATCTTGTTTTGGTCGATGCTCAGGATGAGTTTCTGCCCGTGCTTCAGGTACACGCTATCTAGTTCTATGAAATGCTTGGCCGTGCGAAGTTTCAGGGAATGGTATCCGGTGTCGGCTGGGAAAGAATACGGAGGCACCACATCGGTACCAGAGAAATACACCGGCACCTGATTTATGAAAATCACGTGCACAGGCACCACTCTCCCGGAGTCTACCACAAAAGGCGCGAACTGGGTGAGGCTATCTGGGTTGGGCGTGTAGTTGTAATAAACCCCTTTTTCCGGGTACAATAAATCATAATACGCCAAGCTGTCTAAGCCCATGCTTTTCCGCCAGTAGTCCCACTGCAACAGGTGAGAACCTTGGCCCGGACTATCTTTCAAGGCGAAAGTGCGTCGGTCTTTTCTGCTTTGGTACTTACTGAATCTGGGAAGCTGAGGCAGGGAAGATGCCTTAAACTTAGACGTAAGGGCGTATGCGGTGAGGTCTACGTTGGCGGCGGGTTTGCCTTTGGCATTCTTTACCTGGAGCGTCAATGTAGTTTTTTGCCCGGGGTACACCGTGGCGGGCGCTTGCACCGTAATGTCCAGTTCGTTCTTCTGGAAAGGGGCATTGTACTCCTCGCTGCGCACCAGGCCACCCCACACGTACTGCACCGATGCATAGTACGGCTCCTGATTGGCGGCTTTGCGGTTGTATTGCCAAAAAGAAGTCGTATCCTGGCCTCGGTCAATTAAGCGGTTGTTCTTGTAGACGAAGTACCAGAAAGGCAAGCGTCTGGGATTTTGGATGCTCAGGAAAAGGGAATCGGCGGTGCGCTCAGAAAAGAATTGCAGGTTGGCGGGCTCATCCTGCAGGTCTAGGGTGCTTTCTAACTTGTCAACCACAATTTTGTACTCTTGGGTATGGGGTTGTAAAGGCAGTAAAGCAGGCAATTGCACTTTTTGCGTCTGCAATTTCTCTCCTTTAGCATCAGTTAAAATCAGGGTAGCTTCTTTGGGGAGGGACTTTTCGCCTTCCAGGTAGCTGGCCTGCAGGCTGTCCTTTAATAAGCTAAGGGTAAGGTGACCATCTTCAAAAGAATAGGTGCCTCTGGCGCTCTTGGTGCTCCGCTCGTTGCTGGAGTTCAGGAAAACTGCTTGTACCTGATAGTCTACGTTGGCCTTTGGAAAAATGGAGGCCGGAAGCTGGATGGTGGTTTCGCCGGAACTCTCCAGAGGTTGCTTATGTACCCACAACGTGTCTGGAATAAACTGCACCGGGTTTTTAATTTGCCTGATCTGCCGGGTAAGTACGGTGATTTCTACCCGGGCGTCGGTTAAGGTTAAGCCGTTGGCATCGGCGCCGCGCATAACCACGGAGTTGGTGTCACCGGCAAAGTGCTCTGGTTTCTCTAACCTGAGGGTGTACGTGTTCTCCTTCAGTTCATAATCTTCATACTTGAACTGAGTCCTGATGATTTGGTCATCGTCCCATTTCTTTTCCCGCACCAGATTTAGGTTCACGTAGGTGTCTAGCCTGAGTTGGAGGGAATCATGGAGCACAAAGGAACCTTCGTAGGCACCCGGGCGGTAGGGCTTCAGGTTCCCAACTTTCTTGGTTTTGCTGTTGCCGGTAATCTCCGCTTTCAAAGGTTTGCGGTACGGCTTTCCGTTGGGTTTCACCAGAAAAGCCTTGTACTGCACCGTGTCGTCGGGCCGGTACATCGGTTTGTTCAGGACCAGATATCCTTTGGGAGTTGTATCAAAGTTGTCAAGCCAGGAGCCATCAAATAAGTTGAAGAACTGCTGGACAAAGCCTCTGCGGTACCCATGGATGATACTATACCCAATATCCCGGAACGGACTCCAAAGATAATACACCGGCCGACCCAGTAGTACCTTCTTCCACAGCGGGGCTTTCCATTTTTTGTCTCTCTGCTCTACCGGTACATAGAACGTGTGGCCTTCGTGCGTCACCGAAAGTAACCCGCTTTTCTTGCTGTTAGGCAGGCGATAACTTCCGGAAGTAGCATCATAGGGCACTTTCTTTCTGCCTAGTTGCAGCTGGGCGGTGGTAATGGGGTTGCCCAAAGTATCATGCAGCACTGCCGCAAAATCTACGTGGTTTTTCAGCAACTGCACCTGTACGTTGGTTTGGCTTTCCAGCGTGTATTCTAAATCTGGCCCAGAAACATACGTGTACAGATAATGCCCTTGCGGTAGTTGCTTGGGGTAGCTCAATCCGGTAGGAAATGAATCTACCTTGGTGTGGAAGAAGCTCTTCTTAGCGGCGTCTATTCCTTGCTCATACAACTGCTTGGCCTCGGCATCGGTGATTTTGTAGAGGTAGGTGTAGTAACTGGTAGTGCGGCTGCGCGCTAAGTCTATTTGCCCATTGGCCTGAAAGCAGGGCAGCAGACAACAAGCGAACATGCAAAGGAAACACAGACGAAGACAGGAGGGCAGGTGCATGGAGACGCTTTTTTGTCTTAATATAGTGAATGTGCGGTATTATTCGGCATGCCGAGGGAAGCGCTTGCCTTTGATGTAGGGCTCTTTTCTGGAAAACCAGCCCCTAAACGGATTATCTGACCCGAAGGGCTTATTGGGAATTCTTAGTTTGTATGGGCGGCAAAAAAGCCTATTTTTGCGTACAGTTTAAACGAGAGCGTACATCTTTCACATAATCCACTACACATGAGTGTTTTAGTAAATAAAGATTCCAAAGTGATTGTGCAGGGCTTCACCGGCTCAGAGGGTTCTTTCCACGCACAGCAAATGATTGAGTATGGCACCAACGTAGTAGGTGGCGTAACGCCGGGCAAAGGTGGTTCTACCCACTTAGACCGTCCGGTGTTCAATACCGTGGCCGAGGCCGTACAGAAAGCCGGTGCTAACGTGTCTATCATTTTCGTGCCACCAGCGTTTGCCGCTGATGCCATCATGGAAGCCGCCGATGCCGGTATTGAAGTGATTGTAGCCATCACCGAAGGAATTCCGGTGAAAGACATGGTTGCCGCTAAAAACTACATCAAAAACAAGCCGGTTACCTTAATTGGGCCAAACTGCCCAGGCGTGATTACGCCAGGCGAAGCGAAAGTTGGTATTATGCCAGGTTTCGTGTTCAAGCCTGGTAGAATTGGTATCGTGTCTAAATCTGGTACCTTGACCTATGAGGCCGCCGACCAGATTGTGAAAGCTGGCTTGGGTATCTCTACCGCTATCGGAATTGGTGGTGACCCAATCATTGGAACGCCTACTAAAAACGCTGTACAACTGTTGATGGAAGACCCAGAGACGGATGCTATTGTGATGATTGGTGAGATTGGCGGTAACTACGAGGCCGTTGCTGCTGAATACATCCGGGCAACCGGCAACAAAAAGCCAGTGGTTGGTTTCATCGCAGGACAGACTGCTCCGGCTGGTCGTAGAATGGGTCACGCTGGTGCCATCATCGGCGGTGCCGATGATACTGCTGCTGCTAAAATGCGCATCATGCGTGAAAACGGCATCCACGTAGTAGACTCTCCCGCTGAAATTGGTGAGACTATGGTAAGAGTATTACAAGGCGAAGCGACCAACGCGTAAGCTTCTTCTTTTGAGATATGGAAAAGGCGGCTCTGCAAAGAGCCGCCTTTTGTTTTCAAAGCTGATTTCCGGAAAACACCGTCAAAGCGTATTACTTGATTTTGACCACCCGCACGGGGTTCCGCTCTTGCAAGCCGGCTGGTACGTGGGTGACAATCTCGTCGCGAAGGGTTTCAATCAGGCGTTTCTTTAGGAAGCTTCGGTGTACAACTAAACTGACTTCCCGCAACGGTTGTGGTTCGGCGAAGGGGCGGATCATGGCTTTCTTTTCTTCGGGTAAATCCAGCACAGACAACTCTGGCAGCAATGTCATGCCGCTCTGGGTTTCCACAATGCGTTTGAGGGTTTCCAGGGAGCCGCTTTCGTAGTCCAGGTGTACGTTTCGGATGCCCTTGGCTCGGTTGCAGAGCTGTAATACCTGGCTCCGAAAGCAGTGGCCGTCGTTGAGCAACCACAGATCAGCGGGGTCAATGGACTCGGCGGTAATGGTCTCCTGCTGGGACAGCGGGTGGGAGGGATGCAGGTAACCCACAAAGGCCTCGTAGAAAAGCGGCACCTCCACCATGGTTTTGTCGTGCAGCGGCGTTACCAACAAGCCTACATCCAGCAATTCGAGCCGCAGGTTCTCCACGATCTGGTTGGTGACCAGTTCCTGAATGGTCACGTGCACCTGCGGATATTTCTGGATAAACGAGGTGATAAACAGCGGCACCAAGTAGGGGGCTAGCGTGGGAATAATGCCTATTCTGAGTTCGCCGGTAATGCCGTCGCGCTGCACTTTCACCAGTTCCTCAATCTTCCTGAACTCGGCTACGGCCACTCTGGCTTGCGCAATAATCTCTTTCCCCAACTCTGTAGGTTTAACAGGCACGCGGCTCCGGTCAAATACCAGCACTCCCAGTTCTTCTTCCAGTTTCTGAATCTGCATGCTCAACGTAGGCTGCGTCACGAAACATTTTTCGGCGGCGGTGGCGAAATGGCGGTACGTATCTACAGACAGCAGGTATTCCAGTTGGGTAAGGGTCATTTTCGGAATGAGTGATTGAGAGGATGAATGATTAAGAAAATTAAGATTCGTTCTAAGCTTGTTTTGGGAAACTGCTCCTTATACCTTGTTCAGGTTTGCTGTTCTCAGGCAGGAGCGAAGTCTAAATTGCCAATAAAGATGCTCGCTGTTCTTGACCTGCTTTCACAAAAGAAGGCTTAAAACCAGGTTGTGGGTACTTTGTGCGAAGGTAATAGATTGTGATGATAATTATAAGACTATTATTGAGGTAATCGATTTAACCATTTGCCCCCATTTTCCCGTAAGGGAAGGCAGACGTTACATTTTAAAAAGATTACAAAGACTATGGAATCACATAATGAACTTGGACTGGAACGCAAAGACACCAAAGAGTTAGCCATTAAACTGAATGAGTTATTGGCCAATTACCACGTGTATTACCAGAATTTGCGGGCCTTCCATTGGAATATCAAAGGCGGGAACTTCTTCGCACTGCACGCGAAATTTGAAGAATTGTACACCGCTGCCTTTGAAACCATTGATGAAATTGCGGAGCGCATCTTAACCCTGCGCCACACACCTATGCACAGCTTCTCAGATTTTCTGGCTACCTCTAGAGTGCAGGAAAGAAAAAACCTGTCTTCTGATGTAGAAACCGTAGGTGCCACCGTAGAGAACATCGGGCAGATCATCCAACTGGAGCGTGAAGTCCTGGCCTTGGCGGCCGAACATGACGACGAAGGAACGCAAGGGCTCATCAGCGACAACCTGAATACCCTGGAGAAAAACCTCTGGATGCTGAATGCTTTCCAAGCCTCTTAAGATGAGATAGGAGGCCGCTTTCGGCCTGTTTTCCTAAAATCAACTTAAAAACCGCACCCGTATTTTCTTTACGGGTGCGGTTTTTTTATTAGGATGGATGTAAGGCCAATCCCTTGTGGTTGCCCTTCACAATACCGTTGGACAGGTCGCGACCTGTCCGTACATTCTCTGGAAAGTAGCATAGGGAATGGAAAGGGCAACCACAAGGGATTGCCCCTACAAACAAAAGCACCTTCCACTTTTCAGCAGAAGGCGCTTTTTTATCTATTTTCAGAAATCAGCTCCAAAAGGAGAAGCTAACAACTAATAACTATAAACTAATAACTATTTGGCGTAAGACACGGAACGCATCTCCCGGATGACCGTGATTTTGATCTGGCCAGGATACTGCATCTCTTTCTCAATCTTTTGGGAGATGTCAAAAGAAAGCTGCTGGGCGCGTTCATCAGTGACATTGTCGGCGTCTACCATCACGCGGAGTTCGCGGCCGGCCTGGATGGCGTAGCACTGGTTCACGCCGTCAAACGAGTGGGCCGTTTCTTCCAGTTCTTTCAGACGTTTGATGTACGACTCCATGATCTCGCGGCGGGCACCTGGGCGCGAGCCGGAGATGGCATCACAGGACTGAATGATAGGCGAAATCATAGCCGTCATTTCAATCTCGTCGTGGTGGGCGCCAATGGCGTTGCACACGTCTGGGTGTTCTTTGTATTGTTGGGCCAGTTGCATACCAATAATGGCGTGCGGCAATTCTGGTTCTTCAGTAGTTACTTTTCCAATATCGTGTAATAGACCAGCGCGTTTGGCGTGTTTCACATTCAGGCCAAGTTCAGCGGCCATGGTGGCGCAAAGGTTGGCTACCTCGCGGGAGTGTTGCAGCAGGTTCTGGCCGTACGAAGACCTAAAGCGCATGCGGCCCACCATTCTGATCAGTTCTGGGTGCAGACCGTGAATGCCGAGGTCAATGGCGGTACGCTCGCCAATCTCCACAATCTCCTCTTCAATGCTTTTCTTGGTTTTAGACACCACTTCCTCAATACGGGCCGGGTGAATCCGTCCGTCGGCTACCAGGCGGTGCAGGGAAAGACGGGCAATCTCACGTCTTACCGGGTCAAAACCAGAGATGATGATGGCTTCCGGGGTATCATCCACGATGATTTCCACGCCCGTGGCAGCTTCCAAGGCACGGATGTTCCGGCCTTCACGGCCGATGATTTTGCCTTTGATATCGTCAGACTCAATGTTGAAGATAGAGACGCAGTTCTCAATGGCGTGCTCGGCGGCGGTGCGCTGAATGGTCTCAATCACTACCTTTTTGGCTTCTTTGGTAGCGGTGAGTTTGGCCTCGGCCACAATGTCTTTGATGTAGGAAGAGGCACGGGTAGAGGCTTCGTTCTTCAGGTTTTCAACCAATTGCTCACGGGCTTCCTCGGCGCTCAGGTTAGCGATGCGCTCCAGGCGGCTCAGGATTTCGTGGTGATCTTGCTCTACTTTGGCTTGTTTGTCGCGGTACTGGGCCTCCAGGTCTTCTTTGCGCTTGTTAAAGCCGTCCAGCTGCTGGTTCAGTTTCTCTTTGAGGGCATCGGTTTCCTGCTCTTTTTTCTTCAGGTCTTCCTGCTGCTTGGTAATGAACTGCTCGCGCTGCTTTACCTTGTTCTCATTCTGAATAATAATGTTCTTCTTGCGGTTGGCCTCTTCCTCGTGCTCGGCTTTCAGCTTAAGGAAATGCTCCTTGGCTTCCAGCATCTTGTCTTTCTTCTGGGTTTCGGCTTTTACTTCCGCCTCGCGGATGATGAGTTTGGCGCGCTCAGTGGCTTGTTCTTCCTGCTCTTTGAAGAGCTTCAGGAGCAGCACGCGACCCGCATAGAAGCCTATGCCGGCGCCTATTACGGCTGCTAAAATGATATAAATAGTCATGACTATAACTTAAAGGGTTTAAGTATAGCAATGACACCAAGCCAATTTAGAACTTGTTTTACCTTCGCCTTTTGTGCTGCAACAGGCTAATCAAAGAACCTGCGTTTGCCTTTTTTTCGTCCCGTAGTACCACTACGAGCCTCTAAAAATGCTTCCGCAGAACCTTTGCCTAGCCTATTTCGCCTACAAAAGCAAAGCCAAAATAAGCTCAAATGCGGAGCGGACGGTTGATTATCCGAGCTGCAGAGAAGAGAGCAGTTGGTTCAAAGAAGAGAGTTTCTGCTCCAACGTGAGTTGGGTTTCTACGGAAGTATCTTCCGTTTTTATTTTGTCGGCGGCGGTTTCCAGGGCAATCATGGCCAGCAAATCCTGCTTATCATGAATCCCGAACTGCTCTCTGAACAATCTAATGCGTTCGTTCAGGTATTTCCCGGCCTGCCGTAGCCTTTCTTCCTCGTCCTCGTTTACCCGCATTGGATATTCGCGGTCGGCTATCTTGATTCGTATAGATAACTCACTCATGCCCAAATGCTTTATGTGCTGTCGTGGCGCGTTTGTTTGTTGACAGGTTGCCGTGCGTTGTATAAAAAGTGTAAAAATCCCGCATCACAAGCCTCAGGTTCTAAATTGGTATATGCGCGTGCAAGCACGCTATAAATTAAGGAGAACAAACAACCGCAACCAGACAACCCGTTTCCTAATCTCTTAAATAAGCGATGCACTTGTCAATTTCGCGCAAGTACTCGTTTATTTTCAGCTTCAACTCCGTTGAATTGGTGGTGTCTACTGCTATGGTTTGTACAATTTTACTAATATTATCTTGATTCTGAAAATTTTTTATCTCAGCATCTTTGTCCTGAATCACTTGCTGGAGGCGCGCAATTTCCTGGTGGGCTGCCTGAAGCCGTTCTTGCCCCGCCTGGTACTGCTGTACCAGCTGGTGTACTTTGCCCTCAATGGACTGTATCTGTTGCAGATAGGATTGGTCAGACATCTTACTTCCGGATTACGGCTCCTAATTGGTGCTCAAACTGTTGCATCAGGCGGCTCATGGTAGAATCAATCACTTTGTCGGTGAGGGTCTGGTTCTTGTCCTGCAGCGTGAAACTGATGGCAATGGCTTTCTTGCCGCTCTCAATTTTATCGCCTTCGTACACGTCAAACACGTTTACATCCTGCAGCAATTTCCGCTCTACCCGTTGGGCCACTTGCCTGATTTGGTCAAAAGATACGGATTTTTCCACCACCAAAGACAAATCGCGGCGCACTTCCGGGAATTTGGAGAGTTCTTCAAACACCAGTTTCTCTTTGTAGTTGCGCAGCAGATAGTCCCAGTTCAGCTCGGCGTACCATACCTGTTCTTTCACGTCTACCTGTTTGCACACGCTCTCCTTCAGCAGCCCGATGTGCCCCAACGTCACATCGCCTTTCTGGTAAGTAACGCCGCCCGCCAGGTACGGGTGCTGCGTAGGTTGGGTAGTGAAGTTGGGCTGACGGCACAGGGTCAATACCTGCTGTAGCTGTCCGGCCAAATCATGGAAAGAAGCCTTGGCTGTAGCCTGTTGCCAGCTTTCAGCGGCGCGGTTGCCCGTCATGAACAGAACCAGGTAGTTGTTCTCTTTGTATTTCTCGCCGTCTTTGCGGTACGTCTTGCCAATCTCAAATACCTTCAGGTCGCGCTGACGGCGGTTGATGTTGTGGCGCAACACTTCCAGACCTGAGTACACCAGCGTCAGACGCATGGCATCCAAATCTTCTGAGTTGTAGTTCAGAATAGGCACCAATTCTGCCGGAGTGTTGCCTTCTGCGTCTTTGTAGTAGTTGGAGTTAGTCAATGAATTGGTGATGGTCTCCAGAAACCCATTGGCTGCCAGAGAATCAGCAATACGCTTGGTAATCACCTCGGGGTCAGGATTCGGGAATTTAGCCAGGAAACTGGCCGCTAGGTTCTCGCTCAGTTGGATGTTATTGTACCCATAGATACGCAACACTTCTTCCACCACATCGGCCTCCCGGGTGACATCTACTTTGTGCGGCGGAATGGACAAGAGCAAGTCCTCAGCGGTTTCCTCATCTATCCCGATGCCCAAGTCGGTCAATATCTCTTTGATTCTGGCTTCGCCGATGTGCTGCCCGATTAACTGGTGCACCCGCGCGTAACTCACCCTGATTTGGGTAGGCTCCACGGGTGTTGAGTACACGTCCACAATTTCGGAAGAGATTTCCCCGCCTGCCACTTCCTGAATAAGCAAAGCGGCCCGTTTCAAAGCCGTAATGACCATGTTAGGGTCTGTGCCGCGCTCATACCGGAACGAGGAATCAGTTTTGATGCCGTGCGTCTGCGAGGTTTTCCGGATACCGGCCGGGGAGAAGTAAGCGCTCTCCAGGAAGATGTTCTGCGTTGCCTCCGTCACGCCCGCCTGCAAACCCCCGAATACACCCGCCAATACCATCGGCTCCTCGGCATTACTGATGGTCAGGTCTTCGGTACGTAACGTGCGTTCCATACTGTCCAGGGTGGTGAACTTGGCTCCTTCAGAAGCGTTCTTTACAATGATTTTGCCGCCTTTGATTTTCGCGGCGTCAAACGCGTGCATGGGTTGGCCCAATTCGTGCAGCACGTAATTGGTCACGTCCACCACGTTGTTAATCGGCGACAAGCCGATAGCTCTTAATCTTTGCTGTAACCACTTAGGCGAATCCTGTACGGTCACGCCTGAGATGCTCACACCAGCGTAGCGCGGACAAGCCTCCGTGTTTTCCACTTCCACCGAGATAGGCAGGTTGGTATTGGCTACTTTGAACTCAGAAAGGTCAGGCAATTGGTACGGTGTCTTGAGCAAAGCCTGCAAATCACGGGCAACCCCTAAGTGAGAGGCAGCATCGGCGCGGTTAGGCGTTAAGCCAATTTCAAACACCTCATCAGACGCCAACCCGAAATACTGGGCAGCCGGCGTGCCGATGGGCAAATCGGTGTCTAGCACCATGATGCCGGAATGGTCAGTGCCCAAGCCGATTTCGTCCTCGGCGCAAATCATGCCTTCTGAAACCGCACCTCTAATTTTAGACTTCTTGATTTGGAACGGTTCGCCACCGGCAGGGTACAAGGTAGCACCTACGGTCGCAATCACTACTTTCTGGCCTGCCGCTACGTTGGCCGCACCGCACACAATGTGCTTGGGTTCGCCTTCGCCGGTGTCAACAGTGGTCACGCTCAGTTTATCGGCATCGGGGTGTTTGCCGCAGGTGAGTACCTCGCCAATGACCATGCCTTGCAACCCGCCGGGCACTACGTCTACGGTTTCAATGCCTTCCACTTCCAAACCGGCATCGGTGAGGAGTTGGCCCACTTCCTGGGCAGGTTTATCTATCGCGATTAAGGTTTTCAGCCAATCAAGTGATATGCGCATGGTGTTAAATCAAAGTAAGGACAGGTGCAGCCACGCCGCACCCGAAGCCATTTTGCGGCTACAATTTTCAAAATTACCAAAAACTGGTAAACATGGGTGTAAAGGATTGATTTTTTGTGGCGGCTTCAGCGCAGACGCTCGCAGGTCTCCCAGACGCTACGAGGTCTTTTGAACAAGCGATATAGCGGTGGCGCTCAGAAACTCCCCTCCTAATTTAGGAGGGGTGCCCGGAGGGTGGGGTGGTCAAAAAGCGGTAAACGAAGTAGCAACTTAGATTACCTGCAATCCCGTTTCGCTGCGCTGCAGCGAGGGTAGTCAGAGACTACCCAGCACCGGAGGCACGAGTCAGAGACTCGCGCCAGCACTTTCTTTTACTTTACTCTCTTACTCACTCAAGACTCAAGACTCAGAACTCGCGAAGTTTACTTCGCAAAAGCTTGTTCCCCGGCGGGAATCTTGACCTTCAATCGGTTCTCGGCAGGGGGCATGGGGCAGGCGAACTCGGGGTTGTAGGCGCAGAAGGGGTTGTAAGCTTTGTTGAAGTCCAGCACAATGGTTTGCCCGTTAGGGATGGCGTCTAAATAACGCCCGCCGCCGTAGGTTTCAAAGCCGTTGGTCTGGTCGGTGAACGGGATGAAAAGTGTATCTGATACGGAACCTGCTTTTTGAAATAAGGTGAGCGTGTGTTGCTGCCCGTCCAGTTCAAACGAGGCTTTCCCTTTCACAAAGTACGGTTCTTGCGTGCCGGTGGTCATGGGCATGGCCACGGGTTCTTTACTTTCTATAGACGTGAAATCAGCGGCAATCTCATAGTCCCGGGAAGGAGCGTAGTAGTTAAGTTTGTTGAAGGCGCGCCGCAGCGAATCTGGCAGGGGAGAGCGGGTGAGGCTCCGGAAGGTGAGATCCTTGTTTTCGCGGTATTTCAGGACGGCCTGGTTGTAGCTTTCATCGTTGAAAAACAGGTCCTTCATGAGATACCCAACAATAAGCAGGACGCCAATAATGATAATGTATTTGAATCCTTTCATGAACAATAGCAGATGGAAGCCGCGAAGTTCGGAAAGAAATTGATAACATGGAGAAAGGAACCGCTTTTGGCCTCTTTTTCTGAAAACATGCCAAAACGAAATACGTAGCTGCGTTACACCGTAACGCCGTGGTTCTATGAAACGAAAACGCCTCCCCTGGAACGACCCTTTCATTCTAAACTGGTTCAACTAGGTTTGAGCCGTGGGTTGCTGCGTGGGACCACGGCGTTACAGGGTAACGCCGCTACGGTCTTTTCGGCCCATTTTGGAAATCTACTCTAAAAAAGAAGGCTGCAACTTTTCAGCAGCAGCCCTCCAAACAGACAAACCAATCAGCAATCAACAATCAAAGCAGGTCTTCATCCGCGAAGCTGTAGTAGCTGTTATCGGTGAAGATGAGGTGGTCCAGGATGGGCAGGTCCAGGACTTTGCCGGCTTCTTGTAGTTTTTTGGTGAGGGAAATATCGGCGGCGCTGGGTTTCAGTTGACCCGAAGGATGGTTGTGCACCAGAATAATGGCGCTGGCCAGATTTTCCAGAGCGTGTTTGAAGATGAGTTTGGGGTCTGCCACGGTACCAGCCACACCGCCGCTGCTGATCTGGATTTTCTTCATGATGGTGTTGGCGCGGTTGAGCAGGATGATCCAGAACTCCTCGTGCGGCAAATCCAGCAGGTGCGGACGGATGTACTCGTAAATATCAGTGGAGCAAGTGATACGGGTTTTTACGGCAGGAGCCGCCTCTTTGCGTCTTCGGCCTAGTTCCAGGGCACTCACAATGGAAATGGCTTTGGCTTCGCCGATGCCTTTGTGTTTTTGCAGTTCCTTTACCGTGAGGCGGGCCAAAGCGTTCAGGTCGTTGTCTACGGCGTTCAGAATCAGCTTGGCTACGTCAACGGCGCTGAGTTTGGGCGTACCAGAGCCAATCAGAATGCCAATCAACTCGGCGTCAGAGAGCGCGGCGCGACCTTTTAAGAGCAGCTTTTCGCGCGGACGGTCTTCTTCGGCCCAGGATTTGATGGAGAGCGGTGCGGCAGCGTAGGCAACAGACATACGTTTTTAAGTTGGTTTCTAGGAATAAGGCTAAATTTTGATTTACAAGTACAAACGAAGAGAAATAGTTCACCGGCGTTCTCTTAATTTCCGTACACCCTCCGTTGCGGCAACCTACCTTTGCGGCCATTACTCAGTTTTATAAAATATATGTTCAGACTGATCATCACGTTAATACTCGTTTTAGTCATAGATATCTATGTTTTTCAGGCGGTGCGTACGGTGGCAGCCGGGTTTTCGCCCGGTATCCGGAAAGCCGTTTTCATTCTGTACTGGGCAGTCAGCCTTTTTACCCTGGGCACGCTGCTGCTGGCCTTACTGACCCGGGGCTCGGCTCCCAATCCCGTGCGCATGCAGGTGGCCAACGTGCTCTTTATCCTGTTCATCTCTAAAGTAGTGGTGGTGCTGTTCCTGTTTCTGGATGACCTGGTACGGTTGGTGCAGTGGATCTCCAATACGGTGCGCGGACCGGAGCAACCTAAGTTTGATGTGTCCCGCCATAAGTTTATGAGCCAGTTGGCTCTGGTGATGGGGGCGCTTCCGTTTGCGTCGCTGATCTGGGGCATGGTGAAGGGCGCGTATGACTACCAGGTGAAGAAAGTGACCATCAAGCTGCCTAACCTGCCGCCCGCCTTTGACGGTTTCCGGATGTTGCAGATCACGGACATGCACTCGGGCAGTTTCCATTCAGGGGAGCCGCTGGAGAAAGCGGTGGCACTCATCAACAAACAGGCCGCCGATGTGGTGGTATTTACCGGCGATTTGGTCAACAACGTGGCCTCTGAGGTTGAGCCGTACATTCCTACACTGGCAAAAATCAAAGCTCCCTACGGCGTTTTTTCCATTCTGGGCAACCATGACTACGGCGACTATGTGGATTGGGAAAGCCGCGAGGCCAAAAGCCAGAACCTGAACACGCTTAAGCAACACCACCGCGCTGCCGGTTGGGACCTGCTCCTGAACGAACATCGCGTCTTGGAGCGGAACGGGCAGCAGATTGCCTTGTTGGGCGTAGAGAACTGGGGCCATCGCATGAACTTCCCCAAGTACGGGATCATGTCCAAAGCCTACGCGGGCACCGAGCAATATCCGGTCAAGATCCTGCTCTCGCATGATCCTTCGCACTGGGACGGCGAAGTAACCCTCAAATACCCCGACATTGACCTGATGCTCTCTGGCCACACCCACGGCATGCAGTTTGGCGTGAACATTCCCGGCTGGAAATGGAGCCCGGTGCAGTACGTCTACAAACAATGGGCGGGCTTGTACAGAAAAGGCAGGCAGTTGCTGTATGTGAACGTAGGCCTTGGATTTCTGGGCTACCACGGGCGCGTAGGCTTTTTACCGGAGATTACCGTCTTTGAATTCAAGCGCGGATAAAAGCCCGTCCAAGAACAGGTGAATTAAATTTCTTTCCTGAAAATTTTCAAACAGAGTACAATTCCTGCTTTATGGCCGTTTTTGCGAAAAGAGCTATAAAGCAGGAGTTTTTTATTTCAGGAAGCCGAGGAAGAAGGTTCTGGTGAGGAAAGTGGTGTGGTTTAAGTGCAATTTCCAGAAAACCTGCCATAAAAGGCGCCGTAAAACTGCTGGAACAAGCCTAAGAAACGGGGCGGTTTTGTTTCAACAAAAAATAAGACTATGAAAAAGTACATGTTAATGATGCTAGCGGCCGGAGCCCTTACCTTCTCCGCTTGTCGTGAAGATGCCGGCACCTCAAGTGAATCGCAGGAAAATGACAGCAGCACGCCAGACAATGCCTCTGGTGAAACAAACGACAGCTCTACCGTTTACAACTATGAGCAAGAGTCTCGGGACAGAGCTAACCGCATGTCTTCCCAGATCTCGCAGGACCTGAGCTTAGACGAGGCTACCCAGGCCCGCATCCGTACCGTGATGTACAACCGCGCCCGCATGATGGACGAACTGGAAACCCGTTTCAGCAGCACTAACCAGAGTGCCGGTCTGGCCGCAGACAGCCAAAGCACCATGAGTGATGACATGCTGGTGGAAGATGAGAGCATGGCAGACAGCGGCATGGCCGTCCAGAGTTCTGTGACTGTAACTGGTTACCCCGATGATTATCCCACGCAATATTACAGTGAGATAGAATCCATCAACTCCAACGTAGACATGGAAGTGAAAGGCTTCCTGACACCGGCACAATTCAAGATGTACGAAGCCAACCGTCAGAAATACTACAGTGGCGAGGCCAAATACAAAGCCCAGGACGGTTCCAAACTGAAATACGACGGCGATGAAGCCAAACTGAAAGCCGGTGACACCAAAGTGAAAAGAGATGGTGACGAGTCTAAACTCAAAACCGATAACGTCAAAGTGAAAAAAGAGCCCGGTGAGTCTAAAGTAAAAACCGATGACGCCAAACTGAAGCGCGAAAAGGACGAGGTGAAATACAAGTCCGGCGATACTAAAATAAAACTGGAGAACTAATCGTTCTCTCAGTATCTTTGAAAGGCTTGCCCGTAAGAAAGGCAAGCCTTTTTTCATGGCTGTTTCTGCCCTTCTGTGTTCTATGCGTAAGCGTTTCTGCTGTATATTCTTTTTAGTGCTTAGCCTGCTTGGGCTGCAAGAAGTCATTGCCCAGACCACGGGGCATACCATCTGGGTAAGCGGACAAGTGTTGCGGGAAGATACCAAAGCTCCCATTGCGGGTGCGTCTGTGTACCTCAAAAGCACCGGCGAAGGTCAGGCCACAGATGAAAAAGGAGCCTTTAGAATCAAGATTTCGGCCGCAGATACCTTGGTGTTCAGAGCCCTGGGGTTTGCCCAGAAAATCTACGTACCCTCGCTGCGCAGCGTCACCGAACTGCGGGTGAATATCTTGCTGCAACAGGAAAGCGTGCAACTGCGCGAAGTGAAAATATCGCCTTTGTCGCCGGAGAAGGTAGACCGGGTGCTCCGGAACATGAAGCCTCGGCCTGCGCCGCCCAAGCCCAGAATGAACGTGACCGTGCCCCGCATCATTATTCCGCCGGGACCGCCCGCGCCGCCAGATTTAATCACCAGCCCTTTGAGTTTCCTGTATGAGCAGTTTTCCAAAGAAGGCAGGCAGCGTACCCGCGTAGCCAAACTTATGGAGGAGCGCGAGCGCCAGAAAGAACTGGAACGCATCATGATACGGCAGGATTCCATCAGGCAGGCGCGCCTGCGCTACAACCGCTTTTTCAGAGACACCACCAGTTTCTATGACCCACGCTGGTAACCGGTTATCAACGGCCTGGTCCGGCAGGTCTTAATTATTTGCTTACCTTTGTGCCTGGTTTCAGGAGTCCATCACGCAAGACATAAAGAAAGTATGTATTTCAACAATGTTATAGAAGCCATTGGTAACACGCCACTGGTGAAGCTGAACAGCGTCACAGACGGTGTCAAAGCCACTGTGTTAGCGAAAGTAGAGTATTTCAACCCAGGCAACTCAGTGAAAGACCGTATGGCCCTGCGCATGGTGGAAGACGCTGAGAAAGCGGGTATCCTGAAACCGGGCGGAACCATCATTGAAGGCACCTCGGGGAATACCGGCATGGGTCTGGCTTTGGCCGCTATCGCCAAAGGCTACAAATGCATCTTCACCATGTCTGACAAACAGAGCCAGGAGAAGATTGATATTCTGAAGGCCGTGGGTGCCGAGGTTCGGGTGTGTCCTACCAATGTGGCCCCTGAGCACCCGGACTCCTACTACTCCGTAGCCAAGCGTCTGAACCAGGAGATTCCCAACTCGTTTTACCCCAACCAGTACGACAACCTCTCCAACACCGCCGCCCACTATGACACCAGCGGCCCCGAGATCTGGAAGCAGACCGACGGGAAGATCACAATGTTTGCGTGCGGCGTGGGCACCGGTGGTACTATCTGCGGCATCTCCAAATACCTCAAAGAGCAGAACCCAGACATTAAAGTGGTAGGCATAGACACCTATGGCTCTGTGTTCAAGAAATACAAAGAGACCGGCATTTTTGACGAAGAGGAAATCTACCCGTACGCCACTGAAGGGATTGGCGAAGACATCTTGCCCAAAAACGTGAACTTTGATTTAATTGATACTTTCATCAAAGTAACTGATAAAGACGGAGCCCTCATGACCCGCCGTCTGGCTAAGGAAGAAGGCCTCTTTGTGGGTTGGTCCTGCGGTTCTGCGGTACACGGTGCCCTGGAATACGCCCGAGAGCACCTCACCGAAAACGACACCCTGGTAGTGGTTTTACCTGACCACGGCACCCGTTACCTGGCCAAAATCTACAACGATGACTGGATGCGGGCCCAAGGGTATCTTGACTAATCCTTTCATTTTGAGGCTGTTTTCTCTAAAAAGTATCTGAAACGGCTGCCTGTACTAATCTCACAGGCAGCCGTTCCAATTATCAAAGAGAGCGGTTCTATAGTACCTTTAAAGGCAGTAACTTTGTGGCGCGAGTTACCGTTTTAAGCAAGTCATCCATCCCAACTCTAGACAGTGCTTCTTTTTCAAACTTCTTCACCTTCCATCGTTACTACGCCGTCTGAGGTTTCTGACCCCAATGGGTTGGTGCTGGTAGGAGAGATTCTGGTCGTCATCGCTTATTTTCTGGTAGCAGCCATACTGTTTTACCTGGCGCTTCGGCGCGATGACCGGGAGCGGAAAGTGGTGCTGGCGTTGTTTGGGGTCATTGCCCTCATGGGCGGTTCTGTGCACGCGCTCAATTTCTGGGGTTCGGCCCACAGTGAGGTACTGCTCACGCTCCGGTTGGTGTTTGGGGCCATAGCCATGATAGGCGCTTTTCTGCTGTTCAAGGCCATACCGGGCATGATTGCCATTCCCAGCCAGTGGCAGCTAAAGAAAACCAATGAAGATTTACGGGCGCAGGTAGAGGAGAAGGAAAGAGCTCAGATTGCCTTGCACGAGGCCCAGCAGGAACTGGAAGACCGGGTACTCAAACGCAGTGCGCAGGCTATTACCGCCACCCGGGAACTGGAACGCGAAGTGGAAAACCGCAAACGTGCCGAAAAGCAGCTCATCTCTAAAAACTACGAACTGGTCAAGAAGAACGCCGATCTGGACGACTTTGTCTACTACGCTTCCCGTGACCTGAAAGGGCCGGTGCTCAACGTAACTGGTCTGGTAGAAGCCGTAAGGGAAGAGTTGCCGCCCGATAACCAGGAACTGAACCACCTCTTCGCCCGGTTAGATGATTCCGTTTCCAGCATTCACCGCAAACTGAATAACCTGGCGGAGGTAAGCCGTATCCAGCGGCCAGTAGCCGAAGAGCATTTGCAGATGGTTTCGTTTGCCCGTGTGCTGGAGCAGGTAAAAGAAAGGATTGCGGAGCCTTTGCGCATCTCAGAGGCCCTCCTACAGACCGATTTCTCGGCCGCGCCAGAGGTTTTCTTCTCCAGAGACAACCTGTACAGCCTGCTGGTGAACTTGCTCTCCAATTCCATCAAATACCGAGATTCGGAACGGCCGCTGCACATTTCGCTTACCACCAGCCTGCAGGAACATTACTTGGTCTTAAAGGTGCAGGACAACGGCATAGGGATAGATTTAAACCAATACGGACAGCACTTGTTTTCTATGTTTCGCCGGTTTCATGACCACGTGGAGGGTAGCGGTGTAGGACTTTATATTATTAAACGCATCATGGACAACAGCCGCGGAAAAGTGGAGGTAGAAAGCGTTCTGGGAGAAGGAACCACCTTTCTGCTGTATTTTGTACGCCATGATCAACAGACCGGAACACGGATATGAAAAAATTGAAGGGCATCATGCTCATTGACGACGATGACACCAATAATTTCCTGAACCAGCGTTTGCTGAAAAGAATGGAAATCACTGATAAAATAAGGGAGTTCCGGAACGGAAAACAAGCCTTTGATTATCTTTACAACATAAGTGCGGAGCATTATGACGCAGCTTCGCCTGATTACTTTAAACCATCGCTTATTCTGCTGGACATCAACATGCCCGTCATGAACGGCTTCGAGTTTCTGTCCCTATTTGAAAAATTGGACGCCACTTTCCGGCAGGACATTGTGCTGGCCCTGCTCTCTACCTCAGAACATAACCAAGACACCGAGCGCGCCGCCGCCAGTAACATCGCCTACCTGACCAAGCCCCTCACCACCCAAAAAATGCAAGACCTACTAGACGCCTATTTCCAGAGCGAAGAAGAGTAGGCCCAAGGAAAAGAAGTCCAGAAACAGAACTTCTATATAAAAAGCCGATGGTTTAGGTGCCGTTTTTAGAAAACAGCGCCTAAACCATCGGCTTTTTTGTGGATTTAGTTAAGCACGGAAGTAAATCCGCTCCATAGAAGAACCTACAATGCGAGGTTTCGCTGCGGTGCAGGGAGGGTAGTCTGGAGACTACCCGTCATCAGTAGGCGCGAGTCAGAGACTCGCGCCAGCGGGAAAGAAACCACGCATATCTTTTTCCAGCCTTTCGGCTGAGCGCCTAGAGTTCGACCACCTCTGAGCGCTAGCGAAGCAGGTGAGGAGAAATCACAGCGCGAGGGCGGAAGGCGGGGCCTCGCGGCCGTGAGCGCTTACCGCAAAAGATGAAACAATAAAGTACCTGCACCCACGAAAACAACAGAGAATCTAAGGGAAAAGCGTAAGGCATGCACTAATAACCTATCAAAAATCGTATTTCAAAAAGATATGCACCATCACACTCATCCCCGCCAACATCAAACCAATGCCAATCAGCTTCTCAGAAGATTGCTGCGTGGGAGAACTGGTGCCTTTCATGGTTTTCCCCAGCAAAGCCCCCAGCGCAAAAGCCAGCATCAAAGGTAGGCTCCTACTCCAGTCAATATGTCCTAGCCAATAATGCGATGAAATGCCCGAAAGGCTGGTAATCACCAGAATAAACAAGGAAGTAGAAATAGCAATCTGAGACGGAATTTTAAATGCCCTGATCATGATAGGCGTCTGCAAGAAGCCCCCGCCAATCCCGAAAAGGCCCGCAATGGTGCCCGTACACAACCCAAAAAACGCCATGAGGCCCCCATTCAACCTGTAAGCCATGTGCTTGGGATGATTCTTCCGGATAAAAGACGTAGGCATCCGGTTGAGGCGGTACATCATGCCGCGCTCGCGCTTTTTCTTCTGTTTGTACGTGGCCAGCATGTAAACGCCCACCAGCAGCACAAACAGCGAGAACAGCACCTGCATCTGGAGCACCGGCATGTACGCCACCAGAAAAGCCCCAATCACGGTGCCAACCATGGCGGGGAACTGCAGCAAAGACGCCACCACGTAATCAATGCTTTTCTCCCGGAAATTGAAAATGGAAGACACTAAAGCGGCGGGGAGCAAGGCCGTCATGGCCGTCCCGATGGCCAACTCAATAGGGAACTGAAAAAAGATGATGAGAATAGGCACCATGAAAACTCCTCCCCCAAAGCCCACCATCGTCCCGAAGGCGCTGACCACAATTCCAACCAAGAAGAGGAGTACATCTGTTAACAAACCGGGTAGTGTTCTAAATGGCAATTACCAGCAAAAGAGCTTCTGAAACAGACGGTACTCTTTTCCATGAGTGAGTGTAGAAAGCTGAAAATCAAAGAAACCAACATCTGGCTTACCGTCCTACAGCCAGGAACGTTATTTCTCATCCAGGCTAGTGGTAGTAACGTCTACAAACGTAAAGTGCTGACCGTCAAACAAACCCTTGTCGCTCAGTTTCAGGGCTGGAATTACCAAAAGAGCCATAAACGACAAGGTCATAAACGGCGAGGTGAGGGTGCTGCCCAGTTCTTTGGCGGTACGGTCCAGTTTCGCGTACTGTTCGGCCACCCAATAGCCGTCCTCAGCAGACATGATGCCCGCCACCGGTAAAGGCAGGATTTCTTCCCTTCCTTCGGCTACCGCCGAAATACCGCCTTTGGCTTCAATCAGGAGATTGACCGCGCGGCACAGGCTTTCATCGTCGCAGCCTACGGCGATGATGTTGTGGGAGTCATGACCTACGCTGGAGGCAATGGCCCCGCTCTTCAACCCGAAGTTCTTGATGAAGGCTATGGCAGGTTCGGTGTTTTGGTAGCGGTTCACCACGGTCATCTTCAAGACATCCTGCGCCAGGTCACTCACAATGTTGCCGTTCTCTATTTTAGGGTCCAGCAGCAGCATGCCGGTTACCAGTTGCCCGTTGTACGGCTCTATCACGCGTATCTTCACCGCATCCTTAGCAGGAAACAGGAATTGCTCTACGGTCTTCGGCTGGGCGTGGAAGTTGTTGATGATTTCGCTGGGCGTGAATTCAATCTTGCTCTTCCCGTTCTCGGCGACCAGTTTCCCGTCTATATAGGTCCTGAGTACAGTGAAGTCTTCCAGGTTGTCAATGACAATAAAATCAGCGGGATCTTTTTCCTGGAGCAGGCCCACTTCCAGTTTGTAGTGTTGTACCGGGTTCACGCAGGCGGCTTGTAGCACGTGGAACAAATCATGGCCTTTGGCTAAAGCGCGTTTTACCAGTTCATTGATGTGGCTTTCCACCAGGTTGTCGGGGTGCTTGTCATCGGAGCAGAACATGATTTTGTCGGGATGCTCCGCCAGCAGTTCAATGAGGGCCTCGAAGTTTTTGGCGGCACTGCCTTCCCGGATGAGAATCTTCATGCCGGCGGTCAACTTATCCAGAGCTTCCTCGGCGGTAAAGCACTCGTGGTCGGTGGTCATGCCGGCGGCGGCGTAGGCTTTCGCTTCTTCGCCCCGCAGACCGGGCGCGTGGCCGTCTACCTGCTTGTCAAACTTCTGGGCCAGCGTGATTTTCTGCATCACCAGGTCATCTTGGTTCAGGACGCCGGGCCAGTTCATCATCTCGGCAAGGTATTTCACTTCAGGTCTTAGGAACAGTTCCTCAATGTCTTCAGGGGTAATTTCGGCCCCGGCCGTTTCAAAAGGCGTGGCGGGTACGCAAGAGGGTGCCCCGAAGAAGAATTTAAACGGCACTTTCTTGCCGTTCTCCAGCATGTACTCCACGCCTTGCAGCCCAAGCACGTTGCCAATTTCGTGCGGATCACTCACGGTAGCCACCGTGCCGTGCGGAACGGCCAGCCGCGCGAACTCAGACGGCACCAGCATAGAACTCTCCACGTGCACGTGTGCGTCAATGAACCCCGGCAAAATATAGTGTGTTTCGGTCACAGGCTCGCGCACGATGCGGGCAATCTGGCCATCCATGATCTCCAGGGTGCCTTGGTAGATTTCCTGGTGCAGGACGTCTATGATGTTACCGCTCAATTTGTAGAATCTGGATGAAGCCATGGTATGTTTTTAAGGAGTTTTCAGAAAAGTAATCCGGAAACGGGCGGGTGCGTAAAAACCCGTAGCGGTTCCGGCAGATTACGTATATCTTTGCAGTCAAAGTTAATGGATTTGAGAAAGATTTTTTCCCTGGGGTTGCTGTGGTGCCTGATGCTAGGGGCCGTTAGTCCGGCCTGTACGCGCAAAAACACCTTATTGAGTAAGAAAACCAAGAGTTTTCAGCGTCATCAACGCTCGGGCAAGGGAATTCCCTGCCCCACCAAAGATTGCTAATTACTATTTACCCTAAGGCACTGGTATGAAGAAGATTGTTGTAGCCCTAGACGGGCACTCTTCGTGCGGTAAGAGCACCACCGCCAAGCAAGTGGCACAAGAACTAGGCTACGCGTACATAGACACTGGTGCCATGTACCGGGCCGTTACGCTTTATTTTCTGGAGCATTATATAGACCTCACCAACCCCAAAAAGGTGCAGGAGGCCTTGGATAATATTGAAGTCACGTTCCACCGGAACGCCAAAACGGGTCGGAATGAGGTTTTCCTGAACGGGCTGAACGTAGAGGACGAAATCAGGAAAATGTACATTTCAGACAAGGTGAGCGAAGTGAGCGTACTGGCTCCCGTGCGCCACGCTATGGTTTCTGAGCAGAAAAAAATGGGCAAACGCCGCGGTGTGGTGATGGACGGCCGTGACATAGGAACCGCCGTTTTCCCAGATGCCGAGGTGAAAGTCTTCATGACCGCCGATGTGGAGATACGGGCCAAACGCCGCCAGCAGGAATTGTTCGAGAAAAAGCAGTTGGTGCCGTATGATGAGATTGTGGAGAACCTGAAGAAAAGGGACTTCATTGACTCTACCCGCGCCGAAAGCCCCCTTAAAAAGGCCGATGATGCCCATGTGCTGGATACCTCGCACATCACCATTGATGAGCAGGTAGACTTCGTGTTGGATTTAGTGGCCTCGGCGCTGCTGCAAAAAGAACTTGCTCAGTAAACCGGTTGTTAGCTAAGTATATGAACGTAACCATAGATAAAAATTCGGGCTACTGTTTTGGAGTAGAATTCGCTATTCAGATGGCGGAAGATGAATTGGAGGAAGTGTCTGAGTTGTACTGCCTGGGTGACATTGTGCACAACAGCATGGAAGTACAGCGTTTGTATAACAAAGGCTTACGCATCATTGACCGCGAGCAACTGGAGCAGTTGCACGACTGCAAAGTCTTAATCAGAGCGCACGGCGAACCGCCGGAAACCTACCAGACGGCCCTGCGCAACAACCTGGAACTGATTGACGCCTCTTGCCCGGTGGTACTCAAACTACAGAACCGCGTAAAACACGCCTATGACTCCGTCAAAGCCCACAACGGCCAGATTGTGTTGTACGGGCAGCAAGGCCACGCTGAGGTAATTGGTTTGGCAGGCCAGACCGGCAACGAAGCCATTGTCATCACCACCGAGGAAGACCTGGATCAGTTGGATTATACCCGGCCTATCACCCTTTTCAGCCAGACCACTAAAAGCACCAAAGGCTTTTACCGCATGAAAGAGCTCATTGAAGAGCGCGTAGCAGCGGTGCGGGCCAACGGCATAAAAGTATTTGACTTGGATGCCAATGACAGCATCTGCCGCCAGGTTTCTAACCGGGAGCCGCAACTGGACAAATTCGCGCAGCACCATGACGTGGTCGTTTTTGTGAGCGGCAAGAAAAGCTCCAACGGGAAAGCCCTCTACGCCGTGTGCCAACGGGTAAACCCCAGAAGCTACTTTGTAGAAAGCGCCGACGAACTTGATATGGACTGGTTTAAAGACGCAAACTCAGTAGGAATCTGTGGCGCCACTTCCACGCCTATGTGGCTCATGCAACAGGTGGCAGATGCCATTCAGGCCCAGCACCCGGTAATTGCATAATTCTTTTAAAACAAAATATTAGATACACAGTATATTTGAAAGCCTCGGAGACGGGGCTTTTTTACTATCTTTCTGTGTATGAAAAAGATCTTACGCTATTTTCTGAATGGCTTTCTTATTGTTGCGCCTATCTCCCTGACGGTCTACATCATTGTAGCCATCATCAACTGGCTGGATAATCTCTTTTACATGAAATACCCAGGCGTGGGCCTGACGCTCATCATCATTTTGGTGACCGTAGTAGGGTTTATAGGTTCCCATTTCCTGGTAAAGCCTTTCTTTGTCCTCACGGAGCGTATCATGAGCCGCCTGCCGCTGGTGAACATGATTTACTCTTCGCTCAAAGATCTTTTTGATGCCTTTGTAGGCGAAAACCAGAAATTCAACCAACCAGTGCTGGTGAAAATGACCCAGTATAATGATACCTATAAACTGGGCTTCGTGACGCAGCTTTCCATGGATGCCGTTCATTTGCCAGATAAAGTGGCCGTCTATTTTCCGCATTCCTACAACTTCTCCGGAGAGTTGTTTCTGATAGCACGTGAGAATGTGACTTATCTGGAAATCCCGAGCAGCGAGGTGATGAAGTTTGTGGTGTCTGGCGGCGTTTCTAAACTGTAAGTGCCATATTTAGGCTTCTAGTGGGGGGTGTATTAGCTCTTAATGACTCTATCTGTAAGTTAAAATGGTTCAAATTTACAACTTGGACCTACTATGGGCTGAAGTTCTCAACTTCAGTGAGGCGGCAGCCTCATGAAAGCCTCTTCTAAGGCGCGGAAGTAAATCCGCGCCTTAGAAGAGGCTTGTTAATTTTTTCCCTACAAGCTTATAGCCTTAAAGGGAACTGAATTCGTGGGAATTCCCGAGGTCATGTTAATTCGCCTTTGACATACAATGACATACACCGTATTGCATTGCTATGTCTCCAAGCCACGTCTTTAGCTAAAACAACTCCATTCTTCCATTTTTCCGTTAACTCTTCTTTTCTAAATGAGTATACCTAGATACATCTGTACAATTCCTGGAGAAAAGTAAAAAGGCGAAGTGATAGGAGAACCGGGAAAAGCCAATGCAAATTGAAAAAGCATGAAAAAGCTCCTCTCCGTTTTCCTTTTTTGCTGTTTGGTCGTAATTACGGCATTTCTGCTGCTTGGCGATCTGGAAAGATGGATGGAAGTTTCCTTAGGTACAGAGAAATCGCTCCAAACCTATGCTGTTTTAAGCTTCTTCTTTCTGGCTTCTGATGTGATCCTGCCGGTTCCCAACAGCTTGGTCATGATCTTGAACGGAAAAATGCTGGGCCTTTTCTATGGCACAGCGCTCTCCTTAACGTCAGGGCTTTTGTCTTCTGTGCTGGGCTTTTACATAGGCCGAAGCGCCAATTCTTACCTGGGCAAGTTCTTTTCCCGCAAGGAACAGGAAACCAGCAATGCGCTCTTTCTTAAGTTCGGGAATTGGGCCATTGCCCTTTCCAAAGCCCTGCCCGTCGTTTCAGAGGCGGTTTCTTTTGTAGCAGGCACCACCGCCACCTCTTTCAAGGATTTTCTGCTGTACTCTTTTGCCGGTCACTTACTTGTGTCACTGGTATATGCCTATGCGGGCAGCCAGTTACATGATTTCAGCCCATCTGTAGTGGCCGTTACCATTATGCTACTGGCTTTTCTGGTGAGCTGGACTGCTCAGGCAATCTTAAAGCGGAAAACAAAGCTCCTCAATACCTAAACCGTTTGATATGGCAACAGATTACGCTGAATTACGCAAGAACACCGGGTTCTCCATCTCCAAAACGGGGTTGAAAACCAGCACTGTCTCTGGGCAGGAATTGGAAAACTTTTTACCGCCCGCCCGGCCCTTGATAGACCCCGCAGACGTGGTGGTGCCTGAGGGGTATGTGGTGGAACCCATACTCATGGGTCTCTCTTTCCCCACAGATGTAGACATTGCCGAGGATGGTACCATCTATGTGAGCGAGGGCGGCAGTTCCTGGCCCACCCGCCCGTACATGCCCGCCCGGGTCATTGTGAAGAAGCCCTCTGGCGAGACCGAGGCGATCACCATGAACGTGCAGGCAGGCCCCAGAAGCGTTACCTACCGGGATGGGGAACTGTACCTAGCGCTCAAGGGTGGGTACCACATGCAGATTGTGACGTACAACCTGGAAACTGGCGAACTGAAGATCTTGATAGACCAGCTCCCGAGCGGGGGCTGGCATGAGCCGGGTGGCCCCATCTTTGGGCCAGACGGACTCATGTACTTTGGAAACGGGTCTGTCTCGCAGCAGGGGGTGTGCTTGCCAGCCGGTTTCACGGTAGACTTGGCCAAACACCCTAACGCCCATGATGTGCCGGGGCAGGACGTCACGCTCACGGGCAACAACGTCAGGAGCAGAGATCCCAGAATGCCGTACCCTTACCTGGTAGAGACCGGGGCGTTCAAGCCTTTCGCCACTCCTTCCAAAAAAGGCGAGGTAATCAAAGGCGAGTTGTTCTGCAACTCAGCGGTGTGGCGCTCTCGCCCCGATGGCACCGACATAGAACTGCTGGCCTGGGGCATCCGCAACCCCTTCGGGATGGCCATGAACGAGGCAGGCGAACTGTACGTCAGCGATAATGATTTTGAGGAGAAAGGCGAGCGGGCCATTTCCAACGACCCCGACCGCATCTGGCACATCAAAAAAGCCCGGGAACCCTTCGGATCAGTGAAAACCCCGGACTGGTACGGCTTCCCCGATATCTGCGGAGACGGCCTGCCCGTGAACCACGAATCGCATTTGCCCAGCCGTGGAACCCCCGCTGAGCTATTCATAGAAAACCCGCCTGAATGGGCCGGGCCTGCCGCTTTTCTGGAACAACCGCACTCCTGTATGTGCAAGATGGATTTCTCCCGGTCAGAGGCCTTTGGCTATAAAGGTGAATTGTTTGTGGCAGAGTGGGGATCCATTGCCCCGCTCAACTCACCCCGCCCGGAAGATATAGACCACGGCTTCCGGGTTATTCGGGTAGATGTGGAGAAAGGTACCGCTGAGTTGTTTATGCACAATAAAAAGATGGGGCCTGCCTCTGCGTCTGGTACAGGTGGTATTGAACGTCCGGTTTCCTGCAAGTTCAGTAAAGACGGGGAAAGTCTGTACGTACTGGATTTTGGTGTTACTAACATCACGCCGGGCAACATGCTAGCCTTTGCCCACACCGGTGTTTTATGGAAGATTTCCAGAAAGGAGGCTCAAAATGGCTAATGCAATGCAAACCCAAATTACCTTAATTGAACTGGACCAGGAAACCAGAGAACAACAGTTTGACCGTGCCAAACGCTGGTTTGACAATGTACTCCTGACCCAATCCTCTTGCCGCCAGTTGGTGGAAGACACCGTAGAGAAGATAGAGGAACCGCACATGAAGCAATATTTGGCAGAGATGGCCCTGCAGGAACGGGAACATGAAGAAAAGGCGCGGGAGCTGTTTGCCATCATCGGGCGGGAGCCGTCAGACATACGCCAGCTGTTGGGTCAGGTAGCCGGGAAAGCCCGCCAGGCTCTGGGCGATTTCATTGCCGTAACGGGCAGCGCCAAAGGCCCCTGGCAGGATTTGCTCCAGGTGTATCTGTCCAATTACAACTCCATGGGAGCTTTTGCGGTAGCAGAACAGCTGGGTCTGGCATTGGGGGTTCCGGCCATTGTAGACCATGTATTCCCGGTTATTGCAGAGAAGTCTACCAGTCAGCTGCTGTTACAGGAATGTGTGCTGGAAATGTGCTCTAAGTCCATCCTGTACCACGAAGGCTTTTAATCTGACTAACACCTAGGGAGCAAACTCAACGCAAACAAATTCTCTCCCCGACTTTAGCCAAGGAGGTATTTATTTCCTCAATACGTTTTCTCTCCAGAAATTGTGTACTGGTCAAAAAGAGCTTGATGGTTTTCAAGGCTTTACAAGTAAGAGGTTGGCTTCCACCTCCTCTTACTTGTAAAGCCTTGTTTTTTGCTATTCCCTTCTATCGAGTTCAAGTTCATAAAAATAGCGTCAACAACGCCTGAACGCTGGTTGCGCTCCCGTTAACATACATGTTAGAGCAGCGGGCTTTTAGATAATCTTGTGTTTTGTACGTCTACCTAAGGGAGAATCCCTTCTGTGGTAACATGCACAAGTGGGCATAAGCCGTTTTAGGCTTGATTCTTCAAAATAAGGTTAAAAACAGCTTTTTACATGCCTTCCTTTCAATGAATCTTCTCAAATCTGGAAAGAGTCTCTGCCTGAAATCAGAATTATGTGGTCTAAAAACTGAAATTCACTTGGGTTATGATATCTTTAACGGAAAGAAGTAGGGCTGGCGCGATTCTGGCATAAAAACCTGCCAGCCTGAGAACACGAATCTTACACCAACAGCTCCTCCAGATGAAACAATTCCTTGTTATTTCCATGAGCCTGCTCTCCATCTGCTCTTCGGGACAGAACCGGTCCGGTAACCCGCAGACGAGGGCTGGACAAGCTATCAATAACCGCACGCAGACCAGCCCTTTGAGTTTGACGTGGGAAGTTTTGGAGGAAAAATACCAAGGTAAGAACCAAACACTTTCGGTGCTTACGCTCAGGAATACGGGTACTGCCCCTTTGGCTGCCACTGGCTGGAGCCTATATTTCCATAGCACTCCATCGTTTAAGCCCAGAGAAGCAGAGGCGCCGGTGAAAACGGAGTCTATCAACGGAGATTTCCTCAGAATGGTGCCTACCTCCAGCTTCAAAGAACTGGCTCCCGGAGCTTCGCAGCGTATTGAGTTTGTAGCCGCCGGACAGATTATAAACGAGTCCAGAGCGCCCAGGGGCTTCTACCTGGTGTATGACCAGGACAAAACCAAAGGCCTCGCCATAGAGAATGTTCAAATTATAAAGCCTGCTAAAAACATGGTGGGCTGGTTGGAATCTAGAGACCTCTATGCGCAGAACAGCAGCATCAAAGATATTCCCGCCGAAAAGCTGACCAAAGTATTCCCCACTCCAGCGCAGTACAAAGAAACCGGGCAAGCCTTCACCTTAACCGCCGCGGTGCCAGTGGTGGCAGATAACGCGTTTCAGAACGAGGCGGCATTGTTGGCCACGCACCTGGGAACTATTTTCGGGAAGAAGCCAGAAGTAAAGACCACCGGAACGGGGAAAGCCATTCGGTTGCAGAAAAAGGAAGGGCTGGGTGCCGAAGCGTATGAACTAACGGTAAGTCCGCAGGAGATTGTGGTTTCGGCCTCTACGCCAACGGGTGCTTTCTATGGTACGCAGTCTCTAAAAACCTTGCTTCCGCCTTCGGCTTTAGCCAAAAAACAAACTTCTGTTGCTGTGCCCGGTGTGCAGGTGAAAGACGCGCCACGCTTTGGTCACCGGGCGTTCATGATGGATGTGGCCCGTAACTTCCAGAAGAAGGAAGAGGTGCTGAAGGTGCTGGACATGCTGGCGCTCTACAAGATAAATGTGCTCCATTTCCACCTGAACGATGACGAAGGTTGGCGCATTGAGATTCCGGGCTTGCCGGAACTGACGCAGGTGGGTGCCCGCCGCGGCCATACCATAGACGAAAAGAGCTTTTTGCAACCTGCTTTAGGGTCGGGGCCGGAGGTGAATCAATCCAGCGGCAGCGGCTACTATTCCAAGGCAGACTTTGTGGAGATTCTGCGGTACGCCAAGGCCCGCCACATTAAGGTGCTTCCTGAGATTGAAACGCCCGGCCACGCCCGCGCTGCCATTAAGTCCATGGATGCCCGGTATGAGCGGCTCATGAAAGAAGGCAAGAAAGCAGAGGCCGAGCAATACATGCTGCGTGATGTAAATGACAAATCGGTGTACCGGTCGGTGCAGTATTTCAATGACAACGTAATCAACGTGGCATTACCATCTGCCTATAATTTCCTGGAGAAAGTGACGGATGAACTGCTGGCCATGTACAAAGAAGCCGGAGCACCTATCCAAACTATCCACTTCGGGGGCGATGAGGTGCCTAGCGGCGTTTGGGAAAAATCACCGGTGGTGCAGAACCTGATGGCGGGTAATGCCAACGTGAAAAACGTGGATGACCTGTGGTACTACTTCTTCGGGAAGGTGAATGACCTGGTGAAGGCCCGCGGTTTGTACCTTTCAGGTTGGGAGGAAATTGGCCTGAGCAAAGTGCGAACCAACGGCCGGTTATCGTATGTCGCCAATCCAGATTTCGTGAAAGAGAATTTTCATGTGGATGTCTGGAATAACCAGGGAGCTAATATAGACTTGCCCTACAGAATGGCCAATGCCGGCTACAAGGTAGTGTTAACCAATGTGTCGCATTTGTACATAGACCTTGCCGCCCAACGCGAATACGATGAGTTTGGCCTGTATTGGGGAGGGTTTGTGGACGTAGACAAGCCTTTCTACTTTATTCCGTATGACTACATGAAAAGTATACGGGTGAACGATGACAACCAGCCACTTACTTCTACCGCTGCCTTCGCCAGTAAAGAACAACTGAAACCGGCCGCCCGCGCCAACATTGTGGGCCTGCAAGCACCACTCTGGAGTGAATTGATTACCTCGCCGGAACTCCTGGAATATAAATTATTGCCTAAAATATTAGGCTTAGCCGAAAGAGCCTGGGCACCAGACCCCACCTGGGCAACAAATCCAGAATCGGCCCAGAGCAAAGTGGCTTACACCCAAGCCTGGTCTGAATTTGTGAATGTACTGGGCAAACGCGAACTGCCGCGCCTGAACTATTATGCGGGTGGGTTCAAGTACCGTATTCCCACCGTGGGTGCTACAATCCAGAATGGCAAAGTGCTGGCCAATGTGCAAATGCCGGGCATGACCATCAGGTACACCACCAATGGCGCCATGCCCACCGTGCAAAGTAAGATCTACACCGGACCTATCGCCGAGAATGGCACCATTAAATTAGCCGCCTTTGATGCTTCTGGTAGAGCTAGTAGGGTAACTAGAGTGGAGAATAAGCAGTTACAGTAATTTTCCCTCGCTCGCCAGAGGCGAGCGAGGGTTTGGTGCCTGTTTGTAGTTTCTTTTCAGGACTACCAAATTACATAAGCGTTTCTGGGCTGATTCAATGAAATAAGCCCAGAAACGCTTATGCATCTTAGAGAGTGCTACTGCTTTAATCTAAAACAAAGAAAGCCCCTCCAGAAAGGAGAGGCTTTGAAAGTATAGTAGACGGCTAGTGGTTAATTGTTACCTGACTTTTCTACTGCTTTTGCCGCTTTTTTCGCTTGTTTATCAGCGTTGGCTCTGTTTCTCTGGGCTTTTGCCTCCATTCTGGAAGCTTGTTTGGCCTCTCTGGCGGCATCTGAAGCTTCATCTTCTATTCTGTTGGCTTCTTTGGCATTTGCCTTAGCTACTTTTGCATCAGCTTGGGCAGATTTCTTTTGCTGAGCCAGGTCATTCAGGCGCTTCTTGTCTCCCATGGCCTTGTCCTTCACAGAGTCTTGCTCCATTTTCTGTTCCTGCTCATTTTGAGTGCTTTGGGCAAAAGCCTGGGTCGTGAAAAAAGTAATCACGCCGGTTAATAAAGTAAATAATAAGGTCTTGGTTTTCATATGTTTATATACGCAGGAACCGGCCAAACAACTGAATATAGTAATATATAAATCGCATTATCTATGTAAGAGTGTATGCAGAGCGATTGGATGAGAAAACAAACCTTTATTCCTCCTTTGTTTTACTGTATATTTTGTTCCAAAGATGTGGCTCTCTGTTATGCGGAAAGCCACATCTTTGTTAGCTTGTTCCTCCTATGTAAAACCCTTGTACCACTTATGAAGGATCGTTTTTGGTTTAATGAAGAAGAGTATGATTTCTGGCCGCTGTATGAGACAATTAAAAAGTATTATCCTCTAGGAGTAAACTGTACGGAGGAAGAGGTTGATTACAAGGATGAGAGCCCGGAAACTTTGTTGAGACATGAAATCATTCACGAAAGCGTTTATACGCGCAGTCATTATTCGAAAAAATGGGGAGAATTTAAAAAGTACCTGAAGAAAGAAGTCAGCAAAAAAATTAAGACCAGCCATTATCTTCCCTATCCTTGTTTTGAAGGTAGTCTGGTAATTAATCAGAAAGGGAGCGTAGACTTTAAATGGATCAAAGAGCTGCATTTCTCCATTTGTTTGTTAGGGCCTTTTTACACCATTTATGGCTTAGATACAACAGAAGTAGTACTGGAGCGGGAAAGAATTTTTAGTGAAGATCAGGAGCTTAATTGGCATAATTATTCCCGTACTCAAACCATAACTGTATCTCCCTCTTTTGAATACAAGGAAGTCTTTCTGCTACTTAAACAAAAGATTGGCGATTGGTTTGAAGGGTACAAGTTTGTTCCTCATCGCATCAACCTAATGAAAATTGAAGGCCTAGATGTGGAGGTGTCTCAAAAAAATGAATGTCTAAGAGGCACTGTGCATAGTGCCTTGTTTAATACTTGGATAGAAATGGATGCTCCTACCAGGGGAAATGATACATACGGATATCAGGAGTGGCGGAAGGTGGTAAAACCAACAGAGGAGAATATTGAAAATTTACAGCGGCTGGAAGTTTCTAAATCAAAATGCAGGGCGCAGGCAGGCCTGACTCGTGTTTCGTTATACAAGCTATGGAAATTCAAAGAGCTCACTAAATTACCTTCCATTAGTGAGGCGCTGATTTCTTTTCCTACGTTTACCTTGTTAGACTTTACAGACCCTGAACTGCTTTTGCTTCTTACAGATGAAAATGAAATACCTCAGGCAATCAAGTATGAAGTAGTGGATAATGAAATCATCCTGTCCTCAGTGAATCATTTCAAGTTTAAAGTTTCTTTGTTATCAGAAAGTGAGTTAAGGTTGATTGTGCATCTTGATTTGGAAGCTGGTGAAAAGAAAATAACGGGTGATCTGGCAGAGCTTGTATATAACGTCTTTTGAATTCCTCTACCAGATGTAGTAGAAACAGGAAGTATCTCTTCCGTTTTCAGAAAAACACCCCAAAAAACAACTTACCGTCAAACCATCTTCGTAGTAGGGACAGCTTCCACTTATTCCCTAACAACTAAAAACCAACAACTATCCCGTGCCTTTCATCCAGCTAAAATCCTCCAAACTGCATTACCGCGTAATGGGCAACGGACCCAGAGCGCTGCTGGCGTTTCATGGGTATGGGCAGGAAGGGCATTACTATGACACCATGGCGCGCACGTTGCAGCCAGATTACACGGTGTTTTCCATTGACCTTTTCTTCCATGGGCAAAGCACGTTGAGCAAGGCAGACCAGCCGCTTTCCAAGAAGAAGCTACAGGCGTTTATTCAAGCATTGCTGGAAAAGGAGCAGATTGCAAGATTCTCGGTGATGGCGTTCAGCATGGGCGGGAAGTTCGCGCTAACGGTGCTGGAGAAGTTTCATGACCAAATGGAGGAATTGTACCTGATTGCCCCAGACGGTATCAAGACGCATTTGTTGTACAGCATTGCCACGTACCCGGGCTGGCTGCAAGGCATGTTCAAACGCATTGTGCTGCGGCCAACCCGGTTTTTCAAGACGTTGAGCTGGCTGGAACGGAAACGCTGGGTGAACTCGGGGCTGGTGAAGTTTGCGCATTGGCAGATGGATTCCCCCCAGAAGCGTCTGCGCGTGTACCGCAGCTGGACGGGCTTCAGCAATCTGGTTTTTGATACCCGCAAAATTGTCCGGCTCTTAAACCAGAGCAACATTGAGGTGAATGTATTTTTAGGCAAGTACGACCAGATTATCTCTCAGAACCGGTTACAGGTGTTTCTGAATGCCTTAAAACGAAAGAATCTGGTGGTTTTGCAGACGGGCCATACCAATTTGCTCTACACGGTGGCCACGTGGCTACGCAATCACCGCACCAAGGCAGCCAAGTAAGTTTCTTTGCGTATACGCCTCAGGAGGAGAATTCCTTTTTTACCTTATTTTTGCCAAAGTAGCCCGAAACGGAAATGACAGCTCAGTTTCGCCTCTACACCATACCGTACAATCTAAAACTATGAAACTTCCTTTACAGTTAAAACTAGGTGCCAGCATGCTGGTGCTTCTGGGCCAACTGGCCTGTTCCTCTAATTCGGGCAAGCCCGATGCGAACGAAGAGGGTGAAAGAACCTCCACCGCTGCGCAGGACACTGCCTCTGAGAACGTCACCGAGCAACCCGCCACCGATGCCAACCTGGCTAAAATCTCCCTGCCAGATGGTTTTCAGATCAGTTACTTCGCCCAAAACGTGGTGAATGCCCGTTCCATGGCCTTAGGGCCAGACGGCACGCTCTACGTGGGTTCCCGCGACAAAGGCAACGTCTATGCCTTGCCAGACAGAAACAAAGACGGCAAAGCCGATGAGGTGATTACCATTGCCAGTGGCCTGAAAATGCCCAACGGCGTAGCCCTGCGCAACGGCGCGCTGTACGTGGCCGAGATCAGTCGCATTACCCGCTATGACAACATTGCCCAGAACCTTAAGAACCCGCCTAAACCCGCGGTGGTGTATGACAAATTTCCCACAGAGGAGCACCACGGCTGGAAATACATCGCCTTCGGGCCAGATGACAAGTTGTACGTGCCGGTGGGCGCGCCCTGCAACATCTGCCTAAGTAAAGAGCCCGTGTACGCCGCCATCAACCGCATGAACCCAGACGGCACCGGCCTGGAGGTGTTCGCCCATGGCGTGCGCAACACCGTTGGTTTTGACTGGCACCCTACCACCAAAGAACTGTGGTTTACAGACAACGGCCGCGACCTCATGGGCGACAACATGCCGCCAGATGAACTGAACCGCGCCCCAAAAAAGGGCATGCATTTCGGGTATCCGTTCTGCCACGCCGGCGAAACCCTGGACCCTGAGTTCGGGAAAGGCAAAGACTGCGCAGACTACACTCCGCCGGTACAGAAATTGAATCCACATGGCGGCACGCTGGGCATGGAGTTCTACACCGGCACCATGTTCCCCGACACCTATAAAAACCAGATCTTCATTGCCGAACACGGCTCCTGGAACCGTACCGAGAAGATTGGTTACCGCCTAAGCCTCTACCGCACCGATGCCCAGGGCAAAGGCAGCTTTGTGCCGTTTGCGGCGGGCTGGTTGCAGGACGGCAAAGAATGGGGCCGGCCAGTAGACGTGGAGGTGATGCCAGACGGTTCCCTGCTGGTGTCTGATGATATGAATGATGCCATTTACCGCATCACCTACACCGGCAATAAATAATTTTTTTGATAGCGGTGTAGAGACGCAGTACTGCCATTCTGTTTCTGGCTTATTTTCTACAAATTGGATTAGAAACAGCACAATGCATTTCCGGTATGAACTAAAGGCAGATGGAGCAACGGAATTTACTTTCAGTGGGGTTCGCTATCTTAGTGATAGCAGTGGGCATGTTATTCTTTATAGAAAAGAACAACGACCATGTAGAATGCCAGACCATCACTAAAACTACTACAGATGCCCACGGGATGAAGATGGTAGAAGAGGAACATCTATGTCTGGAGCGGTTTTCTATTTGACCGTGCCTTTCACTTATGCGTATGAATTAACTGTAATGGGTCTGCTTTTCAGAAAACAGGCCCATTACAGCTTCTGATAGTTCTTGATTTCTGTAGCATGAAGGATGACAAACCTATTAAAGGGATCATAGGCCGGCGGGAGATGGTAGATTTTCCTGAACTGGAATTGTATGAAATAGAAGCCAAAGTTGATACCGGCGCGTATACGTCTTCTATTCACTGCGACAATATCTGTGAGGTGGACTTGCCAGACGGGCAGCGGGCCATTCATTTTGAGTTGCTGCATGACAACCACCCCGCGTACAACCACAAGGCCTTTGAGTTTACCAATTTTGATTTGCGGACTGTAAAAAGTTCGTTTGGCGATGTGCAGGAACGCTACGTCATCCGTACTAAGATCATGATCTATGGGCAGGAGATAGAGACTGAGTTCTCCCTCTCAGACCGCAGTGATTTAAAGTATCCGGTTCTGCTGGGGCGCACACTGCTCCGAAAACGGTTCATTGTGGATGTTTCCAAAAAGTACCTGTCGCTTAAGGCCAAGAAAAAGACCAAGAAAAAAAGTACCAAACCCAAGAACCCTCCTGTATGAAAATTGCGATCCTCTCGCGAGACCCTAAGTTATATTCTACCCGCCGTTTAGTGGAAGCCGCCCAGCAACGGGGCCATGAGGTGGTGGTGCTGGACCATTTGCGCTGTGACCTGGTCATGGAGAAAGGCGACCCGCACATTCTCTACAAAGGCGAGTTACTCTCGGGCATAGACGCCATTATTCCTAGAATTGGGGCTTCGGTTACGTTTTACGGCACGGCGGTGGTGCGGCAGTTTGAGATGATGAAAGTGAAAAGTGTGGTGGCCTCCCAATCCATTGTGCGCTCCAGAGACAAACTCCGCAGTCTGCAGATTATGGCTCGGGCCGGTCTGGGTATGCCCAAAACTGCCTTCACCAACTACTCCAAGAAAGTAAAGGAACTCATTGCCGAAGTAGGCGGTGCACCCCTGGTGATTAAGTTACTGGAAGGCACCCAAGGTTTGGGCGTAGTCTTAGCCGAAACCCAAAAAGCCGCCGAATCGGTGATTGAGGCGTTCTACAACCTCAAAGCCCGCATCATTGTGCAGGAGTACGTAGCCGAAAGCAAAGGCGCTGACATACGGGTGTTTGTGGTAAACGGCGAAGTAGTTGGTGCCATGAAGCGGCAAGGCAAAGAGGGCGAGTTTAGGTCTAACCTGCACCGAGGCGGTAGCGCCAGCCTTATCAAACTCACCCGCGCCGAGAAAGCTGCCGCACTCATGGCTGCTAAGTCTTTAGGTCTGGACGTGGCCGGCGTAGACATGCTTCAATCTAAACGCGGACCGCTCATTCTGGAGGTGAATTCCTCGCCAGGGCTGGAAGGTATTGAAAAAGCCACGCAACAAGACATAGCGGGTAAAATCATGGAATACACAGAATTACTGGTAGCCAAAGGAAAGAAGAAAAAGTCTAAACCAACCAGTTCCCCAGATGGCGGAGATGACCATCAATAACATTGAGATAAATCCCGGTGACGACCTCCTCATCCGGCTGAACATCTCCAAGCTGCCCAGCGGGACCCAAATTGATATTCCCATCCATGTCTTCCGGGCCATGGAGCCGGGACCGGTGCTGCTATTGATGGCGGGCATGCACGGCGATGAGGTAAACGGCATTGAAACCATCCGGCGCATGATTCGGCGCCGGATGTTGCAGCCTTTGCGGGGAACCGTCTTGGCAGTTCCTATTCTCAACATCTACGGCTTCCTGAACTTCTCCCGCGAGGTACCAGATGGCAAAGACGTGAACCGGAGTTTCCCCGGCAGTCCCAACGGCTCCCTGGCCAGCCGGGTAGCCGCCCGGTTTACCCAGGAGGTGTTGCCTTTGATTGACTATGGCCTTGACTTCCACACCGGCGGAGCCAGCCGCTCCAATTTTCCTCAGATCAGGTGCGAGCTGGACAATGAGCAAAGTGCGGCTATGGCCGAGGCCTTCGGGGCACCATTCATCTTAAATTCCAAACTGAGACCAGGTTCGCTGCGTGAAGAAGCTTCCAAAATGGGCAAGTCCATTCTGGTGTATGAGGCCGGAGAATCGTTGCGGTTTGACGAAAACAGCATCAATACGGCCATAGAAGGAGCTATGCGCGTCATGCACCATCTGGGTATGACCGACAATTCTGTTCCCATGTCGCAGCCGCCGGTTGTCTGCAAGAAAACCACCTGGATACGCGCTCGCCGCGCCGGTTTGTTCCGAAGCTTCGTGAAAAACGGTCAAGCCATTAATAGGGGCCAGCAAGTGGGCACCGTGGCAGATCCCTTCGGCTATGCCAGCCATCCCATCACCTCCCCGGTGAGCGGTTATGTAATTGGCCTGAACCACATGCCCGTGGTAAACCAAGGCGATGCCATTCTAAATATTGGGATGATCTAGTTCTGGGATAGTTCTGCAAAAATTGATGAGAAACTAAAAAAAAACCTCGCTCGCCTCTGGCGAGTGTGAGCTACCTGCGAACTCTGGCCGCTTATCTTCTTGTTTTGATAAACGTTCACAAAGCGGCCAGAGGCCGCAGGTAACCCACACTCGCCAGAGGCGAGCGAGTGGATCTACTTTTAGGACTAATTTAATTTTGGAAAGCGTAGGGGTAAACCTGATATTGCCTGTCATTACCTACATAGTAGGTAAACCCTGCGGGTAGTATTTCATTTATCTCAACTCATTTCTGAATGTCTTTTCGTTTTAAGGCGGCTGGCAGACGTGGCCTGCGGCACCTGGTAGGCCTGGCTTTGCTCCTGCTTCCTCTCACCGCCCTCGGGCAGAAATTCACCATCAGCGGCTATGTGCGCGATGCCGAGACCGGCGAAAACCTGATCGGCGTAGCCATTCTTAACTCGGTTACGGGGCAGGGCACCGCCACCAACGCCTACGGTTTCTACAGCCTCACGCTGCCCAAAGACTCGGTGAAGTTGGTGGTGTCTTACGTGGGCTATGAGCGCCGCCAGTTTTCTGCCTATCTAGACAAAGACTTGAGTCAAAACCTGCTGCTTACGCCATTTGCCACCGCTCTGCGCGAAGTGGAGATTGTGAATACCCGCGAGGAAGACGTGCGCGAAAGTACCCGCATGAGCACCATCAACATGAGTGTGAGTCAGATAAAATCAGTTCCTGCGCTGTTTGGCGAAGTAGATGTGCTCAAGACGCTTCAGTTGCTGCCGGGTGTGCAGAGTGGTGGCGAGGGGACCAGCGGCCTGTACGTGCGTGGCGGCGGGCCAGACCAAAATCTGATTTTGTTGGACGGCGTGCCAGTGTACAATGCTTCGCATTTGTTCGGGTTTTTCTCCGTGTTTACCGCCGAGGCGCTCAATAACGTGGAACTGGTGAAAGGCGGCTTTCCGGCGCGGTACGGCGGCCGGCTGTCCTCGGTGCTGGACATTTCCATGAAGGAAGGCAATATGCATGAGGTGGACGGTGAGGGCTCCATTGGGTTAATTGCTTCGCGCCTCACCGTAGGCGGACCCCTCAAGAAAGACGTGGCTTCCTTTATTTTCTCGGGCCGCCGCACCTACATTGACGTACTGGCCCGGCCTTTCATGAACAAGGAAGACGGCGTAGGCGGTTATTATTTTTATGACCTCAACGGCAAGCTGAACTGGAAAGTAAGTGACAAAGACCGCCTCTACCTGAGTGCCTACACCGGTTATGATGAATTCTACGCCACCATGGAGAGCGCAGACAATGGTCAGTCAGAAAGCAAGGCCGGGTTGGGTTGGGGCAATTTGACCTCGGCCTTCCGCTGGAACCGCATCATCAATCAACGGCTTTTCCTAAACTCGCACCTCACCTACACCAAGTACCAATTTGACATAAGCAGCGAGGAAGAATCTAAATACCAGGGCCAAAGCTATGACTACAGACTCAAGTACCTCTCTAATATCAGGGACCTGAGCGCCAAAATGGATTTCGATTACATCCCAAATCCGGACCATTACATCCGGTTCGGGACACAATACGTGCACCACCAGTTTCAGCCGGGTGCCTTGCAGGTGAGGAGTAATGATGATGGCGATGCTGAAGACCTGGAAGTGAACACCAGGAAAACCAACGCACAGGAGGTAGGCGTATACCTGGAAGATGACTTGCGCCTTTCTGAACGCTTGAAAGTGAACGTAGGCGTACGGGCCAACGGCTTTCTGGTGAACAAGGCAACGTATTCATCCATTGAGCCACGCGCCTCCGTCAGGTTCATCGCCACCGAGAAGCTGAGCCTGAAAGCGTCTTACGCCCACATGACCCAGTTCATTCACCTGCTCACCAACAGCGGCATCGGCTTGCCCACGGATTTATGGGTACCTTCTACCGAGAAGATAAAGCCGCAGCGCTCGCGCCAGGTAGCATTGGGTGCCACCCGCACCATTGCCGGAGACAAGATGGAAATCAGCCTGGAAGGGTATTACAAGACCATGAACAACCTCATTGAATACAAAGAGGGCGCGTCTTTCATTGGTATTTCCAGCAGTTGGGACACCAAAGTGACCACTGGCAAAGGCTGGGCGTACGGCATGGAACTGTTTCTGCACAAGAAAACGGGCCGCACCAACGGCTGGATTGGCTACACCTTGGCCTGGTCTAACCGCCAGTTCCCCGAGCTGAACCGGGGCGAGAAGTTCCCGTACCGCTATGACCGCCGCCATGACTTTGAGGTAGTGGTGATCCATCAGCTGAAACCCAATCTGTCCTTGTCTGCCACGTGGGTGTACGGTACCGGCAACTCCGTGACCTTGCCCGAAGCCCGCTATGTGCTGGGTGAGGCCTGGGAGGGAGGCTACGGCGGAACTGCCACTTATAACGACTATGGTTCCCGTAACGGCTACCGCATGGCCGCCTATCACCGCGCCGACATCAGCCTGAGCCATACTAAAAAGAAAAGCTGGGGCGAGGTAGTCAACAACATCAGTTTCTACAATGCTTACAACCGCAAGAACCCTTACTTTATCTATGTGCAGTCGGCTAGAAACGAAGATGAATCGGCTACCTTCCGGCAGATCAGCCTGTTCCCCATTTTACCTTCCATCAGCAAAACCTTTAAGTTCTAGCAGCGCATGTTCACCTCTGTTTTAACCCTGTTTTCTGTAAATCAACGTAAAAGAGCCCGTTTGCTGGTTGGAGCAGCGTTGGCGTTGGCGCTGTCTGGCTGTGAGAAGGAAGTAGAGATTGAAGTTCCTCCGCATATTCCGCGCTTGGCGGTTCAGTACAACCTCAACACCGACAACCCTAAGCAGAACATGTACATCGGGCGCAGCCAGTCTGTGCTGGCCGGCGATGACCTTTGGCGCAACGGTATGGTCAAAGATGCGGCTATCACCCTCAAAGACGGCAACGGTACTACGCGCCAAAGTTTTGCATTTGTGCCCCTGGAATATAACCCAGAGCAAGGCAGCTACAAACCTTCCAATGAGTTTACGCCAGTACCCGGCCAGCAATACACGCTTACGGTAAGTGCCCCCAACTTTGAAACCATAGAAGGCAAACTGACCATGCCCGCCCCTGTGCCCGTAGCCTCGGCTACCTTCCAACCCGATGCGAAGAACGGTCAATTTAATTTATCAGGCATCTTGCGGGTCCAGTTCCAAGACATTGCCGGCCAACAGAACTACTACCGTCTGTACGTGCAATTAAAGGATGAGCAGGACCGGCCCGTGGGCAACTTTTACTCCACCAATGAAAATGATGATATTTTTGGCGAAGAGATAGAGGAAATTGAACTATACAACGTCTTTGACGATGGCTGGGCCAAGCAAGGCGTCATTACCTATTCCAATAGAGTAGGAGCCTATACTGGAGGCGGCGCGCCCCCTAAGTACTTGGAAGTAACCCTGCAGCATCTCACCCAGGACCTGTACCTCTACGAGCGTTCCAAAGGCAACTACGAAGAAGACAATCCCTTCGCCGAACCGCTAAACCTGCACAGCAACATCCGGAACGGCTACGGCAACTTTGGTGGTATCACCACTACCAAATTCCGGATTAACTTATAGAGGCCTTCCGTTTCATACTTAAAACAAACGAACCATCTGCGTAGTAGATGGCTCGTTTGTTTTAAGACCTTTTCCCAGAAAATAGGGCGAAAGAATTGGACGTACTCGCTCGCCTCTGGCGAGTGTGAGCTACCTGCGGCCTCTGGCCGTTTCTCTGCTCCTTTTGAACAAACAACCTCAAAGCGGCGGGACGCCGCAGGTAGCTCACACTCGCCAGAGGCGAGCGAGGGAAATTACTTTTTTAGGACTTATTGGTTGTTTCAAGGCAGTTTACCAAAAGCAAGGCTAAAACAGCTTTAGAAAATAGCCCTTGCCACCGCTTGGGTAGCATCAGACTTACTCATGGTATAGAAGTGCAGACACGGCACCCCAAACGCCATCAATTCTTTGCACTGCTGGATGGTCCATTCAACGCCTACTTGTTTCACGTCTTTAGCAGTTTGGCAGGCTTCCACCGCAGTCACTAAATCTTCTGGCAAATCTATGTTGAAGTAGCGCGGCAGCACGTTCAGTTGGTTTTTGGTGGTCAACGTTTTCAGGCCCGGAATGATAGGCACGTTAATTCCCGCGGCCCGGCACGCATTCACAAAATCAAAGAACCTTTTGTTGTCGAAGAACATCTGCGTGATGATGTAATTCGCGCCCAGATCTACCTTCTGCTTCAGGTATTTTAGGTCGGTAGAAAGGTTAGGGGCCTCCATGTGTTTCTCCGGATAACCGGCCACCCCGATGCAGAAATCGGTAGGCACGGGGTTGGCCATGTCCTCATCCAGGTACACGCCGTGATTCAGTTGCACTACCTGCTTGATTAAGTCAGAGGCGTAGGAATGTCCGTTCTTGTGCGGACGGAAACCAGGTTCTGTTTTCACGGCATCGCCGCGCAGCAACAACACGTTGTCAATGCCCAGGAAGTTGAGGTCCATCAAGGCATTCTCGGTTTCCTCTTTGCTGAAGCCCCCGCAGATGATGTGTGGCACCGCATCTACGTGGTACTTGTTCATGATCGCTGAACAAATGCCCACCGTGCCCGGCCGCTTTCTGATGGTGATTTTCTCCAATAACCCGTTCTCCCGCTCCTTGAACACGTATTCCTCGCGGTGGTAGGTAACGTTGATGAACGGCGGTTTGAACTCCATCAACGGGTCAATGCCTTCGTAAATGGATTGGATGCTGGTACCTTTTACCGGCGGCAGAATCTCAAATGAGAAAAGGGTGTTGGTAGCGTTCTGTAAATGCTCAGTAACTTTCATTGAAGTTATATATGTCTCAGGCGTAAGCCTTTATTTCTTGTTAATCCCGTTCCCTTTTGTTTAGCGAGGGTGAGTGTTCTTGAGGCGTTCGCCTCGTGGTTGTTTATCTTTTACTTTCTTCTCTTACCTTCCTCTTTATTACTTTTCCTACCCCATTTTGTCATCTTGGAAAGATCTTGTGGGCGAACGGCCATGAGGCTTCTTCAACGCTTTTCTAGTTCGCCCACAAGTTCCTTTCAGGATGGCAAAATGGGGAAGTGAGTTATTGGCGGAGAACGAGCTAACGGGTAATTAGCAAGGTTTCCATCCAATGCAGATCCCGTCCTAAGTAAGGTTCTCTAAACTTGTTGTTTAGGGACTGTTTTCATCAAACCAGCCCCTAAACAGAAATTAGTAGTTCAAGTTTGGTGATAACCAACGCTCGGTCTCCTCCACGCTCATGCCTTTGCGTTGCGCGTAATCCGTTACCTGGTCTTTTTCAATCTTGCCAAGTCCGAAGTAACGTGATTGCTTGTGCGCGAAGTACATGCCAGAAACCGCTGCGGTGGGGTACATGGCTAGGCTCTCGGTTAAGGTGATGCCGGTGTTCTTCTCCACCTCTAACAATTGGAACAGCGTAGTTTTCTCGGTGTGGTCTGGGCAAGCCGGATACCCCGGTGCCGGACGGATGCCTTGGTATTTCTCCTTAATCAGGTCCTCGTTCGTGAGGCTTTCTTCTGGTTCGTAGGCCCAGATTTCCTTCCGCACGATCTCGTGCAGCTTCTCGGCAAATGCTTCGGCTAGACGGTCAGCTAGGGCTTTGGCCATGATGCTGTGGTAATCGTCGTGGTCTGCTTCAAACTGCTGCACCAGTTCATCCAAGCCAATCCCAGCCGTTACTGCGAAACCTCCAGTATAATCTGCTAGGCCGGTTTCCTTTGGCGCTACAAAGTCAGCCAATGCGATGTTTGGCACGTTTGGTCCTTTCTGGCCTTGTTGGCGTAGCGTACGGAAGTGGGTGAGAATTTCAGTACGTTGTTCATCGGTGTAGATTTCCACGTCATCGTCGCCTACAGAGTTAGCCGGGAACAAGCCTGCTACACCGTTAGCGGTTAGTAGTTTCTCGTCTACAATCCGCTTGAGTAGAACTTGGGCGTCGGCGTACAGCTTGGTGGCAGCTTCGCCTACTACCGCGTCTTCCAGCAGTTTCGGGAATTTGCCGTGTAGCTCCCACGCCTGGAAGAACGGAGTCCAGTCAATGTACGGCACCAATTCCTCCAGCGGGAAGTTCTGGAATACTTGCACACCTGTTTTGGCTGGAGCGTACACGTCTTCGGCTTTCCATTCAATGGGCAATTTGTTCGCACGCGCTTGGGTCAACGGCAGGTATTTCTTGTCCTTTTGACGGCTCAGGTACCCTTCGCGCATCTCATCATACTCTTTCCTGATGTCTACCGCAAACTGTTCTTTGTTATCAGGGCTCAGCAAATTACCAACTACCGGCACACTGCGCGAGGCATCTAACACGTGTACCACGGTGCCATTATAGGCTGGTGCTACTTTCACCGCAGTATGCGCGCGGGAAGTAGTGGCACCGCCAATTAGCAGCGGAATGTTGAAGTTCTGACGCTCCATTTCACGTGCCACATGCACCATCTCGTCCAGTGACGGGGTAATCAAACCACTAAGGCCAATCACGTCCACGTTGTGCTCACGGGCGGCATCCAGAATCTTATCGGCAGGCGTCATTACCCCCAAGTCAATCACTTCATAGTTGTTGCAGGCCAACACTACGCCCACAATGTTTTTCCCGATGTCGTGTACGTCGCCTTTCACCGTCGCCATCAGGATTTTGCCGTTGGTTTGGCGGGTGGAGGTGTCTCCGGAAGCTGCGGCGCGTACTTTTTCTTCCTCGATGTAAGGTAGTAAATACGCCACGGCTTTCTTCATCACGCGGGCGCTTTTCACCACCTGCGGCAAAAACATCTTGCCATCACCGAACAAGTCACCCACCACGTTCATGCCGTCCATGAGCGGACCTTCAATCACTTCTAGCGGTTTCTGGTACAAGTGACGAGCTTCTTCCACGTCCTGGTCAATGTACTCTACCAGTCCTTTCACCAAAGCGTGCGTTAAACGCTTCTGCACCGGCTCATTGCGCCATGCTTCGTCACGCACTACCTCTTTGCCTTTGTTTTTCACCGTTTCGGCGAACTCCACTAGGCGCTCGGTGGCATCTGAGCGGCGGTTCAGCAATACGTCTTCCACGCGCTCCAGCAGGTCTTTCGGGATTTCCTCGTAGACTTCCAGCATACCGGCATTCACGATGCCCATGTCCAGACCGGCTTTGATGGCGTGGTACAGGAACACAGAATGCATGGCCTCGCGCACGGGGTCATTGCCTCTAAAAGAGAAGGAGATGTTACTCACGCCACCGCTTACTTTGGCGCCTGGCAGGTTTTGTTTAATCCAGCGGGTGGCATTGATGAAGTCTACGGCGTAGTTGTTGTGCTCCTCCATGCCCGTGGCAACGGTCAGGATGTTCGGGTCGAAGATGATGTCCTCGGCGGGGAAGCCCACTTCTTTGGTCAGGATGTTATAGGCACGTTCACAGATCTGAATGCGGCGTTCGTAATTATCGGCCTGGCCTTCTTCGTCAAACGCCATTACCACTACAGCGGCTCCGTAGCTGCGCACTTTGCGGGCGCGCTCTTTGAACGCCTCTTCGCCCTCTTTGAGCGAGATGGAGTTTACGATGGCTTTTCCCTGCACGCACTTCAATCCGGCCTCAATCACGCTCCACTTAGAGGAGTCAATCATGATGGGCACGCGGGCGATGTCTGGTTCAGAAGCAATCAAATTCAGGAACAAGGTCATAGCGGCCTCAGAGTCCAGCATGCCTTCGTCCATGTTCACGTCAATAATCTGGGCACCGTTCTCCACCTGCTGACGGGCAATGGCCAAAGCTTCCTCGTACTGCTCATTTAGAATAAGACGCTTGAATTGCTTGGAGCCGGTGATGTTGGTGCGCTCGCCAATGTTGATAAAGTTAGAGCCTTCAAACACGGTAAGCGGCTCCAAACCGGAGTAGGTAGGCACAGCCGGCAGTTGCGGCAACGGACGAGGTGGGTACTGGGCAGCAATCTCAGCGATGACCTTGATGTGCGGCGGGGTGGTACCGCAGCATCCACCCACAATGTTCACGAAGTTGTTGTCTAAAAAGTCCTTGATGTGCTGACCCATCTGCTCCGGCGTCTCGTCATACGCTCCGAAGGCGTTGGGAAGACCGGCATTGGGATAGGCACTGATATGAAATTTAGACGCTTTGCTCAGAGACTGTAAATGAGGACGCAGCTGCTTGGCACCCAAAGCGCAGTTAAAGCCCACGCTCAACAACGGCATGTGCGATACCGAGTACAAAAACGCCTCAACGGTTTGGCCAGACAAAGTCCGACCGCTGGCATCGGTAATAGTACCAGACACCATCAACGGCAGGCGCTTGCCGGTTTGCTGGCTGTATTGGTCAATGGCGAATAGAGCCGCCTTCGCATTGAGGGTGTCAAAAATGGTTTCTACCAAGAGCAAATCCACGCCGCCGTCAACCAAACCTCTCACTTGCTCAGTGTAGGCTTCTACCAGCTCGTCATAGGTAATGGCGCGGTAACCGGGGTTGTTCACATCTGGGGAAAGAGAAGCGGTACGGTTAGTTGGTCCTATGGCACCGGCCACAAAGCGCGGTTTCTCAGGGGTTCTGGCAGTCCACTCATCAGCGGCTTCGCGGGCGATGCGGGCAGACTCGTAGTTCAGTTCGTACACCAGGTCCTGCATGTCGTAGTCGGCCATGGCGATGGAGGTGCCGCTGAAAGTGTTGGTTTCGGCTATATCGGCGCCAGCTTCAAAGTAGAGACTGTGGATTTCTTTGATGATGTGGGGTTGGGTGATAGAGAGCAAGTCGTTGTTGCCCTTCACATCCAGGTGATAGTCTTTGAAACGTTCGCCGCGGTAATCTTCCTCTTGGAGGTTGTACCGTTGAATCATGGTACCCATGGCACCGTCTAAAACTAATATGCGTTTCTTTACTTCTTCCTCTATTGGAGTCATCTTCTTGTGCAAACCTAAAGGGTTAGTTGCGGCTCAAGAAAGGGCAGGAGGAAGCGTGCAGGGTAGGGTAAGGCAAGGCCTGCACTCATCTCCCCATCGGCCGGAAGGGCGTCAGGTAGGAAGTAGCACCCAACTGAATTGGGTTGCTAAGACATCATAGGGCCTAATCCCTCCGTCTTTCTTGATAAGCATCTGCAAAGGTACGGGCTGCAGTTGGATTCTGCAAATGTGGCAATGAGTGGTTGAATGATTGAGGGAAGGAGAGAATGGGAGGATGTTCTGTTTTGGTAAAATGACGCAAAGAACAGGGATGACCTCATGTAGCGACGTTACACTGTAACGTCGTGGTGCTACGCAGCAAAGATGTTTTTAGAAACAAAGGCTTTTCTGTTGGAATCGCTTCAAATCAGGTTCTGTTCTGGAATAGCCCTTTCTGTTTCATGAAAACACAGCGTTACAGAGTAACTGAATATATACCGCAGGTTTGAGCGAAGCGGTAACTTGTGGTGTGCTTTGAGGCCAGTTTGCAACTGGCGGACTGTTATAGATACTATTGCACAGCGCCAGTTACAAACTGGCTGTTGATATTCCTCCAAGTTACCGCTTCGCTCAAACTTGAAGGATGAAAAATGTCTGATAAAAGTGGTTCATGCCTGATTGTCTTTGCCTCAGTTTTTCAAAAACAAACTTGAAACAGAATTGCCTAAATAGAAAAAGCCTGCACGAGGCAGGCTTTTCAAGTAGGTTCGGGGAAGCATTAGAATGTGTAGCGGACGGTCAGAGCTCCGTCGCCATACAAGAAAAGACCGTCTCGGTTGATGTCGAAAAATGGCTTAAAATCGATACCCACTGAAATCGGAATTTCCGTAATCTGATATTCCAAACCTACAATACCGTCTACTCCCAACGTGGCGAGAGTTCTATTGTAAGAGCCTGCATAGTGTTTGTTGGAGGGCTCATGGTAGTACCTTCCGCGGAAGACGCCAATATGCGCGCCAGCTCCGTAAAACCACTGCAGGCCCTGTATGCCAAAGGCCGAGGCGTGTTGCTCCACTAAACCGGTTAGCTGAAAACCTCTTCGGCCGAAACCAGTTCCCAGAATTCCTTCTATGGCGAGGTCATCTCTGAAGAAATACTTTCCGGAGATACCAGCGTTGTAACCTCCCACCCGCAGACCGAGGCCCACGGTCTGAGCCTTGGCGCTTTCCAGGTTGGCGAAGGAGAGCAACAGTAATGCCAGCCCAAAAATAAGATGTTTGTTTTTCATAGTAAAAAGATTCTTCACAAAAGACAGCGCAACAGGGTTTGTCTTCTTAGAACTTCTCAGCCCCTGTGAATATTTTACCTGTGGATAAAAACCAGTAAAATGCTTTTCTGGCCCGCAAGTTAGCTCTTTTTGTAGGATTGCAGGTACGCCTCGCGGGAGGTACGCTGCCCAATGAGCCGGAAGAAGCTGATCTGGTGGTCCGTATCTTTTTTGAGACCTCGGGCAAACGGGTCTTTTTTCTGGCCGTGCTCCTCAAAATCGCGCACGTATTGCTCCCTGATAAGGTCTGCGGCGGGCAGAAGCTCGGCGGTTTTGATTTGTACCAGCCCCGTCTTTTCCCAGAGTTTGCGCCACCAGGCCACCGAGTGGATGTAGTACCAGTAGGCCTGAAAATCTTCGCGCAGAAACTCGGGTACCTGGTCAATGGTCTCAATCTCGTCTTTGAAACACACGTCCACAATGCCAATGTACCCGTCAGATTTGAGGAAACGGCAGATATAGGGCAGGTACTTGTCATCGGTTCCGAAGTACGTGTACGAGTCAATGACCAGCACCACATCAAAGAACTCCTCGGGGAAGGGCAACGAACGGGCATCCAACTGAAGCGGGAACACGTGGTTCTCCAGATTCTCTTCCTGCACCCGTTTGTAGTTCGCTGAGGCGGAGATGGCTTCGTCCACGGCCCACACCTGTACGTCAAACTCCTTGGCCAGAAAGATAGAACTGGCAGCTTTCCCGCAGCCTAAATCCAGCACGCGCATCCCTTTCTTGAAGGGAATAAGCGAGGTGATGCTTTCCAGATTGAAGAGCACATTCTCGCCCATGGAATGCTCGCGCACCCACGTGGGGTCATATTGGGTACTGCGCGGAAAATGGTGTTGTATCTGGTGTTGGGCCGAGTCCATGGTTTGGGGTGGTTTTGCAAACAGTACGCGGGAAACGGACGGAAGTTGACCCATGTAGCGTCGTTACACCGTAACGACGGGGTTCTACGAAGCAGAAATGCCACCACTAACAAAGAACCGTTCCTTGCAATACTATGCCCTGGATGAGGGGCTGTTCTTCTGTTGCAGGGAGACAAGTCGTTACGGTGTAACGACGCTACAGTTCAAATAATTAAGCGTACTGCTGCATTTGCTCAGAGGGGTGGACTAGTACACCGCCGCCGTCTTGCTTGGCTGCTTCCAGCATAGCCTTGGCTACGCTCTTGGCCGGAATACCTTTGTATTTGCGCAAGGGACCGTTAAACAGGAAGCTCGCTCCTTTCATGAATACTTCGGCGGCTTTCTCGCCAAATCGTACTTCCTGGCGTTCGCCCAGCAGCAAAGATGGTTGGAAGATATGCACGGCGGTGAACGGCAGTTTTTTCACGTCTCGCTCCATTTCGCCTTTCACCTGATTGTAGAAAATACGGGAATCAGCATCGGCGCCCAAGGCCGAAACCACCAGAAATTGGGAAGCGAAATGGGTGGAGGTGATTTTGGCCAGGTTCACCACGTAGGTGTAATCTACCTTCCGGAAGTTTTCTTTGGAACCGGCTTTCTTGATGGTGGTGCCCAGGCAGCAGTACACGTCATCGGCGATGAGGCTGTGGCGGTGTTTTTCCAGGTTGTCAAAATCTACGATGATCTGCTGCAGTTTGGGATGGTTGATGTCCAGTCTTTTGCGGCCTACTGCAATTACTTTGCTGTACCGGGGGCTTTGCAGCAGCAGTTGTAGGCAGTGACTGCCTACCAGTCCGCTGGCACCGGCAATAAGAGCAGCTTTGGGAGAGACCATGGTTAAGATCTTGTGTTAAGGGCGCGTTTGAGCACCTGGTAGTCCAGGTAATATAGAATCTTAACGGAGAAGCTGTTCAATTGTTTGGCTTGCAGCGTATTGCCCAGGTTCAGGAAATAGTCGGTGCGCTGGGACAAGGCGCTGTCATAAATGGCATTTTTCCAGACCACGCTCACCTCACTGCCCGGCGCGAAACGCCAGCTGTACACCAGGTCAATGTTGAAGGCGTTGAAGTTGCGCGGCTGGGCAGACGGAGTAAGAGGCCTATACCCCAGAACCGATCCGTTTCCGTCTTCCTGCAAGAGCAGGTATTGGTTAAAAGTGGCATTGGACCAGTAATGGCGCATGTTCAGGTTAAGCGCGGTGCGGGCGTTAAAAATGTAGGTGCCCGTTAAGGTGTTGTTCACGGTGCGTACTTCTCTTCGGCCAAAGAAAATACTGTCCTGAAGGCCATTTCCGGCAAAGCCGAAATCCCGTGGTGCGTGGTTGTAGTTAAGACCGTAAACCAATTGCAGGTGATCGTTGACCCGTACCCTTGGGCTTACGCCAATCCATTTGTCAAACTGGTCATATTCCGGTGCTAGGTAAAACCCGAAGTTCACGTCCAGGGCCAGTTTCTTGCGGTAGTCGCTGGAAATGTAGCTGCTTACTTCCCAACCGGCGGGTTTACGCCATTTTCTATCGGGTACGCCGTTTTTGTAAGAACGAGGCTCAAAATAGTCATAGCCATCTTTGGGCAGCCACGCAATATTAGACCCGAAGGAGAGGAATTTCTTGGTGGTGGCATTGGTCTCCAGAAAATACACCAACTGGGTAAACACCGACGGCTTGTACAACATGCGGTGCTGCACGCCCAGGGCGTTGTAGAGGTTGTTCAGTTTCCAGAAAGGCTTGTAAATGTTATAGGCAATGTGCGCCTGCGTCTCACGGGAGTTGTTGTTGTCCAGGTAGCCCAGGTCATTGATGTCATAGGTGTGGCTTTCGGCGGTGTGCCGTACGTTGAACTGAAAATTGCCGCTGGTTTTCCCAAAACTGGCCGAATACATGTGGCCCAATTCCACCTTGGCAGTTCCTGGCTGTAGTTCGCCTTTGTTGTAGCGTTGGCTCAGGTTACCAGTCAGGTTGAGGGTGTAGGAGTTCTTCTTGTTCGTGAGTTTGCTCATGAGACCCGTCACGTTGGCATTGTAGAAACCGGCCCCTCGGGTTACATTGGTGTTGGTGAAGGTGACAAACGAGCTGTTAGGCAAACTCTGGTCCAGCACCAGAACATTATAATTGGTCACCGGGTCGGTCAATACCCTGAACTCTTCGTTGGTGAGGCCACTTTTAAGGGTGGCGTAAGAGTTTCTAGTCACTGCGTTGAACAAGCCAATCCCCAGACCTTTGTTGGTTCTACCAGATAATTTGGTGGCGTTGACCAAGCTGGTTTTCTCTGGATTTTCCAAAATCAACGCATCTTCGCCGTACCGCTCTTTGTCATAGGTGTAGTTGTAGTAGTTGAGCGGCTGCGCCCCGATGCGACGCGAATAGAAAAGCCCTGCCTTGTTGAAAAGCTCGGTGCCCTCCGTGAAAAATTGCCTGTTTTCGTCAAAACGCACCTCAAACGGCGACAGGTTGAGTACCTGCGCATCTGACTGCGTCTGCCCAAAATCCGGCACCAAAGTCATGTCCAGGGTGAAGGCGTCGTTGATGCCGTACTTGATGTCCATGCCGCCGTTCACGGTGGTTTTCAGGTCTTTCTTGCCGGGCTGGTCCTGCGGGTAATGGTCGGCGTAGCCGGAAAGGTACGGCATGAGGGACAAACGCAAGGGAGCCTGCAGGCCGGTGATGCCGTGCACCTCGCCAAACTGATTCACGAACCCCTGAATGGAGTTGTCCACGAAGTTCCAGAATGAGTCTTCCCGAAACCGCCGGGTAGAGCGCCAGAAGTTAATGCCCCACGTCTGCACGTCTTTCTTCGGGAACCGGATGGCCGAATACGGGATTCTGAGCTCCACGCTCCAGCCCTGCGGATTTCTGGCGACGGCACTTTGCCAGACGGCATCCCAGGAGGTCTGGTTTCCGTTGCTGGTGGCTTTAAAGTCCGTCTGTACGCCAGCGGTAGATACCTCAAACCCGAAGGCGTTCTGCTTGTCCAGGTACGTGTCAAAGTACACCCCAAACATATCGGCGTTTACCTGCCCCCCGTCACGCTGACTGAGCTGGGATAAGATAGAATCCGGGGCAGTGTCAAACAGCAGGGCACCCACGTACACGGCCTCATCGTCATACAACAGGCGTACCTCGGTGTGCTGGCGGGCCGGTGACCCATTGGCGGGGGTGGTTTGGGTAAAGTCAGTGGCGGCGGGTACCTGCTTCCAGATTTCCTCGTCTAGGATGCCGTCTAACTTAGGGGGTGTGGTGGTACGTACTGCGGTAATCTGCTTGGTGACTTTAGGCGCTTGGGCATAGCTGAGGAAGGTACTGCCCAGGCAAAGCAAAAGCAGACAGACGTATTTCATAGAGCAAAGGGCGGCAATTAGTGGAGAGACAAATCAGGACTTAACCAAAAGACTAACCCCTTCTGGCAATAGTTGCACTTCTCCCCGTTTATATAAAGCACCCAGTGCTTTTTTAAAGGTTTTTTTGCTCATGCCCAAGGTTTGGTAGATCAGTTCGGGAGAGCTTTTGTCCGTGAGGGGCAAATGCCCGTTTGCTTCTTTCAGTTTGGCCAAGACGGTTTCGGTGGCTTCGCGCACTTCGTCATAGCCTTGTTTCTGCAGGCTTACGTCCAGTTTGTTGTCTTCCCGTACTTTCTTGAGGTAGCCCTGGGTGTACTCACCGGGTTCCAGCGTGCGGAACACCTCATTGCGGTACAGCATGCCCAGGTACTTGTTGTTCACGATGACCTGGTAACCCAATGCTTTCTCGGGGCCAATCAACAGTTGCACCTCATCGCCTTCTTCCAGTTCTATGGGGTCGTAGTTCAGGAAAGGGCCTAATTTGGTAGAACCTACCAAGCGGTCAGAGTTTTCGTCCAGGTACACGTACACCAGCGTCCATTGGCCCGGGTATAGTGCGTCATGCTGGTTTTTGTAAGGCACAAACAAGTCCTTTTCCAGGCCCCATTCCAGAAACGCTCCAAAATTGTTCACGTCCCGCACCTGCAAACAAGCAAACTGGTCTACTTTGGCCTTGGGCTCCAAGGTGGTGGCAATGAGACGGTCCTCTGAATCACGGTACACAAAGACTGAGATCATGTCACCCACCTGCGTGCCTTCGGGAATGTACTTGCGGGGCAGCAGCACATCGCCGTCATCTGACCCTAAATACAGGCCATGTTCCAATTCCCGAAGGATTTCCAGATAGTTGTAATCGCCTAAGTGCAACATAGAAGCTAAAGTGTTGAGGTTCGTAAACAAAGATATTGATTCTATTCGGCACCTCTCAAGGCTAGGGGGAAACTTTGTGCCAGATCGGGGTATTTGAGCCTGTTTTCAGAAAAAGAGGCGGAAAACGGTAAGGAACCCACTTGCCTGGATGCTGGTGTCCTATGAAGGCCCGTGGCCTGGTTTAAGTCTCTTTAAATGAAACCTTTGTCTTTTATTTGGTTGATGATAGTTAGTTTCCTATATTCCAGTACCAGTTAGCGTTACCCCTCTATTTCTACCCCTTACTATTTCTTTAACTATCCAATCTTTATTGTGTCATTTAACCAGAACAGATGAAAAGAATTGTATCTACCCTTATGGTGGCCACCATCCCTTTCCTGAGTTTCCAAGCGGAGGCGCAGAAGAAAAGTAAAAAGGCGAAGGAAAAAGACAAAGTTGCCGCCGCCATGGCTACACCCACTCCGCCGGAAGGCGCAGGCGGTAAAAAAGCCACCCTCGCTGAGAAAATAAAGACCAGCAAAAAGGCAGACGGCTTGTTCACGGTGTACCAAGACACCCTCACCGGCTCTGTGCAACTGTATGTCAGGAAAGATCAGCTGGGAAAAGAGTTTGTGTACCAAAGCTTCTCCATTAACGGGCCCACCAGTTTGTTCCTGAACCAAAGCATGCACCGGAACACGGCCGTCTTCAAGATTGTGAAGGCCTTTGACAAACTGGAGTTCCAGCAGGTGAACACCAACTTCTATTACGACAAAAACAACGCGGTAAGCAAAACGGCCGGGGTAGACGTGCCTGAGGCCATCATGCTGTCAGAGAAATTTTCGGTGGAAGATGCGGGTGGGTACCTGGTCAATGCCGATGCGCTTTTCATCAGTGAGAAAATGGATCCGGTGAAACCGCTGGCGCCCGTAGGCGTACCGCCCACTGCCTTCTTCAACCTGGGTACCCTCAACACCGCCAAGTCTAAATACCACAAAGTAAAGTCCTTCCCAGACAATACTGACATTCAGGTAGACCTGGCCTATGACAACCCGGCCCCGTACGTGGGTGGCGGAAAAGACATCACAGACGCGCGGTACATTAGGGTGCGCATGCAGCACAGTTTCATTGAGATGCCCCAGAATGACTATAAGCCTCGGTTAGACGATCCCCGCGTAGGCTACTTCACCCAGGAAGTGAACGACCTCACCAGCATAGACGCCATCAACTACCGTGACATCATCAACCGGTGGCACCTGGTCAAGAAAGACCCTACTGCCGCCTTGAGCGAGCCGGTAGAACCCATTACCTGGTGGATTGAAAACACCACACCGGTAGAGTTTAGGCAGACTATCAAAGAAGCGGGCGAGAAATGGAACGAGGCCTTTGAGAAAGCTGGTTTCAAGAACGCCGTGGTCATGAAAATCATGCCTGACCAGGTGGACTGGGACCCCAGTGATATCCGCTACAACGTAATTAGGTGGGTTTCTTCTTCCAGCCCGCAGTACGGTGCCATCGGGCCAAGCTTCGTGAACCCCAGAACCGGCCAGATCCTGGGCTCAGACATTACCATAGAGTGGTACAGCGGCAACGCCACCCCCATTTCAGATGAATTGTTCAGTGGCCCTTCGGCCGAAGCCCTTCATTTCCCGGGTATGGCTAACCCAGTGGCCCTGTGCACCATGGCGCATGAACTAAAAGCCCAGTATTCCGCAGGCATGACCACTCTGGAAGCTACTGATGCCTCTACTAGCGACCTCAAGAAAATGCACCAGCAGTTTCTGTATTACCTGGTACTGCACGAGATGGGACACACCATGGGCCTGAACCACAACATGAAGTCCAGCCAGATGCTGAAGCTTTCTGAGGTGAACAATACCGCCATTACCCAGAAAAAAGGGCTCATGGGCAGCGTCATGGATTACCCCGCCATCAACATCAGCCTGGACCGCAGCAAGCAGGGCGACTACTACACCACCAAACCTGGGCCTTATGACCTGTGGGCCATTGAATACGGCTACACTCCCGTGGCAGAAAACAGCGAGGCGGCTTTCCGCAAGAAAGTACTGAGCCGCAGCACTGAGCCAGACCTGGCCTTCGGCAATGACGCCGATGATATGCGCGCGCCCGGCAAGGCCATTGACCCTCGCGTGAACGTGAATGATATGAGTAGTGACGCCATTGGGTACGCCCAGGAAAGATTCGCGCTGGTCAATGCCATTGTGCCCAAGTTGAAAGACAAATACAGCAAAGATGATCGCGGCTACGCCGAACTGAGAGCCCGGTACAATGTGCTCAACGGGCAGCGCTCTAACATGGTCAGTGCTGTGAGCCGGTACGTGGGCGGCGTGTACATTGACCGTAGCTTTGTGGGCCAGAATAGCCCCAATAAGCCTTACACGCCGGTGCCCGAGGCTACCCAGAAAAGAGCCATGGCCGTGTTAGCCAAAAACGTTTTCGCGCCAGACGCCTTCAAGGCAGATGCGTACCTCATTCCTTACCTGCAAGGCCAGCGCCGCGGCTTCAACTTCAGTTCCGGTACCGAGGATCCGAAGCTGACCAGCATGTACAACAGTTTGGGAAGCTCGGCGTTGGCGCACATTCTGCACCCCACTACCACCCAACGTATCACCAACAGCACCTTGTATGGCAATCAATACAGCTTGGCAGAAGTGATGAGCGACCTGACCAAAGGCATTTTTGACGCCGATATGAAAAGCAACGTGAACACCTACCGCCAGTACCTGCAGACTTCGTACGTGAAGCAGCTGGCGCAACTGGCAGACGCAAAGTCACCCGCCGATGACGTCACCAAAGCCGCCGCCCGCTACACCCTGAAAAACGTAAAAGCCAAAATGGCCAGCGCGGTGTCTACCAACGAAGAAACCAAAGCGCATCGTAGCAATCTGGTTTATCTGGTAGATGATGCTTTGGCTGTGAAGTAGAAATTTATGGTAAAACAAAACAGAAAGGCAATCTCCTGTAAGGGGGATTGCCTTTCCGTTTTTATCCTCTGTTCTTCTTTACAGGTCTGCGGTTAAAGTATTTGGCTAAAATAGCTTCATTTGAGGTGTTTACATAAGATAGAGGTGCATGCAGTTTGCTGTTCCCCTGGCTTGTATGCTTTTTGCGTGGATGCAAGTGCTGTGTTGTTTCATCTTTTCTGGCAAGCGCTCACGGCCGCGAGGCCCCGCCTTCCGCCTTCGCGCTGTGATTTCTCCCTACCTGCTTCGCTGTCGCTCAGAGGTGGTCGAACTCTAGGCGCTCAAGCGAAAAGCTGGAACTTGGGAAAGCAGAGATTCCCCCTTTGAAGGGCAGGGCCGTTAAGTTCTAAAAATTGATATGGTTCAAGTTTTCAACTTGGACCTACCATGACCGGAAGTTTGCAACTTCCGTGAGTCAGAAGCTCCTATGGCGCGGATTTACTTCCGTGACTTTCAACAACGCTTCAATAAGCCATGGAGGCAAATCCGTGACATAGTAGGTAAAGAATCTCCCTCCACGGAGGGGTAGGGATGGGATTAGAACCAAAACCGTTTCAAGCTCTTTTTCCTTAAAACACTGCCAAAACAGCAAGCAAAATTACTGCTGGGCTTTATTTTTCGTTAGACCAAAGTGGGATTTTCCGGTACATTCTGTTTTCAACCTGATTTTTCTAAAACATGCCCAAAACACCTTACCAGTACTGCGAAGGGGAATAAACAGAGTGCCGGTTGCGGAGCATGAGACCCAGCACCAATTCATGGGAACCGTAGCTTACCTGGTTCAGGCCCGTGGTAGTGAGGTCGTACGCGTAGCCCAGGTGAAATCTGTGTTTGTACTGGAAACCCGCCATGAGCACGGCTGCGTCTTTCAGCCGGTAAGAGCCGCCCACCCAGAACTGGTCGCGCCAGAAAACCTTGGTGTTTACATCTACGGAGAGCGGACTGGGCACCGCGTACTTCACTACCACCGAAGGAGTCACGCTCAGGAAATGGCTGACGGAAATACGGTACCCGCCGTGCCCGAAGAAGTGCCGCTGTTGTTTGGCCGGAACCGTGGAGCGGGTCTCCCTGGCACCAAAAGGCGTGGGCAATACCTGGGCCACCGAAGCCCCCAGGAAAAACCGGGAACTGTAAAGGAGCGTGCCTACTCCTATGCTCGGCAACATACGGTTGTATTCATCAGCGTTCATGACGGGGTCTCCGCCGGTGCCCGCAAACGTGAGCATATCGCGGTTTAACCCGAACTGGGTGAATCCGGCGGCTACGCCCGCGGCTAGTTTAAGATTGGCCGTGAGCGGTTGGTGGTAGGCGTAGAGTAACTGCACCTCTGTGCGTTTAAGGCCGGCGGCTTTATCTGCCTGTACCAGAATACCCACGCCGTGGTGCGGACTGGTTTTCTGGGCATTGTTCCGGCGGTCGGGCCGCCACTGGACTTTTCCCTTCTCTATAACGGGCCGTGCCTTGAAGCTGGTAGGCGGACTCAGGTAATCTAGTTTGCCCAGGGGCATGTGCGCGCTCATATAATAGGAGGTGGGCGCACCCTCCAACCCGGTCCACTGGTTCCGGTAACCGGCCCGTACATCCAGGTAATTGTCAGTACCGCTCACCGCCGGATTCAGGAGAATGGGGTTGAGCATGTACTGGCTGTAGTGGGGAATCTGCTGCGCCAACCCTAAAAGCGGGAGACCTAGCAGAAAAAGCAAGAAGTAGCTGTTCTTTTTCATAGGCTCTTGGCGTTACCGCAGGATGGTGAGTGGCCCCGTCATTTTAGGCCGCCCGTTTTGTGGGTCAATGATGTAGTAGTAGGCACCAATGGGCAAATCACTGCCGTTCCGTTTGCCGTCCCAAGGGCTAGGATACCCTTTGGTGGAGTAAACCAATTGGCCCCATCTGTTATAAACCTCAATGCTGATGCGCGGGTAATCCTGAATTCCGTCTAGTTCCCACGTATCATTGGAGCCATCGCCGTTGGGCGAAAACGCGGTGGGGATGTTCAGCCGTTTGACTACCGTTACTGTCATGCTGTCCACGTTAGGGCAACCCGCCTCTGAGACACTGTGCAGGTAATATTTGAAAGTGCCCGCCTGGGTGGCCGTAAGAACCGGATTGAGAACCGAAGGATTGCTTAGGTTTTGAGCAGGGTTCCAGGTGAGTTTGCCCTGTCCTATGGCCTGTAGCTCTACGCTCTCGCCTTCCACCAGCAGGAGATTGTTCCCGGCATCTACTTCGGGCGTATGCCGCAGTTTAATTTCCACTTCATCTGTGGCATTGACGCAAGGGCTGTTGCTCACCGTCCAGCGCAAGACGTAGGTGCCGCCCATGGTTCCCGTGAAAGTAGTGGTGGGGTTGGCCGTATTCGCGAAAGTGCCGCCGGTGCCTTGTACTATGGTCCATTGGCCTGTGGCCGGAGCAGGGACATTGGCTTCCAGGCGGGCCGTGACATTCCCGCAAATCAGCTGGTCTGGTCCCGCCAGCGCGATGGGAGCCGGAGAAATAGTCACAGTTTTAGTGATGGTATTGGGGCAGCCCAGCGCCGTGCTAACCGTGAGCTTCACCGAATAGGAACCTTCTTTAGGGTACTTATGCGTAGGATGCTGGGTACTGGCCGTAGTTCCGTCCCCGAAGTCCCAAGCCCAGGTGGTAAGGTTTCCGCTCAAGAGGCTGCTCATGTCCTGGAAGGAAACCACATCCGTCACGCAGCCTACGCTAGGGGAGAAGTCTGCTTTGGGGGTAGGATACACGGTAATGGAACTGGTAAAGGTCTGCTCACAGGAATTAGCGGCTTTCACGGCCAATGAAACCGTGTAGGTACCGGGGGCCTTGTACTGATGCATAGGGCTGCGTTCAGAAGAGGTTGTGCCATCTCCGAAGCTCCAGGTATAGGAGAGTTCACCGCTGCCCTGATTTTGGGTGGTGTTGGTAAAACGGGCGGGTGTGCTTTCGCAGACATTAGCAGTGGTAAAGCTGGCGGCCGGGTTGGGCAACACCACAATGGTTTTGGTAAGAGTCTCCATGCAGACAATACCAGACCATACTTCTAAGGTAACTCTGTAGGAACCAGATTTGCTGTACAAATGGCTCGGGTTGGGTTCCTCAGAGAAAGTGCCGTCCCCAAAGCTCCAGCGCCGCTTCAGGATCTTCCCGAAAGCAATGGTGCTGGCATCCTGAAAATTGACGCCTTGTTCCTGGCAAAAGGAGGAAGCCGTAAAGTTGGGCACTGGGGTAGCGCCGCTGATAATGTAGGTGTGCGAAACAATGTCCTGGCAGCCTTTGTTGGAGGTGACTACCAGTTGCACGGTATATTCTCCTTCTTTGGTATAGCGGTGGCGGGGCGCCGAGGCCGTAGAAGTGGTCCCATCCCCAAAATCCCAACGATAACTTAGCGTGCCAGCCGTTATGGTAGACTCGTTCTGGAAAGCTGCTTCATCCCGTACACAAATGTCAGGCAGGCTGAAGGCCGCCACCGGCATAGGGTTGATGGTGATCATCTGTTGGGTGGAATCCTGGCAACCTTGCTCAGAAAACGCTTTCAGTTTCACGGTATACGTACCCGCCTGCGCATAGACGTGCTGCGGGTGCTGCTCAGTGCTACGGGCGGAGCCGTCCCCAAAGTCCCATTCCCACCGGGTCACGCGGCCCACGGGTACCGTGCTCTGGTCCCGGAACATCATGGCGTTTTTCGCGCAGGTTTCAGGTGCTGAGAATTTCGCCACGGGCGGAGCCAGGATGGTGACCTCGCGCGTAAGGAATTCTGAAACACAATGATTCTTGCTGCTAACCGAGAGCGTAACTTTGTACGTGCCCGGACTGCTGTACTTGTGCGCCGGATTCTGCTCTGTAGAAGTGGTGCCATCGCCAAAATTCCAGTTCCAGGCTGCCATGCTTTCTCCCGTGGTGGATTTGCTGGCGTCTTTGAAGCGGGTGCTTTCATTGGAACAGGCCACCTCAAACGTGAAGTCGGCCACAGGCTTCGGGAAAACCTCTACTTCTATGTAGGTAGAATCCTGCGAGTCGCAGTCATTGCCGTTAGACTTGGTAGTAACCAATGAGACGGTGTATTTCCCCGCACTGGGAAAGGTGTGGGAAGGATTCTGCTCCGTAGAGGTAGTTCCATCACCAAAATACCACTTCCAAGCCAACGGCTGGTAAATCGCAAAGCCTTTGAACCGAATATTGCTGCCATCACAGATACTGTCTGAGAGAACCGTGATGTTCTGGTTGAGGTTGGTGACGTTGGCTCCCGCCGAATAGGCATACGATTCAAAGCTCCCCAATCCGTAGGCAAAGGCATTAAAGCCGCTGTCGGCGGTAAGGGTGTGGTTACCGGCCATCACTTTGTTCTGGGAGAAGGAATAGCCTGGGTTGGAAGGAACCGGCGAAAAGGAAATAGGCTGGCCATCTAACCGGAAAGAACCGGTGTTGGCCGTTTTCATGGTGATATTGATAAAATGGCTCGAAATCTGAAAATTGGGCGAGGAATACAGCGTGATGTTGTTCAGGGTCTGTTCCACAGGATTGACAAGCACCATATCAGGATCGCTGAGAACGCCGTCACAGGCTTGTGACTTGGTATAGTGAGTTACCTGCACCGGCTCAGAAGCAGAAATGTAATTGGCCGCGCTGTTCTCAAACTCGTGGAACTTCCCTTGATTTATAGTAAACGACTGGCCGTTGACCGTAACCACGGTGTTGTCTTTAGAGGCCAACACCCGGTAAATGTCACCGGCGGTTCTGGTCATGAAAGGTGCCGTCACAAAGTTCTTGCCCCAGGCGCTCACCGGGTATAGATGCTGGTACAGGTTGTCTCCGCTTACATTTCGGTTGGAGGCGCAGGTGTAGGGTTCTGGAATGGCGGTATAGGAACTTCCCGAGAAAACCGCAATGCGCTTGCAGGTGCCTGAACCGGAAACAGATTCTACCTTGGTTCCCGTCAGGTCTTTCAGAGCGCGCACCTGGTACACCTCGCCCTTCATCAAGGGCCTTGAAGGGGAGAACGTTCTTCCGGCAGGGTTCCCGCCTAGCGTGGTAGCGGTGGGGGTGATTTCAATGGTGGTATTGTCTTCCAGCGCTACCACCATGAGTTGCGAAGCAGCCACGGTCCCTTGCTGGGCGGTCTGGTTATAGCTGACCGCGTAATAAGAACGGCCCAGCGTGTTGGTAGGCAGCACCAACGTGGCTCCAGACTTATTAAGGTGGTAAATATGGGCATAGACCACCACTGGCGCATCTGACGTCACGTGAATAGCCTTTTTCTCAATTTCTTCGCTGGAACCCACATACGCCTGAGAAGGACTAATGGGGATAACTGTGACCGAATTGGCAGTAACCGGGTAAGTGGCAACTGCGCCCTGGCCAACTGTTACGCGGGCGGTGGTGTTGACATCTGAGGTAACGTACAGGTTCATTTGAGAGATACCTCCTTGCGGATTCGGTCCCAATTCGTTCTGAATGTGGGCCATGTATCCCAGCCAAAAGTCCCGGCCTTTGTTAGATGTACTCTGGGCTTTTGTGGTGTAAGTCACTAACAGCAGCAGACACGCACAAAGGCCCCTTAATAAAAGGGGGTAAAAGTTCACTTTCTATAGCTACAGGTTTATAAGTTCATTCGGCAAAGCCGTGATAAAATGTTTTATTGCTTATATACCTATATGCTGATATTGTTATTTGGTTGCCTCGTTTTTGTATTTAAATGAAGTTTTTTTGACGTATAAGGCAATTTTCAGAAGATTTTATCTGAACTCAGTGATGAGGGGCTGGGTGAAGCGCAGGTCATTGAAATCATAGTACTGCCGGGTGGTCTGAAACAGTCTGAAATCCTGCTGGCTGCTTGACTGCGGAAGACGCGGATAATACCCCAAAAGCACTTGAATGGTGTTGATAGGCAAGAATTCGTTCCGGAAACGCAGGCCCATGCCGAAGCCGGTGTAAGGCTTTTCCTTCAGAGGAGACTTGTTCGCCACATTGGTGAGCCAGGCCAGATCGGCAAACCCAATGATGGCGAGCCGGAACCCCAACAGCGTCAAAGGCGTGAAGAAGTTGGTTTCATAGTTCAGGACAAACCTGCGGTAGCCCCGCACATCTCTGGAACTGAAGCCCCGTATGCCGTCTTCTTGGTCAATATCCAGTGCAAATAAATCTGGGCGGCTCATGCCTAGGGAAGTTCTGTTCCAGATAAAGTGCCGCCAGCGCCAGTTGCGTAGACGGTACAAAGGGGTGAAATACAAGGCTTCAGTAGTCAGGACGCCTTGTTCCCAGGAGCTTTTGTTGCGGTAACTTCCGTACTCCAGGCCGCCGTAGAGATAACCGAAATTAGGCTGGTATTTCCCGAAGGCTCCTTTTACCCCCAGATACATGCGGTTTTTGAGGGAGCCATCTTCATACCCGGCAGTAAGGGCCAGCAAGTTCCCGGCCGGAATATCCTCGGTGCGACCAAACCCGAAAAGATATTGGTCTTTGTAGTACCTCCTGAAGCTGTACCCGAAGGCGGTCAGGTACAAGCGCGCGCTCTGAATGGTAGGACCCGCCCCCTGGGTGTATTTGATGTTCATGAACCGCGCCGCCGTAATAAACTGGCCCGAGTTGTCCTGGGCTAGATCATAGGACTTCAGGTGAAACGCGCGGCCAATCCATACATCCTGAATGTTGTAATCTAACGGAACATGGTCAATGAACTGGTCCTGGGTTTCGTCTCCTTCGCTCTCGCCTTGTTCATAATAATCAGGAACCAGGGTCTGGTACCAGGCCGCTGAGGCGCCGCCCGCGTATTTGGTATTGGTGGTGAAGAAATCGCGCCGGAAACTGAGGCTCTGCTGTTTGTAGTAATAGGTGTTCTGGTAAATGAGCTCCGCTGAGATAAAGCTGCGCGAAATGTTCTGGATGAAATAACTGCCCGAGAATTGCCAGGTCTGCGGCTCTGATAACCCAAACCGGTAATTGGTCCTGATCTGGTGCCCTACTCCCATAAAATTAATGTCCCGCAGGGCGATGCGCGAACTGGAGGTGCTGGCAGAACCGGAACCACTGATACTGAACACGTCTTTGGTGATGATGACTACGTCTACGCTGTCATTGGTAGAGGTGGAGTCATTGACAAACACCCGGGCATCTAAAAGATAGTCGGTTTGGCGCAGCAAACGCTCAGATTCAGCCAGGGCCATGGGTTCCAGCAATTCTCCTTCCCTGAAAAGGATCTGGTTCCGGAGCAAGCCTTGTTTGGTACGCATGTGCAGGGCATTTCCCCAGCGCTCTAGCCAGGTATCTGGCAAAGCAAGCGTATCATTAATGGAGTAGCCAAACGCATCTAGCCGCTTGAAATAGATGCTCCGCACCACTTTGTAATTATGCTGGGCATGGGTGGGGGGCAGCAACGTGTTTTCAATGGGACCTTCTATTCTTTTCGGCTTAAAGATGACCAATGCCTTAACCGCTCGGCCCAGCAGCGACTTTCGTTGGCTGAAGCGCTTGAGAGAAGTGAGAAAGTTATTCGCGTCTGTGGTGTCTTCTAAGGGCGGAGTAACCACCGGCGGCGGAGTCTTGACCGGCGGAATTTCCTGAGCTTGGGCGCAAACGCAACTGCCTCCTACTACCATAACTAGCAGAAATAGCAGTCTTGTGTACGCAGAAAATCTTTGGGCCGTGTTCATACCTAATACTCCATCCCTAAAATACGGCAAAATCTACTTAGAACAATGTTGAGCAGGTTAATGCTATTTAAATTAGCTTTATCCACACCCCTGTTGATAAGTTGTGGCTAAAATTATTAGTTAATTATGCTGATGTGCTGTATCTTGCTAACGTATTCAAGGACTTAAAACGCATAGCACATGCACACTCCGCTTCTAGAAAAACTAAGTATTTTGGCAGATTCTGCAAAATATGACGTTTCCTGCTCTTCCAGCGGCGGTAAACGCAAGAACGAGGGGAAAGGATTAGGCAACGCCGAAGGCATGGGTATTTGCCACAGTTATACCGAAGACGGCCGGTGCGTGTCTTTGCTAAAAATACTGCTTACCAACTTCTGTATTTTCGATTGCGCTTACTGCGTGTCGCGCAAAAGCAACGACGTAAAGCGCGCCGCCTTCACGGTGCAGGAAGTGGTGGACCTGACCATCAATTTCTACCGCCGAAATTACATTGAAGGCCTGTTCCTGAGCTCGGGCATTTTCAAGAACGCCGACTATACCATGGAGCGGTTGGTGCGGGTGGCCAAGAAGCTGCGCCTGGAGCACAAGTTCAACGGCTACATCCACCTCAAAACCATTCCGGGCGCGAGCGAGGAACTGGTGAAAGAAGCAGGTTTATACGCCGATAGGCTGAGCGTGAACATTGAGTTACCTACCGAGCAGAGCCTACAGTCTCTGGCCCCCGAGAAAAACTTCAAGGAGGTGCTCACGCCCATGGGCCATATCAAAGACCAACTGGTGCTGGTGAAGGAAGAGAAGAAGCTGTTCAAGTCTACGCCTTCCTTCGCGCCGGCCGGGCAGAGCACTCAGTTGATTGTAGGGGCTACCCCAGAAAGCGACCGCCAGATCCTGACCCTCGCCGATGGCTTGTATCAAAACTTCAACTTGAAACGGGTCTACTACTCGGGTTATGTGCCGGTAGTAACGGATAGCCGCCTGCCCATCATCAGTACACCACCTATCATCCGGGAGAACCGATTGTACCAGGCCGATTGGCTGGTGCGGCTCTACGGCTTTGGGGTGAATGAATTACTGGACGAGCAGAACCCGCAACTGGACCTACAGATTGATCCTAAACTAGCTTGGGCGCTGCGAAACCGGCACGTGTTCCCGCTGGAGATCAACACCGTAGACTATGAGATGATTTTGCGGGTGCCGGGTATTGGGATTAAATCAGCGAAGAAGATAGTGGCCGCCCGCCGCTTCGCTCACCTTACCTGGGACCACCTGCGCCAGATAGGGGTCGTGCTAAAGAGGGCCAAATATTTTATTACCTGCGGAGGGCGCAGTTTGGAGACGAGAGAATGGGACGAAGAAGCCATCCGGAGAAGAATCATTTTCGGGGAGAAGGGGAGCCGGGCCAGCCTGTGGGGCAGCCAACTGGATTTGTTCCAGCAGGCAAGCTAAGCCAAAAGCCAGCGGCACCGCTTCCGCCTTATAAGCGAAAAAGCATTGTTTTTGTAAAACCACATCAAAATCTACCCAATATGCCAACTTTAGTTAACCGCCAGACTGTAGCCCCTGTTTCTTTCCGTTGCAAGCTGAGCACCCTGGTGCCATATCTGCGTCAGCTTTCGGCGCAGCGCCATGAGAACAACGGCGGCAGACGCAACTCCATCCGTATCGCTTCCTAAGCAAACCGCCGCGCGCATGCATTTCTATACCTATGATGGTTCCTTTGAAGGCCTCCTGACGGTGGTGTTTGAAGCGTATGAGCGCAAAGAATGGCCTACCCAAATTGGCAAGGAAGGAGAGGCCCCGCCGGGCATCTTCGCGGAGCACCACTTTGTGCCTGCGCAGGAGGAGAAAGCCAAGCGCGTGTGGGAAGGACTGGGCAAGAAACTGTCCAAAGCCGCCTGGGAGAACGTGTACAAAGCATATCTTTGGGAGCAACCCGGCTTTGAGATGCTCATCTTTCAGTTCGTACGGCTGGTTTTCTCCAGTACCAAGCAAGGCATAGAAGAGAACTTCGCGGACCCGTACGTGCAGAAAATGGCCGTGGTGGGTAAGCAAATGCACCGTGAGAAACACCGCATGGAGGCGTTCATCAGGTTTCAGCGCACCCAAGATGGTTTGTACGTTGCCCCCATCAGCCCAGATTTCAACGTGCTGCCGTTAGTGGTAGCGCATTTTGAAAAACGCTATGCTGACCAAACCTGGCTCATCTACGATGTGCGCCGGCAGTACGGTGCCTACTATGATTTAAAGCACGTGCATATTGTCTCGCTGGAAGAAACCCTGTTGGGCCTCCGGAAAGGACAACTGTCGCCGGACATCCTAACGTCGGTGGAGCCCATGTACCAGCAGTTGTGGCAGGCCTATTTTGACCACGTGAACATCCCCGAGCGGACGAACAAGAAACTGCACCTGCGGCACATGCCCGAGCGCTATTGGAAGTACCTCACCGAGAAAAAGCCCCGTATGCAGGCGCATCAGCCCATTCAGAACAAGCAGGTACCTACCGCAGTACCCAGGCTGAAAGCCTAATATTTTGCCGTTTCCGTTTCCTAGCTGTTTTAGGGAAAACGGCCTTGAAACCTCATTCGCATCTTTTGCCTTTGTGTTTCTTTTATCCGCAGACCTAAGTTGAGGCTCTTGCCGCACGGCAGTTGCAAACTGCCGCTCATTCTTGGTCCAGGTCGCAGACTTGAACCATTGTATATGAGATGAATAAAGAGAAAAGAAAGCAGTCTACATGCGGCAGGTCGGGGCGAAGGCCTACAGTGAGGCCGAGACACGGCCTGCCGCAAGCAGGGACCGTTTAAGCAGTAATGGCCTGCGCTCACTATGAAACAGACAGCGGTCACCAGGTGGTACTGAAATGAAGTTCCGCATGTCTGAGCGTCAGCGAGTTCGGAGCTTCTTGATTCTTTTGGTTAGGTTGAGCATCAAGGAGAAAAGTGACAAACCTCCAAACGGAGGAACAAGTGCCGGAAGCAATGTAAGAAGGTGGTGGGAGGTAAATGCTCATATACAAATGGGTAAGCAGTCATGGTTGTTGGTGAGAACACCAACAACGGCAAATAACGCGAGAAAGAAAGTCACGGAAGTAACTTCCGCGCCATAGTGGGTCAAAATGCAAACTTGAGGCTGACGTCTCACTGAAGTTGCAAACTTCAGACCATGGTAGGTCCAAGTTGAAAACTTGAACCAGAAAAAGGGAGATCGGAAAGAGAAGGAGAAGAGTAAACAGGCGAACGAAGCCGCAAACCACCATTTCAAACGTTTTCAACCGCTTTACCAGAAAATACCCCAGAAACACTATCTTTGCTCTTCCATTGACAGCACCGGCAGTTTTGGGTACCTCCGCAAATAAAAAGAACATCGTCATTTTCGCTTCCGGCTCCGGGAGCAATGCCCAGCGGCTGCTGGAGCAGTTTGAGCACCATCCGCAGATTCAGGTGGTGGTCCTTTTCTCCAACAACCCCGAGGCCTTTGCCTTGCAGCGGGCCCAGAACTATGGCGTACCTACCGCCGTCTTTGACCGAGCCGCGTTACGCGCCGGAGACGTACAGGCACAGGTACAAGCCTACAACCCAGACCTGATTGTGCTGGCCGGCTTTCTCTGGCTGTTGCCCGCCGCGTTTGTGCAGGCATTTCCCAACAAAATCATCAACATTCACCCCTCGTTGCTGCCCAAGTTTGGCGGCAAAGGCATGCACGGCCAGCACGTGCACCAGGCGGTGATTGACGCCAAAGAAGCCCAGACCGGCATCACCATCCATTACGTGAACGAGCATTATGACGAGGGGGCGCCCATTTACCAGGAGTTCTGCGCCGTACACCCAGATGACACCTGCGAGACGCTGGCCGCGCGCGTCCTTACCCTGGAGCACCGGCACCTGCCCCGCATAGTAGAGGAATTGCTCACTTCTGGCCAAAACAGCCCCCAAACGCCCGCCGCCTAACCCTGACCAAAGATGAAGCGACTGACACGGCCCTTTCTTCTGCCCTTGCGGCAATTCACGTGTCACCTGCGGGCTTTTTTTAGGCTGCTAAACGCTTTCAAGCTTTCAAAAATCAACTATGCAAACGCTCTGCCTAGAAAAAGGTCAGACAGTTTTGTTATGCCCATGCCTTTACGGGCACAATTACCCTTTCCAATCTAACCTACACTTTTCGCTACTTATATGAATTCCGTTAAAATCAAATCTGCCCTTATCTCGGTGTACTACAAAGACGGCCTGGAGCCGTTGGTGCGCGAGTTGCAGAAACAAGGTGTCACTTTTTACTCTACCGGCGGTACCCAGACGTTTCTGGAAGGCCTGGGGGCCGAAGTGGTGGCTGTGGACAGCGTGACTGACTACCCGTCCATCTTCGGAGGACGCGTGAAAACCCTGCATCCTAAAATCTTCGGGGGAATCCTGCACCGTCGTGGTCACGAAACCGACCAGCAGGAAGTAGAGCAGTTCCAGATTCCGGCCCTGGATTTGGTGATTGTAGACCTTTACCCGTTTGAGGAAACCGTTGCTTCCGGCGCGGCCGAAGAAGACGTAATTGAGAAAATTGACATCGGTGGTATTTCCCTTATCCGCGCCGCGGCGAAAAACTTCCAGGATGTGCTGATTGTGTCTTCTCGCGAGCAATACGGCGAGGTGGTAGAGTTGCTGCAAACCAAAGAAGGCAGCACAGAGTTAGCCGACCGCAAGCGTTTCGCCGCCAAGGCATTTGATATTTCCTCGCACTATGACACCCACATCTTTAACTACCTGAGCCAGGAGCAGGAGTTGGCCCCTGCGTTCAAGCAGAGCCAGCGTCAAAGCCAAACCTTGCGCTACGGCGAGAACCCCCACCAAAAAGGCATCTTCTACGGTGATTTAGAGGCTCTTTTTGACAAACTGAACGGAAAAGAGCTGTCGTACAACAACCTGGTAGACGTAGACGCCGCCGTGTTGCTCATGGCCGAGTTCGCCGACCAGCCGGCTGTGGCTATCTTAAAACACACCAACGCCTGCGGCGTGGCCGTCGCCGATTCTCTGCACCAAGCCTACGTGAATGCGCTAGCCTGTGACCCGGTCTCGGCGTTTGGAGGCGTGATCATCGTGAACAAAACCGTAGATCTGGCTACCGCCGAGGAACTGAACAAACTGTTCTTTGAAGTTCTCATTGCGCCGGAGTTTGACGCTGATGCTCTGGAGCTGTTAAGATCCAAGAAAAACCGCATTCTGCTGCGCCAAAAACCGGTACAATTGCCTTCTAAACTGTTTAAAACGTTGCTTAACGGCGTGATTGAGCAGGACAAAGACTTGGCCGTTGAAACCGCTGCTGATTTTAAAACCGTTACCCAGCGGTGGCCGTCAGCAGAAGAGGTGCAGGGGCTGGAGTTCGCCCTCAAGGTTTGCAAGCATACCAAATCCAATACCATTGTGCTAGCCAAAGGAAATCAATTGCTAGCTAGCGGGGTGGGGCAAACCTCCCGCGTAGATGCGCTGCGCCAGGCCATTGAGAAAGCCAGAGGCTTCGGGTTTGAGTTGGAAGGTGCCGTGATGGCCTCAGATGCGTTCTTCCCGTTCCCAGACTGCGTAGAGATTGCCGCCGAAGCCGGAATCACGGCAGTGGTGCAGCCGGGCGGTTCCATCAAAGACAAAGACTCCATTGATGCCTGCGACGCCCGCAACATGGCCATGGTCATGACCGGTGTGCGTCACTTCAAACACTAATCTTCTCCATTTTTATCAAAACAAAGCCCGGCTGTTCCCAGAGCAGCCGGGCTTTGTTTTTAAAGTATTTTTCTGAAAATAGTGCTAAAACAGAATCTGAGAAGGCTGAATTTGAAAAACATTGGGCTCTTTGCCCGAGAAAGCCATTCACCAAGTTTCAGCTTCAATCTTTCCTTTGGTACATCGGTTCTGGAGAGAAGGGAGTATAAGGACAGCCGAGGCAATAGACTAAATTGCGCTGTTTTGGAGTTCTCTTGTAGAAAATTGTCTTAAAACAGAACTGCCTCCTTCTCAAGCGTAATTATTAGCGGGAAATACGTAATTTTGCGCCATTATAGTACCTTGTAGAGAAAATAGATTTCATATATAGCATTCTAACTGTGAATGCACCACCGACAAATAATGGGATTATTTAATTTTTTCACTTCTGATATAGCGATTGATTTGGGTACGGCCAATACCCTCATCATTCACAACGATAAAATTGTAGTTGACGAACCTTCTATCATTGCCCTGGACCGCAGAACTAACAAAGTTCTGGCTGTAGGGCGGGAGGCAATGCAGATGCACGAGAAAACCCACGAGAACATCAAAACCGTTCGTCCCTTGAAAGACGGCGTGATTGCTGACTTTACGGCCGCCGAGATGATGATCAGGGGCATGATCAAGATGATTGACAAAGGCAAGAAACGCTTGTTTCAGCCTTCGTACCGCATGGTGATCTGCATACCATCTGGGATTACCGAAGTAGAAAAACGTGCCGTGAAAGACTCTGCGGAGCACGCCGATGCCCGCGAGGTCTGGATGATCCAGGAACCTATGGCGGCCGCCATAGGGATTGGCATTGACGTGGAGCAGCCCGTGGGCACCATGGTGGTGGACATAGGAGGCGGTACCACCGAGATTGCCGTGATCGCATTGTCTGGGATTGTGTGCGACCAGTCCATCCGGGTAGCGGGTGACGTGTTCAACAAAGACATTCTGGATCACATGCGCCGCCAGCACAACCTGTTAATTGGCGAGCGTTCCGCGGAGCGAATCAAGATTGAGGTAGGCGCGGTACTGACCGAACTGGACAACCCGCCCGCTGACTTTGAGATTAGAGGTCGTGACTTGATGACGGGTATTCCGAAGGTAATTAAAGTGACCTACCAGGAAATCGCCATTGCACTGGATAAATCGGTGTCTAAGATTGAAGAGGCTGTTCTCAAAGCGCTGGAGATTGCGCCACCAGAACTTTCTGCGGATATTTATGACAACGGGATTCACCTCATTGGCGGGGGCGCTTTGCTGAGAGGCCTGGACAAACGTCTGGCCGCTAAAACCAAATTGCCTATCCATATTGCGGAAGATCCGTTGAGAGCGGTGGTGCGGGGTACCGGCGCGGCCGTGAAAAACATAGAGGGTTTCCGCAACGTGCTGTTGAGCTAAGCACACGCGCCCATGCGGAAATTATTTATTTTCATCTTCCGGATAAGGGCTTTTCTGGTGTTCCTGCTGTTAGAGGGCGTTTCCTTGTACCTGCTGTATAGGAGCAACACCTATCATAGCGCGGCTTTCTACCAGTCGTCTAACTATTATGTGGGGCGGGTGCTGGAGATCCAGAGCCAGGTGGCTGATTATTTTCGGTTAACGGAGGTCAATCAGAATCTGGCTCTGGAAAATGCCAGGCTACGAGGCGTACTCACGCAGATACAGGAACAGCAACTGAACGACAGCCTGGGCACCGTCAAGGATTCCCTTTTCGCCAGCATTGCCTCGACTGACCCTACGGACACCCTGTTAGCTCCTCTTGATTCTTTGGGGCCGATGGTCTTTACCTATCGTCCGGCTCGGGTTACGAGTAATTCTGTGCGCGGTTTGAACAACCACCTGGCCCTGAATGTGGGGTCAGATGCCGGTATTCAGGCCGGAATGGGTGTTTTAACGGCTAATGGGGTAGTGGGAAGAGTGAAAGCGGTTTCCAAGCATTATGCCACCGTAACCTCGTTGCTACATTCCCAGACGTTGATTTCCGTGAAACTGCGCCGAAACAAAAGCCTGGGCTCTATCAGGTGGGATACGGAAAACCCCGAGACGGCCAGCCTGCACTACATTCCGTTGAGCGAGAAAATTTTCAAAGGCGATTCGGTGGTGACCTCGGGCGCGGGAGGGATTTATCCGCCGGGTATTTTGGTGGGGCGAGTGATCAGTGTGCGCAAGGAACTGGACAAAAGCTTCTACACCATTCTGGTGCGGCTGAGCGTGGACTTCGAGAAATTGTCTTACGTGTACGTGGTAGAAAACAAACGCAAGCCCGAGCTGGACAGCTTGCTGCTTAGATCAGGCATAACCGAAGGGAATGAATAGTTTCAGGTTCATACATGTAGTGCAGTTTGTGGTTTTGATGAGCCTGCAAGTGTTGCTCATGCGCAACTTGGTGCTGTTTGAAACCGGGTTCTGCTTTGTGTACATCGGGTTTATTCTGTTTTTGCCCATAGAAATAGACAAAGTGCTGCTGTTGGTGCTAGGCTTCATCTGCGGGTTTACCATTGACCTTTTCTATGACACCTCTGGGGTGCATGCCGCCGCTACGGTGCTCATGGCCTATCTGCGACCGTCTATGCTCAAATTGATTACCCCGCGCGACGGCTATGAGGTCTCAGACCATGCCAGTTTGCCGTCTATGGGCTGGCGCTGGTTTCTCACGTATGGGCTGGCCCTTATCTTTGTGCACCATTTTACGCTGTTTTTTCTGGAGCTCAACGGATTTAAACTGATTGGTTTTACGTTAGCCAAGATAGTCGCCAGTAGCCTGTTCACCGGAACCGTGCTGGTGATTTTTCAAATGTTATTTTTTGAGCGAAGGGCAAGAGGTTTTAGATGAAGTACTTAGAAGGCCGCAAATACGTCATTCAAGCAATTTTCATAGCGATAGGGGCGGTTTATCTTATCAAACTTTTCTACATACAGGTACTGGATGACAGCTACAAAACCGCCGCCGAGAGCAATGCCATGCGCCGGGTGGTGCAGTATCCGTTCCGGGGATTGGTATATGACCGCCATGGTACGCTGCTGGTAGAAAATACTCCCGTTTATGATTTAATGGTAGTGCCCAAAGAGGCCCGCGCCATTGATACCCTTAAATTCTGCCAGTTGGTAGGCATGACGTTGCCGGAGTACCGGGAGAAAATCACGGCCGCCAAGAAGTATTCCTATGTGAAGCCATCGCCGTTTCTGCAGCGCCTCACTAACGCAGAGTTCGCGGCTATTCAAGACAACCTGGTAGATTTCCCGGGGTTCTACATCAATGCCCGTACCGTCAGAAGTTATCCGCATTCCAGCCTGGCCCACGCCTTGGGCTATATCGGCGAAATCAGCCCCCGGCAGTTAGAGGATAGTTCGTACCATGGTTACCGCCAGGGCGATTACCTGGGCATTAGCGGGATTGAGCGCGAGTATGAAAAATACCTGATGGGCAAGCGCGGGGTGAAATACACGATGGTGAACGTGCGCGGTATTGAGAAAGGCTCTTTCAAGAACGGTGCCTATGACACACTCTCAGAGGCTGGCCAGAACCTGGTGACCACCATTGATCTGAAACTACAGGCCTACGCCGAGAAACTCATGTCTGGCGGGAAAGTAGGCAGTATTGTGGCCATTGAACCCCAAACCGGTGAAATCCTGTCTTTGGTATCGGCCCCATATTTTGACCCTTCTATGTTGACGGGGAAAGAACTGGGTAACAACTACATGAAATTACTGCGGGACCCTACCAAGCCGCTGTTCAACCGTCCGCTCATGGCTACGTACCCGCCGGGTTCCATCTTCAAACTAGCCCAAGCCTTGATTGCCATGCAGGAAGGCGTGCTCACCCCAGAGACCGGCTACCCGTGTAACTGGTCACTGGTGAAATGTTCGCACCGGCATCAGTATCCAGCTAATCTGAACATCGCCATAGAGAACTCCTGCAACCCTTACTTTTACCAGGTATTCCGGTCGGTAGTGAACCGGGGCCGGTCCCGCAATGTGTACGAAGACGCCCGCCAAGGGCTGGACAACTGGAACAAGCACATCAAGACCTTCGGGTTTGCCAGCAGTTTAGGCATAGATTTACCCGGCGAGAAAAAAGGAATGATGCCTAATGCCAAGTTCTATGACCGCATCTACAAACGGGATGGCTGGAAGTACCCTACCATTTACTCAGTGAGTATAGGCCAGGGCGAAACGGGTGTAACGCCGCTGCAAATGGCGAACTTTGCCGCTACCATTGCCAACCGGGGCTTTTATTACAAACCACACATTGTGCGATCAGTAGGTGAAAAGGGCAAACCGTTGCCGGAATATCTGGTGAAGAATTATACCTCCGTAGATCCCAGGTATTTCCCGCCGGTAATTGAAGGCATGCAGTTGGTGGTAGACAAGGGAACCGGCAGAAACGCCAGCCTGAAACATATTGGTGTGGTGCTGTGCGGCAAAACCGGTACGGTGCAGAACCCCCACGGCAAAGACCACTCGGTGTTCATTGCCTTTGCCCCTAAAGATGATCCTAAGATTGCCATTGCTGTGTACGTGGAGAATGCCGGTGGGGGCGCAATTGCCGCTGCGCCCATGGCCAGTCTCATGATTGAAAAGTACCTCACAGACACCATCAAGACGAGTTATCGCAAACGTTGGGAGAATGACATGATCAACGGTGGTTTCTACAAATGGACGGATTAGCGAAACAGAAATGCGGACTTCCTATAAAATAGCCAACAACATAGACTGGGTCACCATTGGGCTGTACCTGCTCATGGTTATGCTGGGCTGGATGAACATCTACGCGGCCGTCTATAACCCTGAGCATGTCACCAGCATCTTTGACTTCACCCTGAACTCTGGGAAGCAGTTGGCCTGGATCGGGACTTCCCTGATCATCATCATCATGCTCTTTGCCATTGACTACAAAGCCTATGACTCGCTGGCCTATGGTATTTACTGGTTTGTGATTCTGATTCTGCTGGGTACCCTGCTCCTGGCTTCGCCGATTAAAGGTTCCCGTTCCTGGCTCGTAATTACAGAATCCGTCCGGTTACAGCCCGCCGAGTTTGCCAAGTTTGCCACGGCATTGGCGGTTTCCAGGTTCATGAGCAGCATTAACCTGCGGCAACAGAACTGGAAAGACCACGCTAAACTGGCGGGCCTTGCCATGTTGCCGCCCATCATTATCATTCTCCAGAACGAAACTGGTTCTGCACTGGTGTTCGCGGCCTTCACGCTGGCGTTCTTTAGAGAAGGAATGTCACCGTTGATTCTGATCATTGGCGCGGTAGCAGTATTTGTCTTCGTGCTCACGCTATTGATTCCGCAATGGTACCTGGCTGGTATTGTGACCGTTTTGATGGGAGCTTACCTCTGGCTCAACTTTCACCGGATTAAGCGTTACTTGCCCACGTACATCGGCGTTTGGGTTGTGGTGCTGGCAACGGTCTTCAGCGTAACCTACTTTATTGATAACGTATTGCAGGAGCACCAGCAGAACCGGATTAAAGTGTTGGTAGACCCTGAGGTAGACCCTTTGGGCGTAGGCTGGAACGTGACGCAGTCCAAGATAGCCATCGGTTCGGGCGGCTTCTTCGGGAAAGGATTTCTGGAAGGCACCCAGACCAAATTTGACTTCGTACCAGAACAAAGCACCGACTTTATTTTCTGTACCGTAGGCGAAGAACACGGCTGGCTGGGTAGTTTGGTCATCATCGCCTTATTCATGGGTTTGCTCACGCGTATCATCTACGTGGCCGAGCGGCAACGTTCTGTCTTTGGCCGCACCTACGGCTACTGCGTGGCTTCCATCATCTTCTTCCACTTTCTGGTGAACGTGGGTATGACCATAGGACTGGCCCCGGTAGTAGGTATTCCGCTGCCGTTCTTCAGCTACGGCGGGTCTTCGCTCTGGTCTTTCACCATTCTCCTCTTCATTCTGCTCGCCATTGATGCCCACCGTAAACTAGATTTAGGTCGAGGGTAGAATGCGTATCAGGTAGCACGTATCAAGTAGCAAGACATTCTCTGTTTTGGGGTTATTTTTGGCAAAACAGGCTTTAAAACGCAAAGTCTTACGAGTGTCTACAGGCATTCTTGAAAGTCACGTAAGTAAATCCGCACCATAGTTGTCAGCACCTGATTAAGGCGCGAGTTTCCAAACTTGTGCCTTAGGATGATGCGAGTCTCCAGAATCACCGGGAACCACAAACAAATAGTGCTGTGCGTAGAGTTAGCGTCAGCGCTCTACGCACCAACGGACAGCCAATCTCCTGATTGGCGTTACGGACAGGTTCCCCAGACACTATGCCAAGTCTTGTAAGAGAACAAAAAGCATTTTCAACAAAGCTATAAACTAAAAGCGCCTGTCTCTTTTACAGAGACGGGCGCTTTTAGTGTGTTTTGCCAAAAGTAGGCAGAAAGCTTACGCGAATTTGCGATCAATCAGCTTGGTGAGTTTTTGCACGTGCTCTTCTTTGCGGCTCCAGTTGTATTTGCTGCCCACTTCCTGCACCAGGTACTGCTTGGCCTGGTCGGGGTTCTGGTACTCGTCCAGGTTTTTGATGACCGCGTGGTAGGCCATGTTGTCGCCCTCAAACAGCTCATTGATGAACGAGAAGCGTTGGTTAATGGAGATCGCCTCTTTGAGAGAGCCTATTTTCTGGTCTTGCTGCCGATCGGCCATGGAGACAGCCACAGGTTGCCGCAAGCGTTCGTTGAGCGTGGGGCGTTGCTCGGCCTGGAAACGTTCGTTCAGTTTAGGCTCGGCGTGCAGCGTGGGCCGGAAGCTGGGCTGCGGGGTCGCCACGTGCGTACTAACCGCCGGCGTAGGGGCAGGAGCCGGAGCAGCCACGGTTGGAAACAGATCTTCTACCCTGAGGGGCTGTAACTCATTGAATCTACCCACTAACTCATCTACTGACATCCGCTCGGCTTCGTGTTCGGCCAGGAAGCGGTTCAGTCTGGGAATGACCTGGTGGCGGTCAAACGTACCGTTGGCCAGGGTGTCCAGAAACTGGCGGTACACGTCTTTGTCAATGTCCTGGTACTTGAGGCTTTCCTGCAGCTTGGTCACCGAAAGGTCGTCCAGACGCATGAATTTCTCTTCAAACACGGCTACCGGCTCCAATACGGTACGCAGCGTGTCTTGAATGGCCTTCAGCAACAGGGGTTCAAAGTGCGGACGTTTGATGGATATCTTGCGCGAAAGCACGTTCATGAACTGCACCAGCGCATCTTTCACCTCGGGATGTTCAAAATCAAAGTACGGGCTGCGCAGGTTGGCCATCTCATGGTTCCAAAGCGTGAGCAGCTCCCTGATCATGTACAGGTTCACCTGCTTGACAGGGGTAAAGGAAATCAGCTGTTGGGCGGTAACGTTCTCATGATGAGCAAAATGTTCATCGCTGAGGCGCTGGGCAAGGCTCTGGCTGTACTGGGCCAGACGTATTTGATTATATTTGTCTTTCATTGGAGGAAGCATACGCTCGTAAATATAGCGAAATATGGCCGAATTAACGGTTCAAAATCTAGGCGGAGTTGTGGTGAACGTAGCCCCGGGGCAAACGGTTCTGGCCGCCCTGCAAGCCGCCCGCATTGACTGGATGCACGCCTGCGGCGGAAAAGGACGCTGTACTTCCTGCCGCATGGTGGTGCTCACCGGAGCCGAAAACCTGGCCCCAGATACGGCCCCCGAAACGCGTTTCCGCAACAACGGTCGCCTGCGCCCCAACGAGCGCCTCACCTGCCAAGCCCAACTCACCGGCCCCGTCACCTGCCGCGTTCCCCAACAAACGAAACTCCCGCATCTTTCTTATAATGAATGAGTGAGAGATGGATGTAATGTGAAGATTTGGTGATGTGGAAATTTGAAGATGTTAGATCCATTTCCAACTCTTCACATCAGCACATCTCCAAATCAACCAATTCTCTCATTCAATCCATCTCTCACTCATTCAATTCTAATAACTGTGTGGAAAAATTGTGCATTAGGGAAGGGGAGAGGGCTAGTACCTTCGCATAAGTTAACGTGGAAACGCCTCATCCTCTGGAAGAGATAGCACATTAGCACCTTAAGAAATTAGCACATTAAGTTAAGTTATGTTCATAGAACCCCGGGTAGGAAACCGCCAGCAAGGGCAGCGGAGAGGTTGGATAGAAGTGATTTGCGGGTCTATGTTCTCGGGGAAAACCGAAGAGTTAATTCGGCGGCTCAACCGTGCCAAAATAGCCAAACAGTGTGTCGAGATTTTCAAACCGGCCATTGATACCCGCTACCATGACGTAGACGTGGTTTCCCATAATTCTACCAGCATTCGTTCCACGCCCATCCAGTTTGCCAATGACATGCTCCTGCTGGGCAGCGGCTGTGATGTGCTGGGCGTAGACGAAGCCCAGTTTTTTGACGAGGCCATCACTGAGGTTTGTGTGCATCTAGCTAATTCCGGCGTGCGCGTGATTGTAGCCGGACTAGACATGGACTACCTGGGCAAACCCTTCGGCCCCATGCCTGCCTTGATGGGCGTAGCCGAATACGTGACCAAAGTACACGCCATCTGCGTGCAGTGCGGCGACATCGCCTCCTATTCCTTCCGCAAAGCCGCCTCTCAAGAGAAAGTCCTCCTAGGCGAAACTGATTCCTACGAAGCCCGCTGCCGCCACTGCTTCCAGGAAGGCCTGAAAGGAAAGTTCTAAAGAGAGTCCTGAGTCTATAGTTCTGAGTCCTGAGTCAGGTAATGACTGTTTTAACCCTTAATTCTGAGAAACAGGGCTAAAACGGTTTTCCGTTTTACCAGAAGACAATCCTTTCTGGCATTGGCAGCAATGCGGCACCTGATTTACGGTACCTGATTTTGTAGGGCAATCCCTTGTGGTTGCCCTTTCCCATTTTTAGGCTATTTTTCAGAGATTTGTACGGACAGGTCGCGACCTGTCCTACTACGCCAGGAAACATTCTTAGGCTAGCTAATAGAGGCAACCACAAGAGATTGCCCCTATTAGCTTATTTATTTCTCGCCAGTTTTCCTTAAAACATCCCCCAAACACCCAATCAATATTCCCTTCCTGAAAAGCAGCTGAAATCTTGTTCCTTTTGAATAAGCCCTGACAAATTATTACATTTAGTAATCCAATCTAACAAACAACCGCTTACATCATGAAAAAGAGGTTTCTAGCCGTATTGGCTCTTTGCTGCGCAAGTAGCTTGGGAGCCATGGCCCAGACCCAAACGCCCCTTTGGCTCAATACCCCCGCCATTTCGCCAGACGGGCAAACCATTGTCTTCAGTTACAAGGGAGATTTGTACAAAGTAGCTTCGGTGGGCGGAAACGCTACGCCGCTCACCATGCACGAAGGCTATGAATACATGCCCGTGTGGTCGCCGGACGGAAAATCCATTGCCTACGCCTCTGACCGCTACGGCAACTTTGACGTGTTTGTCATGCCCGCACAGGGCGGCGAGTCCAAACGCCTCACGTTTCATTCTTCCGCAGATTTGCCTTCAGACTTCACCCCAGACGGCAAGAGCGTAATTTTTACTTCGGCCAGGGTAGACGCGGCGTCCAACGCCATGTTCCCGTCAGGGGCCTTTTCTGAGTTGTACAGCGTGTCTTTGGGCGGTGGCCGAAATGCCATGGTGTTGACGACGCCCGCTGAAGCCGCCAAATACAATGCTTCTGGCGAGGTGCTGCTTTACCAGGACAAGAAAAGCCTGGAAAACAACTTCCGCAAACACCAGACCTCTTCCTCTGCCCGTGATCTTTGGAGCTATAACACCAAAACCAAGCAGCACACCAAACTCACCGACAATGTGGGTGAAGACCGTCAGCCGGTTTTCGGGCCCAACGGGCAGGACGTGTATTATCTGAGTGAGCAACCCAACGGCACGTTCAACGTGCGCAAGATGAGTCTGCAAAACCCGAAGCAGAGCACGGCGGTCACTACGTTTACCAAGCACCCGGTCCGCAACCTGAGCGGTTCCAAAGACGGCGTGCTCTCCTTTACGTACAACGGCGACATCTATACGCTGAAACCAGGTGCGCAGCCGCAGAAAGTAGCCATCCAACTTTATTCAGACATCCGCTCTAACCCAGAGACGGTGTTGCCCATCTCCGGCGGCATGACAGAGATGGAGGTATCGCCCAATGGTAAAGAAGTGGTGTTTGTGAACCGAGGAGAAGTGTTTGTTTCCTCCGTAGAAGGCGGCATTACGCGCCGGATCACCAATACGCCGGAGCAGGAACGGAGCGTTAGTTTCTCGCCAGACGGGCGCAAGATTCTGTACGCCAGCGAGCGCGATGGAAGCTGGAACATCTATGAAACCAGTCTGGTGCGGAGCGCCGAGCCTTATTTCTACGCTTCCACGGTTTTGAAAGAAGAGCCGGTTATTGCTACTGCGGCAGAGGAATTCCAGCCCGCGTATTCGCCAGACGGCAAAGAAGTAGCCTATCTGGAAGAACGTGTCCAGCTCAAAGTGGTGAACAAAGCCAGTAAACAGGTGCGCACCATTCTTGGCAACGCCAACAACTACTCGTACTCAGACGGAGACCAGTATTTTGAGTGGTCGCCAGACGGAAAGTGGTTTTTGGTGCAGTATAACCAACCCAAGCAGTGGTTGAGTGAAGTAGGCCTGATCTCGGCCAGCGGCAAAGGCGAAATCATCAATCTGACCCAGAGTGGTTACTATGAGAACAGCCCGCAGTGGATGATGGGCGGCAAGATGATCACCTATTACTCTAACCGTGAAGGCTTGCGCGGCAACGGTAACAACTCCGGCACCGGTGATATCTATGCGCTTTTCACCACCCAAGATGGCTTTGACCGCTTCAAACTGAGCAAAGAAGATTTCACGCTGCTGGAAGACTTGGAAAAACGCGAAACCGAAGCCGCCGCCCAAACCGAAAAGTCCGAACCGAAAGCCAAAGGCAAAAAGGGCGAAAAGTCTAAAACTGCTGCTCCGGCGGGTATGGCCCTAGAACTGGACAATCTGCCCCAGCGCAAAGCCCGCCTTACCGCTACCTCCTCCGATTTGGCAGATGCCGTGGTAACTGCTAAAGGCGACCGCATGTTCTATCTGAGCCGCTTCGAGAAAGGCTACGACCTGTGGGTAACTAACCTGCGCGACAATGACACCAAACTACTGGCCAAACTGGGTGCCCGTGGCGGTGACATGGTCATGAGCAAAGACGGCAAAAACCTGTTTGTCTTAACCGAAGGCAAAATTCTGAAGGTAGATACTGAAAACGGCAAGCAGGAAACTCTACGCGTGAACGGCGAGATGAACCTGAATGCCGCCGCCGAGCGCGCCTACATGTATGACCACGTGATAAGGGAACTGGAGAAGAAGTTCTACGTGAATGAACTGCACGGCGTAGACTGGAAAGCCAATGCTGAAAACTACCGTCAGTTCCTGCCGCACATCGCCAATAACTATGATTTCTCTGATCTGTTGAGCGAGTTGCTGGGTGAACTGAATGCCTCCCATACCGGCGGACGTTACAGCCACCGTTCGGCCAACCCAGATGCCACTGCTTCTCTGGGTCTGTTCTATGACGAGCAATACACCGGCCGTGGGCTCAAAGTGAAAGAGGTTATCAATCTGAGTCCGTTTGACCGGGCCAGTTCTAAAGTGAAACCAGGCATTGTCATCGAGAAAATTGACGGCCAGGCCATTGAAGACAACACCGATGTAGACCAGCTCCTGAACCGCAAATCGGGCAAGTACACGTTGGTGTCTTTGTATAATGAGAAAACGAAGCAGCGCTGGGAAGAGACCGTGAAGCCAATTTCCGGTACCGAGTTGAGCGAGTTGCTGTACCAGCGCTGGGTAGACAACCGCCGCAAAGAAGTAGACCGCTTGTCGGGTGGACGTTTAGGTTACGTGCACATCAGAGGCATGAACGATGCCAGTTACCGCACCGTGTATGAAGAGGCTTTGGGTAAAAACGCCACCAAAGAAGCCTTGGTAGTAGACACCCGCTCCAACGGCGGCGGAAACCTGCACGACGACCTCATCAGCTTCCTGAACACCAAACGCTACGCTGAGTTTATTCCTCGCGGCCAGCACCTCTCAGACGAGCCCCGCAACAAATGGACAAAACCATCTATTGTGGTCATGAACGAGAGCAACTACTCAGACGCGCATATCTTCCCGGTACTCTACAAAGAACTGGGCATAGGCAAAACCGTGGGTATGCCCGTGGCCGGAACCGGTACCTTTGTGTGGTGGGAAACCCTGATTGACCCCACCATGGTCTTCGGGATTCCGCAGGTAGGTTACCGCACTCTGGGCGGCGGCAAGTTTCTGGAGAATTCGCAACTAGAGCCAGATTACCTGGTAGCCAATGACCCCGCCGTAGTTTCCCAAGGCCGTGACCAGCAGTTGGAGAAAGCCGTGGAAGTGCTGTTGCAAGAGTTGCCTAAGAAGTAACATTTCAAAGCATATGATTAAAAGAAGCCCCGCCTTATAAGTGGGGCTTCTTTGTTTTTAGTGTACTTTGGCTAAAACAGGTTATAAACACTACCGCGAAAGATGAAGACCGAAAAAGAGAAAATGCTCTCTGGTGAGCTATACAATGCCTTGGACAAGCAACTTTCAGAAGAAAGAATCCAAACCAGATTATACCTCAAAGAATTGAATGAGTCGCGGGAAGACCAGCCAGAGGAGAGAGCCCGATTGCTGAAGGCCTTGCTTCCAAACGCAGGCGAAGACCTTTGGATACAGCCTCCATTTTACTGCGACTACGGGACAAACATTACGCTAGGCGATAAGGTGTTTTTTAACTTTGACTGTGTGGTACTGGATGTGATGCAGGTAACCATAGGAAGCAGAACGCTGATAGGGCCAAACGTGCAGATTTATACCGCCATGCACCCCATGAACCATAAAGAAAGAGCCTCAGGCGTGGAGTTTGCCAGACCCATTACCATCGGGGAAGATGTTTGGTTGGGCGGCAGTGTAGTCGTTTGCCCCGGAGTGACCATAGGCGATAGAAGCGTTATTGGAGCCGGAAGCGTGGTCACCAAAGACATACCGTCCTATGTGTTTGCTGTCGGAAATCCTTGCCGGGTAATCCGTTCTCTGGATCAGGAGGAAGAAACAATTTGAGAATGGGTGTTGAGCGTAGCTAATCAGGCAGCAGACGCGTGTTTAAAAAGCGGAGAGTTTGTCTTTAAAGGTCGGGCTCTCGACTTTTAAGCTTATTTTCCTAAATACAGGTAAAAAACGCAAGGCCGTTTTTACGTATAGCCTGTACCACCAATTTGTAGGTCCATGGCTACGGTAATTAATAACATCACGGTATTTGGCGAAGAAATCATTGACCAAAGCGCTATTGACCAGCTCAAACGCTGCGTGAGCGAAGAAGACATTGGGGTGCTCACCGCCGATGCCCACTACGGCTACGCGCACCCCATCGGCGGAGCCGTAGCCTACAAAAACAAAGTGTCGCTTTCTGGGGTGGGTTTTGACATTGGCTGCGGAAACAAAGCCGTACGCACCAACGTCATGGCGGCCGATGTAAACATAGCCCGCGTGATGGATGAAATAGTCAGCACCATCGGGTTTGGGGTGGGAAGACCTAACCCCAAGCGCATTGACCATCTGGTACTGGAGCATATCAAGAAGGCCGAATTCAAGCCGCAGCGGGAATTACGCAAAGTAGCCACCGAGCAATTGGGCACCGTGGGCAGCGGCAACCATTTCATTGATTTGTTTGAAGACGAAAAAGGCTATCTCTGGGTGGGCGTGCATTTCGGGTCAAGGGGGTTTGGGCACAAGACGGCCTCGGGGTTTATTGCGCTGTCACAGGGGCTGAGCTTTTTTGACAAAGCCAAAGAAGGCTCCATGGATGCACCCCCCATTTTGTTCGACATTCATTCAGAGTTGGGGCAAGACTACATTGCGGCCATGGCCCTGGCGGGCGAATACGCCTATGCGGGCCGCGATGTGGTGGTAGAACAGGTATTAAAGATTTTGGGAGCCCAGAGTACCGAGGTCATTCACAACCACCACAACTTCGCGTGGTTTGAGAAACACCAGGGCGAAGAATACTGGGTGGTTCGAAAGGGCTGTACCCCCGCGTTCCCCGGCCAGAAAGGGTTCATTGGCGCGAACATGTTTGATAATTCCGTCATTATTGAAGGCGTAGAAAGCGAGTTAGCCGTGCGCGGACTTTATTCAACGGTACACGGCGCAGGCCGCCTGCTCAGCCGCCGGGCCGCGGCAGGTAAAACCAAATGGATAAAGGACAAAAGAGGGGTGAAACGCAAAACCGTGGTTTCACCGGGCTTAGTAGATTTTGAGGCCGTACAGCAGCGCATGAAAGCCCACCACATAGAACTCCGTGGCGCCGGTGCAGATGAAGCCCCCGAAGCTTATAAGAAACTGGAAGACGTTTTGAAGCACCAGGGAAATACCATCAAAATTCTGCACACCCTCAGACCTTTAGGAGTAGCCATGGCCGGAGAAGATGTCTATGACCCTTATAAGGATTAGTAACCACCCCCAGCCCCTCCTAAATTAGGAGGGGAGCTTTTGCTCTTGCGGTGTTTTTGCGCTGCTTTTCCGAAAAGGAGGGCAAAAGCGTAACCCACCCCTACCCATACCAGGAAGGGAATTCTCCCATAAGCCACTCTCTAGCCAATTACCTCCAAACCACCTTACTTCTGTCCGTCCTCAGGACGATAAAGGCATTGCAGCGGAAAAAGCAGCAACCCGTCTCCTGCGCCTTCCCAAGCGGAGGGCCGCCTGCGTAGCCCGAAGCGGAGGGAAGCGCACGCAGCAGCGGTTCAAACAGCAATGCCGTAAGCTCCCTATGAAACAAAAGGCTTTTACCAGGTGGTACCTTACTGAAGCTCCGCTTGTCTGAGCGGCAGCGAGTTCGGAGCTTCTTGATTCTTTTGGTTACTTTTCTCATCAAGGAGAAAAGTGACAAACGCCAGCAGAGCGAGTGTTGAGTCCAGAGTTCTGAGTCAGGAAGTAGGAAGTAATCCACCCTCCAGTTTCGCCAATCAGGAGATTGGCTATCCACCAAATGCGGAGAGCGCTGCCGCTAACTCTACACACAGCGAAAGTTTACTGATAAAAGAAGATGGATATTCCCTTCACCTCCCTTACCCCATAGGCACAAACGGCAATTTAGCACTATCCACAAACCCTACATTCCGGGTAACCGGCAGACACTCTGGGTAATTCTTCTGAATAAAACCCACCAGTTTCTCCCGGACAAAACAGCGCAAATCGAAGGAAGCAGAAGAATCTGCGGCACTGACCAAGATCCGAAGTTCTAGGGTTCTCTCCTTAGATTCTGTGACTTGTAAGATTCCTACGCGTCCGTCCCACAGATGCGTTTCCTTCAGCACGCGCGCAAGTTCCTGGCGCAAAGCCTCAATGGGAGCGGTGTAGTCCAGGTACAGGAAAACGGTTCCCAGAAGTTCGGAGTTGGTGCGGGTCCAGTTCTGGAAGGGCTTCTCAATAAAGTAGTTGATGGGCAGCACCAGGCGGCGCTGGTCCCAGATACGCAACACTACATAGGTGAGCGTGATTTCCTCTACCCGGCCCCACTCGTTCTCCACCACCAGCACGTCATCAATGCGCAGGGGTTGGGTGAACGCAATCTGAAAACCAGCCAACAAATTACCCAGGGAGCGCTGCGCGGCAAAACCCAGGATGATACCCGCAATACCCGCCGAAGTCACCAAACCTGTTCCTATTCTCCGTACAGTGGGAAAACTCATGAGAATGAGGCAGACAGCAAAGAAGATAATGAGTATGACAGCAATGCGCCGGATAAACTGAAGCTGCGTGAACAGTTTCCGTTCCCTAATGTTGTCTGCTTTGTCTAATTGGTGTTTCTTCCTGACCTGGTATTGTACCACATTCACCCAGCCAATCAGAAACCAGGCAAAGGCACACGTTAGTAGAATCTCTAACACCCGCCTCGCTACTTCCCTTGGTTCTGGAGCCAGCGGAATAACCGGGAGGGAGGTGGAAAGAAGCAGGAGTGGCAGAAAGTAAGAGAGCGGTTTGCTGAGTTTGACCAAAATAGCCTCTACCCAAGAGTGCGGAAACCAATGCTGATACGCCGCTAACACTTTGAAAAGAAGCCATTTGATAAGTATGCCTCCTACCAAGGCCCCTATAACCACACCGGCACTTTGCAGGAACTGAGGAAGATGATCCAGGGCGAAATGTCTGATCTGTTCTAGCATTCCTTTTCTAATTCTAAGCAAAAACAAGTTCATACATACCCCAGAGGCGCTGAAAGGTTGTCTGACTTCTGCGCTGCCTATCTGCAACGTAGTGCCCGTTCTCCTGGAATTTCAACTAAGTTTTAACCTATGGGCTGCCAAATGAGTAAATATAAAAGCGGTTGCCCGGCAGAATCTACCAATAGGCTACTGTCTACAAGAAAAGACGAGAGAACCTATCTCTCATTTGCGGGCACATCGCTATTTCCTACCAAATACTATACTATGCCTAAAACAATCATCATCTCCAACCGGCTTCCCATTAAAGTTCAACGCACCGAAGGCGGATTAACATATGAAACCAGTGAAGGAGGTCTGGCAACGGGTTTAGGGTCTATTTATAAAACCGGTGACAATATCTGGATTGGATGGCCCGGCACCTTTTTCACTGATGCGTCTGAGGAGGAGCAGGTCATCAAAGATTTGTCTGAGCAGAGCATGCAACCCGTTTTCCTGACGGAGAGCGAAATCCGGGATTTTTACGAGGGGTTCAGCAATGAAACGCTGTGGCCTTCTTTTCACTACTTCAGCCAGTACGCCGTCTACGACGATACCTTCTGGGAGGCGTACCAACAAGTGAATCAGAAATTCTGCCGCGCCGTGATGGAGCATGCCCAACCCGGCGACACCATTTGGGTGCATGACTACCAACTGCTTCTGCTGCCCGCTTTGATCAGGGAGAAGTTACCGGAGAGCACCATCGGGTTTTTCCAGCACATCCCGTTTCCGTCTTTTGAAGTGTTCCGGCTGTTGCCCTGGCGCGAGCAGATTTTGAAAGGCATGTTGGGTGCTGACCTAATAGGCTTCCATACCTATGACGATGCGCGGCACTTCCTCAGTTCGGTGAGCCGAATTGTAGGCTGGAGCATCACGCAAGGCCTTATTGACAACGGTAACCGCCAGATCATGGTAGATGCCTTCCCCATGGGCATTGACTATAAGAAATATGCTTCACTGGCGGCATCAGAAGAGATGAAAGAAAAACTGGTGGAGTACCGCGAGGCCTTGCACGACCAGAAAGTGATGCTGTCCATTGACCGGCTGGATTACTCCAAAGGCATTCCGCAGCGCCTCAGAGCCTTTGAATTACTATTGCAGGAGCATGCCGAGTTCCGGGAGAAAATAACGTTGTTTATGTTGGTGGTACCGTCCCGCGACCAGGTAGAACAATACCGGGAGTTAAAGGAAACCATAGACGAACTGGTGGGCCGCATCAATAGTTCATACCGTACCATCACCTGGAACCCTATCCAATACTTCTACCGCTCATTCCCTTTAGAGGAACTATCGGCGTTGTATTCCCTGGCCGACATTGCGCTGGTAACGCCCATGCGAGACGGCATGAACCTGGTCTGCAAAGAATTTGTAGCCAGTAAGTTGGACCAGAGCGGTGTCCTCATTCTTAGTGAAATGGCCGGTGCCGCCAAGGAACTGTCAGATGCCATCCTCATTAACCCCAATGATCTGGGCGCCATGGTACGGGCCATGCAGGAAGCCATGGTGATGCCAGAAGGGGAGCAGAAACTAAGGATGCAGCACATGCAGGAAATCTTGCAACGCTATGACATCCACCACTGGGTGAGTATTTTCATGAACCGGTTAGACTACATCAAACTGAAGCAGATGAGCCTGGCCACTCAATACCTTTCTGAAGAAGAACGAGAAGAACTTCTGGAGGCATACACCAAAGCAGACCAACGCATCCTATTCCTGGATTATGATGGTACGCTCACTTCTTTCACCAACAACCCCAAGCACGCCAGCCCAGATGAAGAGTTGCTGCAGGTCTTAAGCTGCCTGGCGCAGGAAGATAATAACAAAGTGGTCATCATCAGTGGCCGCGACCGCGCTACGTTGGAAGAATGGCTGGGCCATCTGGACGTGGATATCATTGCTGAGCACGGGGTTTGGGGCAAGGAACAAGGCCAGGAATGGCAAATGCTGCACCACCTCACCAGCGACTGGAAAGCGGAAATAAGACCAATTCTGGATCTTTTAGTAAGCCGAACCCCTGGCTCTTTCATAGAGGAAAAAGATTTCTCCCTGGTGTGGCATTACCGGAAAGTAGATCCAGGCCTGGGCGAGTTGCGTGCCCGGGAACTGAGCAACCACTTGCAGTACCTGGCCTCTAACATTAACCTGCAGGTAATGGAGGGCAACAAAGTCTTAGAGATCAAAAACGTAGAGGTGAACAAAGGGCTGGCCGCCTTGAACTGGCTCGCTGAGCATCCGCATGATTTCCTGTTGGGCATAGGCGATGACCGAACTGATGAAGACATGTTCAAGATAATGCCCAAGGAAGCCTACACCATCAAAGTAGGAAGCAAACGTTCCTTGGCCCGTTTCAACGTGGACAATACCAAAGAAGTACGTTTGCTGTTGCAGGCCATGTGTGCTGAACAGTAAAAATTACTAAAGCCCGTTTCGGTCCTGTTTGAAGGAAAACAGGCCCGAAACGGGTTTGATTGATTTTTGCGTTCATCCACCAGAAAGAACATGGTTCAAGTTTTCAACTTGGACCTACCATGACCGGAAGTTTGCAACTTCCGTGAAGCGAAAGCTTCAAACTGACTTTTGCTGATTTCATGCTTCTTGAGGTGCGTTTTGCTAAGGCTCCGTAACGCCAATCAGGAGATTGGCTGTCCAAGGGTGCGTAGAGCGCTGGCGCTAACTCTACGCACAGCCGAACTAACAGCTACAGCGTTGCTCAAAAGACCTTGTAGTGTCCGAAGGTCCTACGAGCATCTACGCCAACTTCCGTTTCAGCACCCTTTTCAGAAAATCAACCTTAAAATGCATCAAACAAGAAAGGCTTACCAAACTGGTAAGCCTTTCTTGTTTGATAACAGAAGTTGCGCTCTACAGCAGGAACGATGGTTTATCCAGACGTTTGGAAATGCGGTAAGCGGCGTTAAGTAAACCCACGTGGCTGTACGCCTGCGGGAAGTTTCCCCATTGGCTACCGTCTTTGGAGTCTACGTCTTCGCTGAGCAAGCCCAAATGGTTCGTGTACTGCAAGATGTTTTCAAACTCAGCGGTAGCTTCCTCCACGCGGCCCACGCAGGCCAGCGCCTCAATGTACCAGAAGGCACAAATCAGGAAGGTGCTTTGCGGCACCCCGAAGTCATCGGCGTGTTTGTAGCGGTAGAAAAGTCCTTCGGGGGTTTTGAGTTCTTTCTCCATGGCCTCCAGGTGCGTTTTGGCTCTTTCAGAAGCCGGGTCCAGGTAGTGCATCATAATGAGCTGCAGGGTACTGGCGTCCATGTGGTTTTTCCCGATGGCCTGCGTGTACACGCCCTGTGCAGGGTCAAAGCACTCCTCTATTTTAGCGGCGGCTTCTTCCATGAGTTTGGTAGCTAACTGACCCAGTTCTTCGTCGCCCATGTAGCGGGCAGCGCTGGCCGCCGCTGAGGCTCCGGCCCAATGGAACAGGTAGGTGTAGCAATGGTACTGCGCGAAATCCCGGAACTCCCACAAACCGGCATCGGGCTCATGCATGGTGTCGCGTATTTTGTACAGCGTCTTGTAGATGAGTTTCTGCGATTCTATGCGCTCAGCATCATTGAAACGGCGGTCTACATAGAGCGGGAGCAAGGCTACCAGAATCTGACCGTACACATCGTTCTGAATGTGCGTGTAGGCATCGTTCCCTATGCGCACCGGTTTGTTGCCCAGGTAGCCGTCCAGTTCCAATTCTATCTCCGTCAACTTGCTCTGCGCACTGATGGAGTAGAGCGGCTGGTAGCGTTGGGTATCTTTGGCCGTGATGTTAGCGATGAAGTGGAAGTACCGCTCCATTTCCTCAAAGTGCCCGATGTTGTTGAAGGCATTGAGGATGTAATACGTGTCGCGCATCCAGCAGAAGCGGTAATCCCAGTTGCGGCCGCTGCCGGGGTGTTCCGGTAAACTGGTAGTAGGCGACGCGATGATGGCGCCGGTATCTTCGTACTGGTGTATCTTCAAGGCCAAGGCCGAACGAATCACCTGCTCCTGGAAGAAGTTGCTGATGCTGGTGTTCTTCACCCACATGCGCCAGTAGCGGGTGGTCTGCCGCAGGAATTCCTCAGAAGTGCTTTCCAGATTGGCCTCCAACGGTGCGCCGTAGGTCACCACAAAATACAGTGTCTCATTCAAGACGAAAGGGCGGTCTTCCAGAATATAGCTCAGGGAGGCATTGGTGGTGAGGCGCACTTCCTCGTCCAGTCCTAAAAACGCGATGTGGTTGCTGCTGCGACGGCGCTTTAGCTCCAGTTGCCCGTAGTTTCCCACCGGTTGGCAAATAGCTTTGATGCGCGGTGAACCGGACATCGGCTCCACTTTCCTGATGAGCATCAAGGGCTTGTAGTAGCGCTGGTGCTGCCTAAAACGGGGGGCAAAATCTGTGACGCGGTAAGAACCATCCTGACAGGTGATTTCGGTGCACAGAATGTTGGTGTTCTCTACGTAGTATTGGTGGGACGTGAAGTCCTCGGCATCAGGCTTCAGGGAAAATTCCCCGCCTTTTTGCCGGTCCATCATGGGGCCGAATACAAAACTGCTGTCAAAACGAGGCCAGCACAGCCATTCAATATTGGTGTCTTTGTGGATGAGGGCCAGATAGGCGCAGTTGCCAATCAACCCCATGTCATAGGTATGTTTCGCCATACGGATTCTACGGATAGGTGAAGTTCCAGGGAATGTCTGAAATTACATGTACCGTATTAGACGTATAGAGGTTTCTTAATTTTTCTGGACCACGGAGATTGGCTCCGTTTCAGGTCTATTTTCTGGGAAACAGACCTGAAACTGCTGAACTTCAAAAACAATTTATTAGAATAGGTTTCCGGAGAGAACTTGGTTTTATAAAGAAACAGAAGCTATCTGCTCCACAATGCTCGCAAAATATGGCCGGTTCTGCACCTGGGGTTGCATGCACTCGTGTTTCAATTGAAGAAGCTGTTGCGCCCGTTCCTGCATCTTATCTTGGGGCGTAAGGTGGTCCAGCAAATCTTCCAGCAAACACCCAAAAGCCCGCACCTCCAGTTTTTCTAATGCCAAGGCCAATGCAGTGTTGTTCCGGTCATACACTGTTGCCGCGCCAAAATCTCCGAAGAGCGGATGACCTGTTTCATCTACCAAGGTGTTGTGCGCATAAAGGTCGCCGTGCGAGATGCCGCGGGCGTGCAAGTGCGCGGCGGCGGAAGCAATGCCTGACGAGATGCTGATAGCTTCTTCCAGGGTGAAAACCGTGTCCTCAGCATAAACATCACGGGTGCAGGATTCAAAGCTGGGGGAGCCTCCCAGGTTGCGGTATCCGGCCGGAATCAACTCAAAAACAAGACCTTGCTTTTGGGCCGGGTGTTGGCTGAGCTTTCCCAATACCTGCACCAAGTTGGGGTGGGCGCCGGCAAGCAGCGTGGCCTGCATCTCGTCCTCGGGCAAACCATCGCTGGTTACTTCACCTTTGAATACTTTGACGGCTACCTGTTGACTGGATTTGGCCTGATTTCGCCAAATCGCCCGTGAAATGATGCCGGAGGCACCTTGACCTAATTCTTCTTCCAAGGTCAAATCGCTCCAGGGCACTTCGGGCAAATCTGCTATTACCTGCTGGTGCTGGGTGCAGGGATTACCCGAAATAGCCAGCCAGGACAAACGCGGTAAAGCGAATAACCACTCCGGAAGTGCTGTAAGCTCATTTGCTGAGATGCGCAACAACTCCAGGTTCTGGCAAGTAGCCATTTCCTCAGGCAGCTGTTTCAACTTGTTTCCGGCCAGCATCAGTTTTTGCATGTGAGCACATTTCCCAATGGAAGCGGGTAATTCTGCAATCTGGTTATTGGTCAAAATAAGCCAGCGGGTGGTGTGCGGAATGGCATCCTCGGCTATGTGGTTAATCTTACAGGCTTTGAAACCAATCATCTCCAGACGGGGAAGTTTGCCCAGCACCTGGGGGAAAACGGTGAAGTCGTTATCTGAGAAAAATGCGATGCGCAGATTCTGCAAGCGGGTAAAATCCTCGGGCAGGCTGGTCAGGTGGTTACCGGAAAGGTCTAGGATTTCAAGCGTTTCGGCTAAGTCAAATATTTCGGAGGGGACTTCGGTTAATCCGCAGGAAAGTTTCACTCTGGTAGCGCCTGCCAGTTCACCGGCCTGTAATTGTTCTAAGGTGTGCATGAAAACAGAAGATATACGGCCGTGAAGGTAGCCATTGCGGTTGGATGTCTTTTGCCTTTAAGAGAAGATTTCTGGACAATTGTATATTCAGTAGCTTTTAATTTTCCTCGCTCGCCTCTGGCGAGTGTGAGCTACCTCCGGCCTCTGGCCGCTTGTTGGGCTATTCTTAATGTTATACAAGCGGCGGGACGCCGCAGGTAGCTCACACTCGCCAGAGGCGAGCGAGGGAACAAGGCTGTCTAAATTATTCATAAGTAGGTACATATAATAGTAACCATTGGGAAACTTTTCAGGGAGGTGGATTGGTTTTACTCATGAAGCAGACGTTTTCTCGTTACTTTTAGGAAACTACCTTAAAAAAAGGAACTCCCTAATTGAGATTACGTTAATGCTTTAGATTTTTTGTTGGTAGAAGCGTAACGAAAGGCAGGGAAACCTGCTGATTTTTAATTGTTAAACTCTACTAAATTGATAGGAAAACTTGATTTGTAAAATTCGGCCCCTATCTTTGCGTCATCTTTTAAAAACAGCCAGATAAAGACTACATGGTCTATTCATCTTACATAATGCGAATGCGTTTCTGCTGTTGCAGCACCTGCTGCTGTTGTTGCTAATCCTTAGCAATCAACCAAATTCTATTGCCTAGACGGCACCCCATAAATTCAATTTCTTTTTCAAACGTATTTTCTTGCCATGGCCTCTTCTTCACAAGAGCATGTGTCTCAACTTATACAAGAGACAGAAGGCTTAACCATAGACCAGACTTTCGCGCTGCTGGTGAGCCGTTACCCCAATGAGGTGACGTTCTCTTCCAGCTTCAGCTTTGAGGACCAGGTGATTTCTCACCACATCCTTGAAAACCAGTTCCCCATCAGCATTTTCACGTTAGACACCGGCCGCCTTTTCCCTGAGACGTACTCGGTATGGAGCCGGACCAATGAGGCATACAACACCCGTATCAAGCCTTATTATCCTAACAATGAGCAGCTGGAGGAGTTTGTGTCCTCTACCGGTCCTAACTCCTTTTATGAGTCTACCCAGAACCGCAAAGACTGCTGCCACATCAGAAAAGTGGAGCCGTTGAAACGCGCGCTGGCAGGCAACGCCGTCTGGATTACCGGCCTAAGAGCCGAGCATTCCCAGGGCCGCAGTGACTTGCCTAAGTTTGAGTGGGACGAAGGAAACAAGCTCATCAAGTTCCACCCGCTGCTGTACTGGACCACTGAGGAAGTGATGGCGTTCATCAAACAGAACAACATTCCTTACAACAAACTGCACGACAAAGGCTTTATCAGCATCGGCTGCGCCCCTTGTACCCGCGCCATCCAGCCGGGCGAAGATTTCCGGGCCGGGCGTTGGTGGTGGGAAGACGCCAGCAAAAAAGAATGCGGTTTGCACGTGACCGAGCAGGAGCCGGGGGTAGCCAACTCATTAGCCAAAATTGTTTAGATAGCATTTACAGATTATGTCAGCATATAAATTAGATTACCTGGACCAGCTTGAATCAGAAGCGATTCACATCTTCAGGGAAGTAGCAGGTCAGTTTGAGCGCCCCGCGCTGTTGTTCTCCGGCGGAAAAGACTCTATTGTGTTGGTGCATTTGGCCTTGAAAGCCTTTAGACCTGGCAAGTTCCCTTTCCCGCTGGTGCACATTGACACCGGCCATAATTTCGAGGAAGCCTTAGACTTCAGAGATTACCTGGCCGAAAAAATTGGCGAGAAGCTGATTGTGCGCAACGTGGAAGACACCATCAAAGCCAAAGGCCTCACCGAGCAAAAAGGCAAATTGCCAAGCCGCAACGGGTTGCAGACCTACACCTTGCTGGACACCATTGAGGAGTTTGAGTTTGATGCTTGTATTGGTGGTGCCCGCCGTGACGAAGAGAAAGCCCGCGCCAAAGAGCGCATTTTCTCCGTGCGTGACGAGTTCGGTTCTTGGGATCCTAAGTTGCAGCGTCCTGAGCTGTGGAACACCTACAACGGCAAAATCAACAAAGGCGAAAACGTGCGCGTGTTCCCTATCAGTAACTGGACTGAGCTGGACATCTGGAACTACATCCGTCGCGAGAAAATTGAGTTGCCGTCCATCTACTTCGCCCATGAGCGCGAGGTGCTGGAGTTTGATGGCCGCCTGGTTGCCACCAATGAGTTTGTAACGCTTGACCACCATGATGTGGTGACCCGCAAAGTGGTTCGTTACCGCACCGTAGGCGACATGACCTGTACTGCCGCCGTAGAGTCCAGCGCTTCTACCCTGGATGACATCATCAACGAGATTATCGCTACCAACACCAGCGAACGCGGCCAGACCCGCATTGATGACCGTGTTTCCGAGGCCGCTATGGAAGACCGCAAGAAAAACGGCTACTTCTAAGGAATTGAATGATTGAGAGATGGGAGTGAATGAGAGAATTGTTCGGCTCCGCCTCATGAAAGTGAAAAAAGTAATTGTATCGGCGTAGCCGAAAGATATAGAAAGAGAAGCTTGGTGAAGAATCCATTGTTTTATAGCTGATTTTCTAAAACAGCATCCAAACAGACTCAGCACTCAAGACTCAGAACTCATTTGAAATGGATATTCTAAGATTTTTAACCGCCGGTAGCGTAGACGATGGCAAGAGTACTTTGATTGGACGTTTGTTGTATGACAGCAAATCCATCATGGTAGACCAACTGGAGGCCATTGAGCGAAGCACCAAGAACCGCGAAGAAGGCCAGGTGGACTTAGCTTTGTTAACTGACGGTTTACGCGCTGAGCGGGAGCAAGGCATCACTATTGACGTGGCCTACAAATACTTCTCTACGCCTAAGCGCAAGTTCATCATCGCTGATACGCCAGGCCACATCCAGTACACCCGCAACATGGTGACCGGCGCGTCTAACTCAGACTTGGCTATCATTCTTATTGATGCCCGTCATGGGGTAGTAGAGCAAACCCGCCGTCACTCCATCATTGTGTCTTTGCTGAACCTTCCGCACGTGGTGGTAGCCATTAACAAGATGGACTTGGTGAAGTACTCAGAGGAAGTCTACAACAACATCGTGATTGACTACTCACAGGTGGCAAAATCTCTGGGCTTGAAGGATGTGACCTATATTCCCATCAGTGCCCTTAATGGCGACAACATTGTGGAGAAATCTACTTCCATGCCGTGGTATGAAGGCGAGTCTCTTTTGAGCGTGCTGGAAACCGTGGAAGTACACGAAGATATTAACCTTACTGAAGGCCGTTTCCCGGTGCAGTACGTGATTCGTCCTCAGACTGAGGAATTGCCTGATTACCGTGGGTACGCCGGCAAAATCATCAGCGGCATTTACCGCAAGGGTGACAAAGTAGTGGTGCAGCCATCCGGCGTAGAAAGCACTATCTCTGCCGTGGAAGTAGGCGGCGAGGAAGTGGAAGAAGCCTTCGCTCCGCAGAGCGCCATCCTGCACCTGAAAGACGACGTGGACATTAGCCGCGGCGATTCTATTGTAAAGCAGGACGCTCCGGTACAGGTGGCTCAGGAGTTTGAAGTAGTGCTGTGCTGGATGAGCAACACGCCACTGGTGCCTCGTAACCGCTACCTGTTGCAAATCAACAGCCGCACCGTGCGCTGCGTGGTGAAAGAACTAGAGTACAAACTGAATGTGAATTCACTGGAAAAAGAACTTTCTCCGGTTTCGGCGGGTCTTAACGATGTAGTGAAGGCCACCATCAAAACAGCCTCGCCGATTGCCTTTGATTCTTACAGGAGACTTAGAGCCAACGGTGGTGCCATCTTGATTGATGAAACCAGCAATGTAACGGTAGGAGCCTGCATGATTTCTACCGAAGCCACTGAGAAGCCTTTCTGGCCTGAAATCTAGAAAACGGGCCTAAAGCAGAATACCCAAACACCAAGCCCGAATCTCCTTCGCCGGAGGTTCGGGAACAAGATAATTAAACCATGCAAGCAGCGCCACAGAAAGGAAAAGTAATCATAGCAGGAGCCGGTCCCGGTGACCCTGATTTGATTACCGTGAAGACGGTAAAAGCGTTGCGGCAGGCTGAGGTGATTCTGGTGGACCGGTTGGTGAGTGCCGAAATCCTGCAAAGCTATGCAGCTTCTTCTGCCGAGGTCGTGTACGTGGGCAAGCAGTGCCGCAGCCATGGCACCACTCCTCAAGCCACTATCAATGAATTACTGGTAGAATATGCGTTGCAAGGTAAACAGGTACTTCGGCTGAAAGGCGGAGACGTGTCTATTTTCTCCAATGTGCTGGATGAACTGCAAAGCCTGGTAGCCAACGAGATTGAGTACGAAATCATCCCGGGCATCACCGCAGCCTTGGGCGCGGCCGCTTATGCGGGAATCCCGCTAACGGCCCGGCAACACTCCACCGCCGTTCGTTTCCTCACTTTCTACACCTACAGCAAACTCACCGATGCCTATTGGCAGGAGTTGGCTCAGACCGAAGACACGCTGGTGTTTTACATGTCTAGTGAGCGGCTAGGGGAGGTAGTAGAGAAACTGACGCGCCACGGCATCTCAGAGGAGAAACAACTGGCGGTAGTAGAACAGGCCACCACGCCTTTGCAGCACGTGCAAACCAGCAGCCTGTATGAGTACGAAAAGAACCTGGGCGGAAAGACGTTTGTGTCGCCTTCGCTCGTGATTATAGGCAAAGTGGTGAACTTGCACCAAGAGTTCAAGTGGTTCACTAACAACCTAAGTAGAGAACATTACTTCAAGCCGGTTTCTGAACAAGTAGGCTTAGTACTTCAATAATATCAAAGCTATGTTAGCAGAAGCTAAATTAAAAACCTTCCTGGAACTGGTCCAGCAATCGTCTAAAGAGGAACAAATCTGGATGAGCGGCTACCTGGCGGGGGTTACTGCCTCACAGGGCGCAACGGCCTCGGCTCCCTCAACAGGCGCAGTGGCCGAAGTTCCTAAACCTTCGGTAGGAAAGATTACTATCGCCTATGGCACCGAGACCGGTAACTCCAAGCGTGTAGCTACTGATTTTGCGAGCAAAGCAAAGAAATCTGGGATCAATGCCAAAGTGGTCAGCTTAGACCAATACCGCCTGAACGACCTGGAGAAGGAAGAATATTTCTTAACCGTCATCAGTACGCAGGGAGAGGGAGACCCGCCCGCCGGTGCCCAAAAGTTCTACGACTATGTGCACCAAACCGACAAAAAGCTGCCCAAACTGAAGTACAGCGTGCTGGCATTGGGTGACACTGCCTACCCGCTGTTCTGCAAAGCCGGTGAAGACGTAGATGCCCAGTTACAACGTTTAGGCGGAAGTCCCTTGGTGCCTATCCAGAAGTGCGACGTAGATTACGAAGACGAGGCCAACGCCTGGTTCCAGAGCGTGTTGCAGTCCCTAAACCAGACAGCTTCTCCGGCTTCAGCCCCGGCTGCCGCTGCTGCTCCCGCCAAAAAAGCAGGCAAGAAAATCTATAACGGCACCATCCTGACCAACATCGTTCTAAACGACATTGGGTCAAACAAACTCACGCACCACATTGAGATTGAGGCCGAGGATTTAGCCTACGAACCTGGCGACGCTTTGGGCGTGGTTCCTAAAAACCGTCCGTTTACCATTGAGGCTATCCTGAAAGTAACTGGCATCTCGCCAGATGAGAAAGTGCTGCACCGCAACAGCGAATCAACCGTACGCGAGCTGCTGCACGATAAACTGAACATCACGTTTTTGCCGGAGCGCGTAGTAAAGAAATATGCCGAGGTGGTAGAGCAGGACATTCCGGCTACCCGCATTGATTTGCTGGACCTTTTGAGAATCTACCCGGTGAAAGATGCTGAGCAGTTCAAAGAAGTGTTACAGATTCTGGAGCCCATCGCCCCAAGATTGTATTCCATTTCCTCTTCTTTGGAAGCGCATTCTGGTGAAATTCATGTGACGGTGGCCAGAGACGAGTTCAGAATCAACGAAGAGTTGCTGTGCGGCCATTGCTCAGATTATTTGTCAGAGCAGAAAGAAGGTCAGCCGCTGGAGTTCTACATCCACAAAAACAGCCAGTTCAAATTACCGGCGGCTGACAAGGACGTGATTATGATTGGACCGGGTACCGGTGTGGCACCTTTCCGTTCTTTCCTGGCGGAACGTGATGCTACTGGAGCCGATGGCCGCAACTGGCTGTTCTTCGGAGACCAGCACTTCGCCACCGACTTCCTGTACCAGACGGAGATTCAGAACTGGTACGAGACCGGCACGTTGACCAGATTTAACGCCGCCTTCTCCCGTGACCAACAGGAGAAAGTGTACGTGCAGCACAAGATGCTGGAAAACGCGACTGAGTTCTACCAATGGTTAACCTCCGGAGCGTACGTGTATGTGTGTGGCGCCAAAGAACCCATGAGCGTAGACGTAGAAAACACGCTGTTGCAAATCATCGGCTTAGGTGCTGGTTCTTCCCCAGAAGAAGCTGCCGTGTACCTGGAGCAAATGAAAGAAGAAGGTCGCTATTTAAAAGACGTTTATTAATGTCCATGCTTCAAGTTTTCAACTTGGAGCAACCATTAGGCAAGTTTGCAACTTGCGTGACTGCCTTTCTAGAATGCGTGCAACGCAAGTTGCAAACTTGTGGTATTTAAATGCTTCTGTTTCAAAGCCGTTTCCTCAGAAACAGCCTTGAAACAGAAAACCAGAATTCAACAGGAGCAATCCTGTCAAAATAAACACCAGTTACCATGTCAACTGAGAAAAAGAATTTATCTCCTATAGAGAAAATAAAAGAGGTGAGCCAGGGCTTGCGCGGCACGCTGAAGGAAAGCCTGAAAGACGAAATCACGGGGGCCATTCGCGAGGATGATACGGCGCTGGTGAAGTTCCACGGCATGTACATGCAGGACGACCGGGACCGCCGCGAAGACCGTGCCGCCAAGAAACTGGAACGGCTGTTTTCCTTCATGATCCGGTTGCGCTTGCCGGGTGGTTTCATGACCCCTGCGCAGTATATCGCCACGCACAATATCGCGGGTGAGAACTCTACCGGCGTGATCAAGATCACCACGCGGCAGACCCTGCAGTTGCATGGCATCGTGAAAACCAAAACCAAACCTACCATCAAAGCCTTCAACCTGGCTGGTTTGGATTCTATTGCGGCCTGCGGCGATGTGAACCGGAACGTGGTTTCCAGCGCTAACCCGCTGGAATCGCCGTTGCACGAGCGCATTTACCAGTACGCTGATAGAATTAGTGAGTACCTGTTGCCTAAAACCCGGTCTTACTATGACGTGTGGCTGGACGACGAGAAAATCTATGACAAAGTAGAGGAAGAAGACCCGTTGTACCAAGACCGTTACCTGCCCCGCAAGTTCAAGATTGGTCTCGTGATTCCGCCTAACAATGATTCTGATGTGTTCGCCCAAGATTTGGGGATGATCGCCATCATTGAGAACGATGAACTGAAAGGCTTCAACCTGGCCGTTGGCGGTGGTTTGTCCTTCACCCACGGAAACGCCGAAACGTATCCGCGTCTGGCTACTGAAATCGGGTATGTGAGCACCGAAGAGTCTGATGAGAAGCTGTTCAAAGCCGTGTACGAAGTGTTGACTGTGCAGCGTGACTTCGGGAACCGGGCTGACCGTAAACTGGCCCGCCTGAAGTACACCGTAGACAACATGGGGCTTGACGTTTTTAGGGCAGAAGTGGAAAAACGCACTGGATTCGCGTTGGAGCCAGCCCGCGCTTATGAGCTGAAAACCCGGGTAGATCATTACGGTTGGGCCACGAGTTACAACGGTCTACTGCATTACACGGTGTTCGTGGAAAACGGCCGCATCACAGACCTGGACAATGTAGCCTTGAAAACGGCTTTGTTGGAGGTAGCTCAGACGGGCAAAGCCAACTTCCGGTTCACTTGTAACCAGAACGTGATCCTGAGCGACATCACGCCAGAAAATAGAGCCGAAATTGAGCAGATTCTGATAAAACACAACGTCATCGTGCACACGGAGGCGGCTTCCCCGCTTCGCAAAAACGCGATTGCCTGTGTGGCCCTTCCTACCTGTCCGTTGGCTCTAGCGGAAGCACAGCGCTACCTGCCAACTTTGATCACGAAGATTGACGGTGTTCTGGCAAACCACGGGCTGCAGGATGAGGAAATCATCATTAGAATGACGGGTTGCCCCAATGGTTGCGGCCGCTCGGTTCTTTCGGAGATTGGTTTTATAGGAACTGCTCCCGGCCGCTATAACCTGAACCTGGGAGGAGATGAGCAAGGTTATCGTCTGAACAAACTCTACAAAGAGAACCTGAATGAAGCCGAGATTCTGCAAGAGTTGGATGTTGCTTTCGCGGCTTTCAAGCAGCAGAGAATCCCAGGCGAGCGCTTCGGCGATTTCGCGTACCGTACGCTGCTGAATTAAGGTTTAGCTACCGGTTTTGGTAAAAGGCTAAGGGCGGTTATTTACTTTTAAAATTCAGAAATTGGAAGAACAAGTTTAAGGGCTACTTTTTAGAAAGTGGCCCTTAAACTTGAATTTAAATTCTGAAACCTGATAGAGTTACTAGAGATTGCATTATATTTGATTAAAGATATATTCTGGTTCCTTCCAAAGAAACTAAAAAATGACTCCAGCTACTGTCACCAAAGAACAAAATAACCTGTTCCCCATCTTCCTGAAGCTGGAACAGATGCGCGTGCTGGTGGTAGGTGGGGGCAACATAGGCCTGGAGAAATTGACGGCGTTGCTGCAGAATTCTCCCAGGACCACTATCAAGGTAGTGGCCATCCAGTTCCATGAAGCGGTGCTGCAACTGGCGCAGGAGCATACTACCATCACGTTAGAAGCCAAAGCATTTACTCCCGAAGACCTGACAGGCGTTGATATTGTGATTGTGGCTGTGAACGACCGCGAAGCCAGTCGGGCCATTAGCCTGGAAGCCAAGCGCCAGGGCAAACTGGTGAACGTAGCCGACACACCCGATCTGTGCGATTTCTACCTGAGTTCTGTGGTGCGCAAAGGCAACCTCAAGATCGCCATCTCTACCAACGGCAAATCGCCCACCATGGCCAAGCGCCTGAAAGAGACGTTCAACGAGACGCTCCCCGAAGAACTGGACGAGGTACTGGATAACATGCAGTCCATCAGGAACCAGCTTTCCGGCGATTTCTCCGCCAAAGTGACCCAACTCAATGACATCACCAAAGTGCTAGCTGTCAAAGAACGAACCAATAATGCTCCCCAACGCAAGGAAAAGCCATGGAAACTGATTGCCTCGGGCGCAGCTCTGGCTTTCTTCTTTATGATTCTGGGACGTTTTGTGTTTTCGGCCATCACCATGGAGGAGGTATCTACCTACGTGGGTGGCATTGAACCTATCTTCTACTGGATGATCTTCGCCGGGTTTCTGGCCCAGATGGTAGACGGAGCGCTAGGCATGGGCTACGGCGTGACCAGTACCACGGTATTGCTTTCGTTGGGCGTGAACCTGCCGGCCATTAGCGGGAGCATCCATACCGCCGAGATCTTTTCCAGCGGTATCTCAGGCTTCAGCCACTACAAATTCGGGAATGTGAACCGGAAACTGTTCAAGGTGCTGCTGGTGCCTGGCGTGCTGGGCGCCATTGCAGGGGCCTGGCTTCTGGCGAAAGTAGGGGAGGAGTACGCCAATTACGTTCGGCCTATTTTGGCGGCGTACACGCTGGTGCTGGGAGCCAGAATTATCTACACGGCCTTCAAGAAAAACAAAGAACGCAAGAAAATCAAGTTGGCCGGAGTGCTGGCCGGGGCCGGAGGTTTCCTGGATTCCTTCGGGGGCGGCGGTTGGGGACCTTTGGTCACCAGTACGCTCATAGCCAAGGGGCGTACACCCAGGTTTGTGATAGGCACGGTGAGCATTACGGAGTTCTTTGTGACCTTCGCCAGTGCCCTGACGTTTTTTGCTATGTTAGGCGTGAGTCACCTGCAGGTCATTGTAGGTTTGGTAGTGGGCGGCATGCTGGCAGCCCCCATTGCGGCTCGTCTGGCAGGGCGGCTGCCCATGAAAACCATGTTCATTGCCGTAGGCACCCTGGTGATTATCTGGAGCCTGCGTATCTTGCTGAAAGCTGTAGGGCTGTTCTAAGCGCCTGCTAAACCCGGAAGTCCGTTTGGGGCCTGTGTTCATTAAGCAGGCCCCAAACGGACTTCCGGGTTTTAGCTGTCTATAAGAGAAATGTAGGGGCAATCCCTTGTGGTGCCCTTACCTGCTCATTACCGTGAAGGGTGACCACAAGGATTGCCCCTACATTCTCGGCTTCTTCACACTGATAAATAGGTGCCAGCAACAGGGCTCTCCTTCTGAATTTCAGAATACCAAGCCGAGAAATGCTGCGAGATTTTCTGACCTTCAATGATAAACCCATCGTGGCCGTAGTTGGAGTCAATTTCCACGTAGGTGGCTTCTGGTAAGTGCTGGGCCAAGAATTGCTGCTCCTTTACCGGGCAGAGAATGTCACTGCTGATACCGATGATGAGCGTTTTCTGGGCTATTTTCTGCAAAACTGGCTCTAAACGACCACCTCGGCCGCGGGCCAGGTGATGGCTGTCCAGGGCTTTGGTCAAGCCCCAGTAGCTGTAGGCGTTGAAGCGGGCCACTAGTTTATCGCCCTGGTAGTTGAGGTAAGAAGAGACGCGGTAATTGTCCAGCTTCTCGGGATCGGGGTCGGTTTGGTTTTGGGCCAGTATCTGGAAGTTGCGGTAGGTGAGTATACCCAGGGCGCGAGCCGCTTTCAGGCCTTTGTCACCAGCGGTTGGGCTGGGTTCGCCCCAGGTGCCGTCAGCTTCCAGCATAAGACGCTGCGTGGTGTGAATGCCAATGCCCCAGGTGCTTTCAGCGGCGGCGGTAGCCAACAGGAACAGGTTCTCCACTACTTCCGGCTCGGCAACGGCCCACTCTAATACCTGAAAGCCACCACAGCTGCCTCCGGCTAGAATCTGGATTTTGGCCAGGCCTAAGTGCTCGCGCAGTAGGATGTGCGCCTTCACCATGTCTCTGATGGTGACCTGCGGAAAAGAAGTGTAATACGGTTGCTGCGTCTCGGGGTTGATGCTCAATGGGCCGGTGCTGCCGTAGCAGGAGCCCAGAATGTTGGCACAGACAATAAAATGTTGCTCAGGGTCAATGACCTTACTTTCCCCCACTATACCGCCCCACCAGTCCAACACATCAGAATTAGCGGTAAGTGCATGGCAAATCCAGACCACATTGCTTTTATTTGCGTTCAGAGTACCAAAGGTGTGGTACGCAATGGTGATTTCAGGAAGTATTTGCCCACCTTCTAATTCAAAAGGTTGGTTATATTGAAAATAATTCATGTAGTACCTTTATAACTTACAAAGTAAAGGCCTACAGACGTAAAACCGTAATAAAAATGATAAGAATTGAGATGAACCGCGTGAGCGGCGACTATGGCTTTGAGGCAAAGGACGCCAACGGACACGTCATCCACACAGATACCAGCCCAGAAACCGGCGGAATGAATTTTGGGGTACGTCCCATGCAAATGCTCCTGATGGCTTTGGGCGGATGCAGCGGCATTGACGTGGTCATGATTCTGAAGAAAAAACGCCAGGAAGTAACCGGCTTCAAAATGGATATTTCCGGCGAGCGCGAAACCGGCAAAGAGCCCTCCCTCTGGAAGAAAATACACGTGGTGTTTGAACTGCAGGGTGCCATTGACCAAGAGAAAGCTGAGCGCGCCTGTGAGCTTTCCATGGGTAAATACTGCTCCGTAGCGGAGACCTTGAGAAGAGCCGGAGCCGAGATTACCTGGGAAGCAAGGATTACTGCGTAAGAAGCCCAGAGCGCTGTACTATCGCGGCGTCTCACCGTAACGCCGTGGTTCTCTGCCGCAACTCAGCTTCAAACTTTCTATAAACCTCTTTCTGAGGTGTAGCAGGGCTTTTTCTTAATGGGGGGCGGTATCGTTTCATAGTACCACGGCGTTACGGTGAAACGCCGCTACAGGGCAGCGTTCTAAGAACGGTGGTAGGCAGCCCACCCATTAGCACATCAGCACATTCAAAAATTAGCACATTAACTCATGGAATACCATCCGCTTACCAAAGCCATAAGAATACAAACGGAGCGCACGAATGAGATGGAGCACTCCACCCCCATGTTCCTGACCAGCAGTTTCCAGTTTGACAACGCCGAGGACATGCGGGCGGCTTTCGCCGATGAAACCGATGATAACATCTACAGCCGGTTCAGCAACCCCACGGTGCAGGAATTCACCGATAAGATGTGCGCCCTGGAGGGTGCCGAAGCCGGGTACGCCACCGCCTCTGGCATGAGCGCGGTGTTTGCCTCGTTTATGGCGTTGCTGAAGGCGGGGGACCATCTATTGGCCTGTAACTCTATCTTCGGGAGCACGCATACCATTATCACCAAATACTTGCCCAAATACGGCATTGAGTACAGCTACGTACCCGCAGACAAGCCAGAGGAGTGGGAAGCGGCCATTCGACCGAACACCAAGATGCTCTACATTGAGACGCCTACTAACCCCGGTCTGGATATCATTGACCTGGAAGCGGCGGGCAAGCTCACCAAAAAGCACAACCTCATTTTCAACGTTGATAACTGCTTTGCCACACCCGTCAACCAGCGCCCCATTGAGTTTGGTGCTGATTTGATTGTGCACTCCGCTACCAAGTGGATTGATGGACAAGGCCGTGTACTGGGTGGTGTGGTGGTTGGCAAGAAAGAGTTAATCAAAGACATTTACCTGTTCTGCCGAAGCTCGGGTCCGGCTTTGTCGCCGTTTAATGCCTGGGTTCTCAGTAAGAGCCTGGAAACGCTGGATGTACGCATGGAACGCCACGCGGGCAATGCCCTTTCCATCGCCACCAAACTGCAAGACCATCCCAAACTGACCTGGGTGAAATATCCGTTCCTGCCCACGCACCCCAGCTATGAGGTCGCTAAAAAACAGATGAAAAACGGCGGCGGACTGTTCTGCTTCGAGCTGAAAGGTGGCCTGGAAAGCGGCCGTACGTTCCTGGACAGCCTGCAACTGATGTCGCTCACCGCTAACTTGGGAGATACCCGCAGCATCGCCTCACACCCCGCCAGCACTACCCACGCCAAACTCACCGAAGACGAACGCCAGGCCGTAGGCATCACGCCCGGCCTCATCAGAATCTCCGTAGGCCTGGAGTACGCCGATGATATCCTGAACGATATTCTGCAGGCGCTGGAGAAGTGCTAGCAGGGTAG
>NZ_JBUDXA010000007.1:0-255765 GCF_054956755.1 Rufibacter sp. JT3400010 | reverse complement strand
CCCCCCCCCCCCCCCCCCCCCCCCCCCCCCCCCCCCCCCCCCCCCCCCCCCCCCCCCCCTTTTTAATGATACGGCGACCACCGAGATCTACACGATGACACTGTCGTCGGCAGCGTCAGATGTGGAGAAGAGAAAGAAACAGTCCCAAAACAGAGGCTGCCACTCCACAAAGAGTGGCCGCTTCTGTTTTGGACCTGTTTTGGGGAAATAAGCACCCAAATAAGATTTATCTTCTAGCGGAAGTAGAGGTGTCGGTTACCGGAATGGCGTGTTTTTCGGCTACTTCCAGAATCTTTGCTTTGGCAATCTGCTGGCCTTTGCGGGTACTGATCAGTTTCAGGTTCACCTGGCAACGGGTGCCATCGCGCATGGAGAAACGCGCCTGGGCATTGTTAAGGGAGATTCCCAGCACGTCTTGCAGGTGAATGGCTATTTTCTTCTTGAAGTGTCCCCGCTTCTCTACCACGTACGCGGGCGTGATCTCCAGATAAGACTGACGGCCGAATACAGACGTGTTTTGCGCCAGGATGAAGAGCAGATACCCAAAGGCCAGAATCAGGAAGACATAGTGGATGAAGTGGCGGTCGTTGGTGGAGTTGTCGGGTTCCGTAAAAATAAGGAACAACCCGTAGGTCATCCACAGGAGGACTAATGCCAATTGTACCCCGAAGGAAATTCTGTGGTCGCGTGACGGCCGCAACCCAACCCTAGCCAATGATCTCATGCAATACAGTTATTGGGCAAAGATAGTGAAAATTTGATATCAGCCCCGGCGGCCGAAACCAAGTTTAGGCTCCTTTTAAGGTGGCTTTCAACGTCATTTCGGGCACAGAGGCCAATGCCCGGGAGATAGGGCAGCCTTCTTTGGCTTTTTGAGCCAATTCCTGCAATTCATCGTCAGAAAGTCCCGGGGCTTCCACTTCGGTGGTTAAGTCGATTTTCTTGATGAAAGGACCGTTGTCCTGCCCTAGATGCACTTTGGCCTGGGTTCTCACCGAAGTCGCTTTTTTACCGGCTCCCTCCAGAAGGCTGCTCAGGAACATAGAAAAGCAACCCGCGTGGGCGGCTCCAACCAGTTCCTCGGGGTTAGTGCCGGTTACGTCCTCCTCAAAGCGCGACCCGAAGGAGTAGCGGGCATCTAAGGTGCCGCTTTGGGTAGAAACTGTTCCTTTTCCGTCTTTCAGGCCGCCTTCCCAGACGCCTGTACCTGTGTTATTTGCCATGATTATATGGGTTTGGTTTGTATGTTCAACTAAATACTAAAAAAGGCAAAGAATTGTTTTTACCGCGCCCGCCGCAGAAAGATACCAGCCCCATCGGCCAAAATGGAGTGAAACCAGCTTCGCGCAGCAGCCATGCACGGGAATAAAGCCGGTAGAACCGAAGGCTTTTAGGGGTACTTTGAAGAAAACGAGCCGGAAACACAAGAAAGAGCACTGCACCTGAGAACTTGCGTAAGATTACTATCTTTACCCAATTTCAAAGCCAGAAATGGAAAGCAGCTTCGGTTGTTTTAGCTAGATTTCCGATTTTGAGGTCAAAACCAACTTGGTCTACATGGGTGTAAAAGCGTTCTTGAGTAAACCTTTGGCGGCGTGGGTACACGCCCGGCAGCACAACTGGATGGAAAGGCCCGCCCAGGCACAACAGCAGATTTTTGAATCCATCATCCGCAAAGCGGCCAACACTTCCTTCGGGAAAGACCATTATTTCAAAGACATTCAAACGCCGCAGGAATTTGCCCAGGCCGTGCCCGTGCGCGATTACGAGGCCCTGCGCCCGTACTTTGACCGCCTGAAACAGGGCGAGCAAAACGTGGTGTGGCCGGGTTTGCCGCTTTATTTCGCCAAAACCTCCGGTACCACTTCGGGCACCAAGTACATTCCCATCACCCAGGATTCTATTCCCAACCACATCAACGGGGCCAAAAACGCACTGCTCAACTACATTCAGGAAACCGGCAAGTCTCAGTTCCTGGACGGTAAACTCATTTTCCTGAGCGGAAGTCCGGTGTTGGAGCAGGTGGCCGGGATTAACACGGGCCGCTTGTCTGGCATTGTGAATCACCACGTACCCGCTTACCTGCGCACCAACCAACTGCCCAGCTACGGCACCAACTGCATTGAGGACTGGGAAACCAAGTTGGAGGCCATTGTGCAGGAAACCATAGACCAGCGCATGACGCTCATTTCGGGCATACCGCCGTGGGTGCAGATGTACTTTGACAAAATCATGGCGCGCACCGGCAAGCAGATCAAAGACGTTTTCCCAGACTTCAACCTGTTTGTCTACGGCGGCGTGAATTTCGCGCCGTACCGAGCCAAGTTATTTGAAAGCATCGGGCGCAAGATTGATTCCATTGAGACGTTCCCGGCCTCTGAAGGATTCATTGCCTACCAGAACGTGCAGGACGATCCGAGCTTACTGCTGCTAGCCGACAGCGGCATCTATTACGAGTTTATCCCCGCTGAGGAATTCCACCAGCCCAATCCGCGCCGTCTTTCGCTGGCCGAGGTGAAAACCGGGGTGAATTACGCGCTCATCATCAACAGCAACGCGGGGCTGTGGGGCTATTCCATTGGCGACACCGTCAAGTTCACGTCCCTCTTCCCGCACAAACTGATTGTGAGTGGCCGCCTAAAGCATTTTATTTCCGCCTTTGGCGAGCACGTGATTGGCGAAGAAGTGGAAGGGGCGCTGCACGAGGCCATGCAGGAGTTTCCCGAAGTAGCCGTCACCGAGTTTACTGTGGCGCCTTACGTAAGCCAGGGCGAAGGACCTTCTTACCACGAGTGGTTCATTGCTTTTGATACGCCGCCCCATGACCCGGTGCGCTTCGCCAAAGCCCTTAACTGGCACCTGCGCCGCCGCAACAGCTATTATGATGACCTTATTTCGGGCAACATTCTGGCCAATCTGCGCGTGACGGCCCTGCCGCCAGATGCGTTCCAGCAATACATGAAGCGCCAAGGCAAACTGGGCGGCCAGAACAAAGTACCCCGTTTAAGCAATGACCGCACCCTGGCAGATGGATTGCTGGAGGTGGTCAAATAAAAAGTAGCAACTGTTCCCCCGTTTATGGAAATCCTGATTCTGGTTGTTCTCACCCTCTTAAATGGTTTCTTCGCCCTGTCGGAAATCTCCATCATTTCCGTGCGCAAAGACCGGATGGCCCGGAAAGCCCAGGAAGGCAGCAAAAACGCCCAGACGGTGCTGGAACTGCTGGACGAGCCCGAGGATTTCCTCTCTGCCGTGCAGGTGGGCATCACCTTGATTGGGGTGGTGCTGGGAGCTTACGGCGGCGCCGCCCTTTCAGATGACATGCGGGTGGTGCTGGAGCAAATATCGTTTTTGGCCCCGTACGCCGGCACGTTATCTGTAGTAGTAGTGATTGGGCTGATTACCTACTTTTCCATTGTCATAGGCGAGTTAATCCCTAAAACGCTGGCCATGGGCAACAGTGAGTCCATTGCCCTGTTTGTGGCCCCCATTATCAAAATCTTCACCAAAGGCACCCTGCCGCTGGTCAAGTTGCTGTCTGTGTCTACCAATGCAGTCATCAAACTGCTGCGCATCAAAGAGCCCGAGGAAGAGAAAATGTCTGAGGAGGAACTGCGCCAAATCATCAAAACTGCCGGAAAACAAGGCGTACTGGCCAAAGAGGAAACCGACCTGCACCAGAACATTTTCAATTACGCCGAACAGAAAGCCAAGCACCTCAAAACCCACCGCATGGAAGTGGAGTGGATCAACCTGCATGATTCCTTTGAGGAGATCAACCACAAACTGCACGTAAGCGCGCACTCCAAGTTTCCGGTGTATGACCGTTCTCAGGACCAGGTGCTGGGCATTCTAAACGCCAAAGACTTCTACGAAAACCTTTTAAACCAACAAGCCCCGCTGACCACCTTGCTCAAAGAGCCGCTGTACGTCCCCGAAACCATGTACGCCAGCGCGGTTTTGGCTTTGTTCAGAAAACACAAGCAGTACCTGGGGGTGGTGGTAGATGAATTCGGGTCTGTGGAAGGCATTATCACGCTGCATGACATTCTGGAGGCCATTGTAGGCGATATTCCAGATTTAGATGAAGAACGGGAGAGTAGCTTCGTGCGCAGAGAGGACCATTCTTACCTGGTGAGCGGTTCGCTTTCGGTGCGGGAACTGAATAAGAAGCTGAAACGCGAATTCATCAAGAAGAACCCCGGCGATTACGAAACAGTGGCAGGCTTTGTGATCTACATTTTGAATGGCCTGCCCGTGGTGGGCGAAAAATTTGTACACAACGGCGTAGAAATAGAAGTGGTAGACCTGGACGGCAGTAAAATTGATAAGCTGATTCTGAAGGAAATAGAGACCAAATGAAGTCCTGTTTAGCGCTTCTTTTCCTGATTCTGGCCTTAAAACGAACAAAGTAAAAGAGAACTCCCATAAAAATGCAATGCTGAAGCCGCGCCAGATACAAGACTTCAATGGAAGTACGAAACCTCTCCTTGTAGCATAACATTTCAGCACGAACCCCGAAATCATAACCAACTGTAGATTGCACCTGTTTTTACCTTAATTTCGCAGAAACAGTCCTTAAATGGGCATTGATCTTATTACATGAAGAAACGAGTAGCCATTCTTGGCTCAACGGGCTCTATAGGCACCCAGGCGCTGGAAGTAATCCAGACGCAGCCAGATGCGTTTGAGGTGGAGGTGCTCACGGCTCATTCCAACGCGAATCTGTTAATCGCGCAAGCCATCGCTTTTCAGCCCAACGCCGTGGTGATCACGCAGGAAGACTTGTACGAACAGGTACGCAATGCGCTGGAGTCTTACCCTATCAAAGTTTACGCGGGCATGAACGCGGTAAACAGCGTGGTGCAGATGGACACGGTAGACATCGTGCTGACCGCTATGGTAGGCTATGCTGGTTTGCAACCTACCATCAAAGCCATTGAGGCGGGCAAAACCATCGCCCTGGCGAACAAAGAAACCTTGGTGGTGGCTGGGCAGTTAATTACCCAATTGGCTCGTGAGAAAGGCGTGAACATCTATCCGGTAGATTCAGAGCACAGCGCTATTTTCCAGTGCCTCACCGGCGAATTCCATAACCCCATTGAAAAGATAATCCTGACGGCCTCGGGCGGACCGTTCCGGGGGAAAGACCGGGAATACCTGAAAACCGTGACCAGAGCGCAGGCCTTAAAACACCCTAATTGGGAAATGGGCGCTAAAATCACCATTGATTCGGCCTCGCTCATGAACAAAGGGTTGGAGGTAATTGAAGCCAAGTGGCTGTTTGGGCTGCGCAATGACCAGATAGAAGTAGTGGTGCATCCGCAATCTATTGTGCATTCGCTCGTTCAGTTTGAAGACGGTTCTTTGAAGGCGCAAATGGGGTTGCCAGACATGAAACTGCCTATTCAGTACGCCCTCAACTATCCGCACCGCTTGAAATCAGATTTTCCGCGTTTTAACTTCCTGAATTATCCGCAACTCACCTTTGAGAAGCCAGATTTGGAGACGTTCCGCAATTTAGGGTTAGCCTTTGAAGCCATGGAGAAAGGCGGCAACGCCCCGTGTATCTTGAATGCGGCCAATGAGGTGGCGGTAGCGGCGTTTCTGCGCGAAGAGGTAGGCTTTTTGGAGATGTCTGACCTCATCTCTGACTGTCTCGCTAAAGTTGCGTATATTGCCGAACCTTCTTTGGACGATTATGTGCAAACTGACCAGGAGGCGCGCCACTTGGCATTAAGTCTTATGCAGGCGTAATCTTATTTTAAAACAATCGACTAAAAAGTTACCGGGCAGTTCTTCATGGTCCAGGTAAAGACCTTATAAACAGCGTAGATGGAAGCATTAGTAATGGCCGGCCAGTTAATTCTGGGTCTGACCATCTTGGTAGGAATTCATGAATTGGGCCACATGCTTACGGCCAAATGGTTTGGGATGCGCGTGGAGAAATACGCCATTGGGTTTCCGCCCAAACTGGTGAGCAAACAGGTAGGAGAGACCGAGTACATGATTGGCATGATTCCGCTGGGCGGCTTCGTGAAAATCTCAGGTATGATAGACGAGTCCCTGGACACCGCCACCCTCAACCAGGAACCGGAGCCGTGGGAGTTCAGGGCTAAACCGGCCTGGCAGCGTCTCATTGTCATGATGGGCGGTATCATCTTCAACGTAATCACCGGTATCATCATCTTCGCGGCGCTTACCTACATGTACGGCGAGAGCTACATCTTAGTAAAAGACGCCAAATACGGCATTGTCACCAACGAGATTGGCAAACAGATAGGCTTGCGGAACGGCGATAAGATAGTGGCGGCCAACGGAAAACCAGTGGTTGAGTTCCAGGATGTGTACAGCCCAGATGTGCTGCTGGGTACCAACAGTTCTTACACCGTAGAGCGGCAAGGACAGCAGGTGCAAATTCCTATCCCCAACAACTTAGTAGACAAGCTGGTAGATGATGAGAAAACCGGTTTTATTTTGCCACGGGAACCATTTCTGGTGGAGAAGGTACAGGCGGGTACCCCTGCCGAGGCCATCGGTTTACAGAAGGGTGACAAAATTATTAAGTTAGGAAACCAACCTATTCAGTTTTTTGACGAGTTGCAGAACGCCTTAAAACAAAGCGCCAGTAAAACGGTGCCTATTGTTATTGAGCGTAATGCCCAAACCATTACGAAGAATGTCACGGTGCAGGAGAACGGCACATTAGGTTTCAACCCCAAGCCCTTGTTGCCCCGGTCTACCAGAGAATACGGAGTGCTGGAGTCAATTCCGGCGGGCATAGACCGTGCCTATATGATTATTTCTACCCAAATAAAAGGCTTTGGTAAAATCTTCAGCGGAGAGGTATCGGCTTCCAAGTCTATTGGCGGTCCCATGATGATTGCGCAGACCTTCGGTGGTGAATTTAACTGGGTTAATTTCTGGACCATTACGGGTATGCTTTCCATGGTGCTGGCGTTTATGAACTTTCTGCCTATTCCAGCCTTGGACGGGGGGCACGTCATGTTCCTGACGTATGAAATCATTTCGGGCCGCAAACCGTCTGACAAGTTCCTGGAGAATGCCCAGAAAGTAGGGATGGTGCTGTTGCTGGGACTTATGGCGTTTGCCATAGGGAATGACTTTTTTAAATGGGTATCTAAATATTTAGAGTCCTAAAAAGATTTTTGTTTATAAAAAAATGCAGAGAAAGACGCAAGAACATTGCGTCTTTCTCTGTTTAATGGGGAGAAATAAAAAGCAATGACGAAAAGAGCAGTTGGTTCTACCTTTTGGCTGGTTTTGGTGCTGGGTTTCTGGCTGCCGGTGGCCGCGTGGGCGCATGAATTCCACACTAGTATCACAGATGCGCGCTACAACCCCAAGTCCCAGACCTATGAGCTCTCGGTGCGCGTCTTCGCCGATGATCTGGAGGAAGCCCTGAGCCGCCGCCACAAAGCCACCATCCGGCTAGACCGGTCTGAGCGCGTGAACAAACTCATGGCCGAGTACCTGCAAACGCACCTGGCCATCTCGGCCGTGAAAGGCACCAGAGCCGCCCAGAAGTTTTTAGGCGCCCAGGAAGAAGCCGATGCGGTCTGGCTCTACCTGGAGATTCCGGCCGGAAAGGTGTCAAGTGGGCAATTGTGGGTGCAAAATGCGCTGCTGGTTGAGATTTTTGACGACCAAACCAACATTCTGAACCTGGAAGTGGCCGGTAAGAAACGCTCGGTGCTTTGCCGCTCCGGCGAAACGCAGCATACTGTTTCGCTCTGAGTTTAAATAAATGAATTTGGGCCATAGGGGTTCCTGCCCAGCTTCCCATCATTTTGATATGTTAAAGTTGCCGGGCTACTTTTCAGATCAACCGGCAGAAGGTACCTTTGTCTGGTGGTCCTGCCCGCAAAGCTATAGCTGTATTCCTGAACGCTTGCATGGGTTTGCCTAACCAGCAACAGGCTAACAGAACAGAGGGAGGTTCGGCCTACGGCCGATGTGTTGTGAAGAATACCAGGTTGTCTCTGAAAGAAGGAGGGGAGAAGTAGCGGCAAGCAGGAGGCACAGGAACGTGTGTTTTAAGACTATTTTATGAAAAAAAGCTTACTTTGGGCAGTTGGAATTATGATGGGAGTTGGCGCCAGCAGCTGTTCCTCTGTGTACATGCCCAACGTGCCCAATACGCCCATGCTCACCTCTAAAGGCGAACTGAGCACCAGCGGGCACATCACCTTGAAAGGCAATGCCAGTTTCAACTCGGCGTACGCCGTTACCGACCACGTGGGCGTTTTGGTAAGCGGCGCCATGATGAATAACAACAACAATAAGAAAGACTTCAGACATAACCTGCTGGAAGCGGGAGGCGGCTATTTTACCACTTTCGGGCCCAACCAGAACCGGGTGCTGGAAGTCTACGCCGGACTAGGCCACGGCAGCAGTGACCGCACGTTCAAAGACAAGACCAAAGAGGGCCTCATCACGTACGACCGCCAGGAAACCACCTTCAACAAATACTTCCTGCAGGTCAATTATGCCTCCAAGAAGAAACGCTTGCTGAAACTCTTCGGGCATGAGCACACGCTCAACTACGGCACCGCCCTGCGGCTAAGCTACGTCAACATGGGAGAGTTCATCCGGAATGACATCAAACAGGCTACGGAGGACAACATTTTCTTTGAGCCCATCTTCTTCACCCGCATGTCTCTGACTCCTTCCATTCAGCTTCAATACACCAGCGGCAGCAACTTCGGCCTCAAGAACCGCGACTTCATGACCGCAGGTAACTCCGTGTTCAGCCTCGGCTTCATTGTGAATGTGGGCGGCAGAAAACTGAAGAAAGACGCTCCCCGCCCGGAAGACAGAACCCCCGCTTTGCCGTCCATTCCTAAATGGAACAAGAAAGGGAACACCATGAAGTTTTAACCCGGATTCTTGGGTGAGACCCAAAAGCGTTTAGCGTCTACTTTCATGAAAAGAGCCGCTAAACGCTTTTTTTTATTTATATCCTTTTGTTGCAGAGGTAGGGGTATCCCTTGTGGTTGTCCTTGGTGCGTTAGCTGCCGTGCAGGACAGGTCGCGACCTGTCCGTACATTTTTCGGGAAATGGGGTGGGAATGGAAAGGGCAACCACAAGGGATTGCCCTACCTCTTGAATGCTTCTGGTCTGTTTTCCTGAAACAACCTTTAAGCGCACGTACTACCAATCCTTAGTGCCAGTAGCACCTTCTTTGGGTTTGACTAGTTTGAACTCTACCCGGCGGTTCACGGCGCGGTCTTCTAGGGTGAGTTCTGGTTTAATGGGTTCTGAGCTGCCTTTGCCTACGGCGTCTATGCGGCCGGGAGCAAGGTTGCCTTTGTCTTCCAGGTACTTCCGGATGGAGATGGCCCGCCATTGGGAGAGTTCCAGGTTGGCGTTGGGGTCGCCGCTGGCATCGGTGTGGCCTTCAATGCTGAGTTTCAGTTGCGGGTGGTCTACCAGAAACAGCACAATGCGGTCTAGGGTAGGCTTCATGCTCTCCTTGATTTCGGCTTTCCCTTCGTCAAATTCCAAGTTCTGGAAGATGAGCGGAATGCTGTAGTCAATGAGGCTGGTCATGATTTTCATCACGGTATCTTCCTTCAGATTGATTTCCTTTTCAATGGAGAAGAAATCTGCACCCTGAATGAGCATCATGTACCGGCTGTTGTCAATGAGGTCAAAGTCAAAGGAACCGTCTTCGCGCAGGTATTTGGAGGCCACTTCAATGCCGTTGTCCAGGTCAATGATGGAGATAATGCCGTTGAGCGGCTTGTTGGTGACAGAATCGGTGAGCACGCCGGTCAATTTGGTCACGGCTAGTGGGTGGGCTTCCATGGGCAACGGAAACGAGTACAGATCCAGGTTCTTGAGGTCAGAGGGTTCTGAGCGGGCGTAGTACAGATTGGTGGAGTTGGCGTTAATGGTGAAGTAGTACTCGCTGCCTTTGCCGTTCACCAGCGGGCCAATGTTGCGGGGCTCCTGCCACTGACCGTTGATGCGGTACACCTTGTAAATGTCAAAATCTCCGAAGTTGAGCAACTGCCCGCGTGAGCTGAAATACAGCACCTGGTACAACGGATGGAAATAAGGACTCACCTCGCTCTCGCGGGTATTGATGATAGGCCCCAGGTTCTGCGCGGGCATCCATTGGCCGTTTTTGTCTTTGTGGGTGAAATAGATGTCAGCCATGCCAAAGCCGCCCAACCGGTCAGAGGCAAAGTAAAGCGTGTCTTCCTGCGGTGAGAGGGTAGGCTGCGAGTCCCAGGCTTTGCTGTTCACGTTAGTCCCCAGATTTTTGGGTTGGCCCCAGGAGCCATCTGCCAGGCGCGGGGCGGAATAGAGGTCGCAGTTGCCCAGGCCATCGGGACTTTCGCAGCGGGCGAAGTACAGGGTTTTGCCGTCGCGGCTGAGGCAGGCCGAACCTTCGTTATAGATGCTGTTGATAGGTTTGCCAAATGATTCGCCCTCCTGCCAGAACCCGTTCTCAAAGCGGGAGAAGTACAGATCCTCGTCGGTGCCGGTGGCTTTTACGCCTTTGCGGCGCGAGGTATAGATGAACAGTTCCTCGTCTGAGCGTACGGCTGGGCCGTAGTCTTCGGCTTTGGAATTGATGGCATCGCCCATGTTGGTATACACGCCACGCGGTGGCTTGAACGTAGCCACTGATTTACGGTATTCTACCAATTCATAGTAATATTGCAGCGGCACGTACAGGTCTTTGCTTTTCTGTTCCAGCGAGTCATAATACTGCTGCACCTGCTTGATATCTGTGCGGTGGTGCTTCAATACCAGGCGGTAATAGGCCACAGCTTTCTCCTGTTGGCCCATGCGCTCATACAGTTGCCCCAAACGCCAGAGAAGTTTCGTATCTTTATAAAAATTGTCAATCCCGAAGTTGCCCACGTACTCGGTCAGCAGCGGAAGCACTTTGTCCCAGGCCTTTTTCTTCTCCAGTTTCAGGATGGTTTCATACTTGGATTTGTGGTAATAGAAAGGCAGCCGGTTGAGGTTGGGGAAGTTTAGGACCACTTCGGCTTGCGGGGCTCTTTGCCGGAGCGAGTCAGTGACGGGGCGTTGTTGCAGACGCAGGGCTGGCTTGTTTTGTCCGGAGGCGGAGAAACCAAGCACCAGGTAGAAAAGGAAAAGCAGAAAAGAACCGGTACGCAACATAACAAAAGAGGCACCTGAAAAGCATTATTTCAGCCTGCGCTTTCAAATGTAGCTTTTTCTGGGGTGAATTTCCTCCTGAATGACTAATTTCCGCTGATATATTGGCACAGGACTTGACAAGTATATAACTTGAAGACAAACCACAGAACCGACGGGAAGCGTGCTGTCAAATTGGCACCTTCAGAGACACGACGTATGAATTATACCCAAGAGAACCTACTACAGCAACTCATGTTGTCCGATTTAGCAGATGATGGCAATGGCGAATTGATCTCCATTATCACCACAGAACTGGACGACGCAGAGGGCGCTGAAAAAAATAACCCAGATACGCTTCCGCTTTTACCTATTAGAAACACGGTACTATTCCCCGGGGTGGTCATTCCCATCACGGTTAGCCGGAAAAAATCTGTGCGGTTGGTGCGCAAAGCCTACCGCGGCGACAAAATAGTGGGCGTAGTGGCCCAGAAGAACATGTCGGCCGAAGAGCCTACGCCAGAAGATTTGTTTGAGGTGGGTACCATGGCCAAGATCCTGAAAATGCTGGTGCTACCAGACGGTAATACCACCATTATCATTCAGGGGCAGAGCCGTTTCAAAATTGAGGAAATAACCCAGGAAGAACCGTTCATGGTGGCCAAAGTCTCTTATTGCCCCGAGACTTTCCCCAATAAAGGCAGCAAAGAAGTAAAAGCCCTGGTAGAGTCGCTGCAAGAGGCGGCCGCTAAAATCCTGAAGCTTAACCCTGAAATTCCGCAGGAAGCGCAAGTGGCCCTGGATAATATTGACAGCCCTAGTTTCCTGACCCATTTCCTTTCTTCCAACATCAACGCCGAAGTGGCCCAGAAGCAGAAGTTGCTGGAGATCAATGACGGGGTGGAGCGCGGCACCACCCTGCTGCAATTGATGATGCGCGAAATCCAGATGCTGGAAATCAAGCAGGAAATCCACAGCAAAGTGCATACAGACATTGACGAGCAGCAGCGCGATTATTTCCTGCGCCAGCAAATCAAAGTGTTGCAAGATGAACTGGGCATGGAAGGCCCCGAGCAGGAAGTGGAGAAAATGCGTGCCACCGCCGCCAAGAAAAAGTGGCCCGAGACGGTTGCCAAGCACTTCAGCAAGGAACTGGACAAACTCAGCCGCCTGAACCCACAGGCCGCCGAATATCCCATTTCTTTGAATTACTGCGAATTCCTGATAGACCTGCCCTGGAACGAGTACACCAAAGACAACTTTAACCTGAAGCGCACCAAAAAAATCCTAGACGCTGACCACTACGGGCTGGAGAAAGTGAAGGAGCGTATTCTGGAGTACCTGGCCGTGCTCAAGCTCAAGAATGACATGAAAGCGCCTATTCTGTGCTTGTACGGGCCTCCGGGCGTGGGAAAAACCTCGCTGGGCCGTTCCGTCGCCAAAGCGTTGGGCCGTAAATATGTGCGTATTGCCTTGGGCGGCGTGCGTGACGAGGCGGAGATTAGAGGGCACCGCAAAACCTACGTGGGTGCCATGCCGGGCCGTATCATCAGCCAGATTAAGAAAGTGAGTTCTTCTAACCCCGTTATGATTCTGGACGAGGTAGACAAACTGACTTCTGATTTCCGGGGTGACCCATCCTCCGCTTTGCTGGAGGTGCTGGACCCTGAGCAGAACCACACCTTCGTAGACAATTATCTGGAGGTGGAGTATGACTTGTCTAAAGTTCTGTTCATCGCCACGGCCAACTCTTTAGATACCATTCACCCGGCCCTGCGCGACCGGATGGAGATTATTGAAGTGACCGGCTACACGGTAGAAGAGAAAACCGAAATCGCGAAACGTCACCTCATTCCTAAGCAGAAGGAAGACCACGGGCTGCTACCCAAAGATGTGGCGTTCTCTACGGCGGCTATTCAGAAAGTGATTGAAGATTACTCCCGTGAATCTGGGGTTAGGAACCTGGAGCGCAAATTGGGCGCCGTTATCCGGAACATTGCCAAATCCAAGGCTATGGAAGAGGAATGGCCAGCCAAACTGGAGCCCAAAGACGTGGTACGCATTCTGGGCCCCGAAATCTTCGACAAAGAGCTGTACCAGGATAATGAGACGGCGGGGGTAGTAACCGGCCTAGCCTGGACCAGTGTAGGCGGTGATATCCTGTTTGTGGAATCCTTGCTGAGCCGCGGCAAAGGCAAGCTGACCTTATCGGGTCAGTTAGGCGATGTGATGAAGGAATCGGCGATTACGGCGGTTTCTTACCTGCGTGCTCACGCCGACGAGATTGGCATTGACTACCGCCTCTTCGACCAGTACGACCTGCACATTCACTTCCCCGAAGGGGCCGTGCCCAAAGACGGGCCAAGTGCTGGTATTGCCATCTTTACGTCCATTGCCTCGGTGTTTACGCAACGCAAAGTACGCTCGCACCTGGCTATGACCGGGGAGATTACCCTGCGCGGAAAAGTATTGCCCGTGGGCGGCATTAAAGAGAAGATTCTCGCGGCTAAGCGGGCGGGTATCAAAGACGTGATTCTGTGCTACAAGAATCGCAAGGACGTGAACGAGATTTCGGCCCACTACATAGAAGGTCTGAATATCCATTATGTGGACCGAGTAGACGAGGTGCTGGAATATGCGCTCTTACCGGAGAAAGTGGCCAAGCCGCTGGACCTGCGGGTACGCGAAGAAGCTGTTCCGGCAAAAGCCGGAAGCTGATTTCAGGCTATTTTTGAAAAACCATGCAGAAACGCCTTCTCCTTTTGGGTCTCCTGTTAGTTGCCACCGTGCAACTGGCCTGCGCCCAACTGGGAGGGCGTTCTGTTTTTCGGTTTCTGGACGTGCCCACGCATGCCCGGCTGGCCGCGCTAGGTGGGGTGAATGTCTCTTCTGGGCTGGAAGACGTGAATGCGGTGTCGGCTAATCCGGCGCTGATGCACGGCAAAACCACTAATCATCTGGGCCTGACGCACTTGAACTACCTGGCCGATGTAAGCCAGAACAACCTCTACTATACCTTTGACAGCAATCGCTGGGGCCGAAACGCCATTGGGGTGCAGTACCTGGATTACGGTTCGTTTACCCAGACCAATGATGCAGGGCTGGAGGAAGGCAGTTTTCGTGTGCGGGATTACGCGCTTTCTTTGTCCCACGCCGCTACCATTGAGCCGTTTACCTTGGGCGCTACCGCGAAAGTGGCCGTTTCCAGAATTGCCGGAGACCAGGCTGTTGCCGCGTTGGTAGACCTGGGCGGAACCTTCAAACACCCCGAGCGGGACTTTGTGGTGGGTTTAGCCATCAGGAACCTGGGTGTGATGCTGAAGCCCTATGACAACGGTGAACGCGAAGAAATGCCCTTAGATATACAATTGGGTCTGAGTTACAAACCAGAGCACGCCCCGTTCCGGCTGTCGCTCACGGCCCACCAATTGCAGCGCTTCGACATTGTGTACCTGGACCCCGACAAACCCGGCACGATCAACGAAAACAACGAAGAAGTGAAGGAGGAAAAGACCTTCGGTGATAAGCTGGCCCGGCATTTTGTGGTGGGCGGCGAGTTCATCTTAGGTCCGGGTTTTCAGGTACGTGCGGGTTATAACCATCTCCGAAGGAAAGAACTGGTGGTAGACAACGTAGGCAGCATGGCCGGGTTTTCCTTCGGGGCATCGGTGAAAGTACACGCGTTTCGGTTTGAGTACACCTACGCCAAGTACCACGTAGCCGGGGCCAGCAACTATCTCACGCTCAACACAGATTTGAACCGTTTTCTGAAAAAGAAGCTGGATTGATGATGTGGAGATGAGAAGATGTGCAGATGAGAAGATGTGGAAATTTGGAGATGTTGGAATGTGACAATGGTTTTAGCCCGATTTTTGATAAAGAAGCTGTAAACTGGTGTTGCGCTAAACCAACAAGTTTTGGCACGAGACGTTTAGGCAGGAAAGTGCCTGAACAGTGAGTTTACATAGAACACTTCGGGTTACCCGTTTTAAAAAGATAATTCAGTTAGAAAATGAGTAAGCTTTATTCATTCAAGCACTCATTCTCTCAATCACTTAATACATTATGCTAGATTCAAGTAAGTATTTAACTCCCAGCCAGATTGTAGCCGAGTTAGATAAATATATCATTGGGCAGCACGACGCCAAACGGAATGTGGCCATTGCCTTGCGTAACCGCTGGCGCCGCATGCACGCCGACCCTGAGATGCAGAAAGAGATTGTGCCCAACAACATTCTCATGATAGGCGCTACTGGCGTGGGTAAAACCGAGATCGCGCGCCGTCTGGCCAGCATAGCTGATGCTCCCTTTACCAAAGTGGAAGCCTCTAAGTTCACCGAAGTGGGCTACGTGGGTCGCGACGTGGAAAGCATGGTGCGCGACCTGGTAGAGCAGGCCGTGAACATGGTGAAAACCCGCAAAAAGGAAGAAGTAAAACAACAGGCCGCCTTGTTGGTGGAAGAAGTAATTCTGGATGCGCTTATTCCGCCCATTAACCAGCCGGGCAACCGTGACATGGTGGGCTTCGGCGGCAACAACCATGCTACCACAGACATGCCGGAGAGCGACTTGGAATTGAACGAGCGCACCCGCGAGCGGTTTCGGCAGAAGATCAGAAACGGCGAGTTGGAAGACCGCAAGATTGACATCAAAGTAGCACAGCATCCGTCATCGGGTGTAGGCGTGATGGGACCGGGCATGGATGAAATGCAGATTGCGGGCATCCAGGAAATGATTGGGAACATGATGCCCAAGAAAACCAAGAAACGTAAAGTCACCATCGCCGAGGCACGCAAAATCCTGTTGGAGGAAGAAGCGGCTAAACTCATTGACATGGACGAGGTGAAGGAAGAAGCCATCCAGAAAGCTGAAAACGCGGGGGTAATCTTCATTGACGAGATTGACAAAGTAGCCAGTGCCAGTGGCAAAGGTGGCAGCGGGCCAGACGTAAGCCGCGAAGGCGTGCAGCGCGACCTGCTTCCCATAGTGGAAGGCAGCACCGTGAACACCAAGTACGGCGTCATCAAAACCGACCATATTTTGTTCATTGCCGCCGGGGCGTTTCACGTGGCCAAGCCCTCAGATTTGATCCCTGAGTTACAAGGCCGTTTCCCCATCAGAGTAGAACTACAGAGCCTGAGCAAAGACGATTTCTACCAAATCCTGAAGTACCCCAAAAACGCCTTGACCAAACAGTACGAAGAACTGCTCAAAGCCGAAGATGTAGAGCTGAGCTTTACCGATGAAGCTCTCCAGAAAATCGCCGAAATCTCTTTTGAGGTTAACGCTGAAGTGGAGAACATCGGCGCCCGCCGCCTGCACACCGTCATGAGCCGCCTGCTGAATGATATTCTGTTTGAAGTGCCAGACACCATTCCACCCAACGCTCACCTCATGATCACTCCAGAACTGGTAGAAGAACGCCTCCGTGATATGGTGAAGAACCGTGACTTGAGCCAGTATATACTTTAATTAGGAATTGAGAAATAATAAAAAAGAGCCGCTGCCTAAAAGGTAGCGGCTCTTTTTTTTGCCGGTTTATGGAAAAGAGGGTAGAGACAGCATCATGTCTTCAAAAGGCAACTCTATAAATAGTAATTGTATGGATTATATACACCTACTAAAGAATTCATTTCTTTCATTGGTAATAATCATGATGATTGTACTCTCAGCTTGTAAAACAGAAAACTCCCCAAGGAACAAAGAGGGTAAATCAAGTGAGCTTTTCATCAAAGCAATGGATAGTCGTGATTCCACGGACATGGTGTTTCTGTCTTCTGTCACCTTGTTCAAAGAAAATGACACCTTGAAAACAGATGCTCCAAAGTATCAAATCTATTATCTCTGGCTTGGCAAGTTTGAGAAAGGCACCTATAAAATAACTTACCGGAATATTTTTGATCAAACTGTGAGTCAAAGCGTGAATGTTACCGGTGCTCCTATTGATACTGTATTGCTTTATGTTGATAAAGCAGACTACACGGATGTGGTTTACCGCCCCAAAATTGACCGTTTAAAAGAAGGAGAGTACTTCACCATCCGTTATGCTTCCATTGGATGTAGTCATTCTGAAAGAGACTCGCTTACCATTACAAATAGAAATGGAGAATTTGTAGCGCGTAATAAAACAAACTTGGTATATCTAACAGATACGCAGGTGGAAGCGGTTAGACAGTTTGAATATCAAACTACCCTAATTGGCGGCGGCGGATGTACCACCATGGATTCTTACCTAATTTTATACAAAGATGAGATAAGTAAGGCTAGGGATAGAAGCTGCCGGTGGAGAGGGTTTGTAAACCTGAAGAAACAGCTGTTTGGAAAGATTACCTAAACAGTAAAAGAAAGCCCATGAAATTAGGAATAGGTCAGTTTTGGTACCAGTGATACTTTAACCTTCCTTATCCCTTAACCTACACCCCATTTGTCATCCTGAAAGGAACTTGTGGGCAAAATAGAAAAGCCTGGAAGTAAATGCGAAGATGCAAATTGCTTAAATCTACATCAGAAAGAACCGCTACCGCGAGGATGGTGGCTCTTTTCGTTACCTCTAATTCTGGCCAAACAAGGCGAAAATAGCTGCCAGCGGAGGGCAAGTGTCTCTGCCAATAGCCTTCACTAAACTCTACTATCTTACTTTTGCGTATGCTGGAACAGAATTAGTCATCAGTCATCTCTCAATTCCTACTTGAAAACCATGAACTACTACATCATCACCGGGGCCAGCCGGGGGTTAGGGAAAGCCCTCGCTGAGGCCTTGCTAGAAGACGAAAATATCTGTGTGGTGGGCGTTTCCCGCAACAGCACCATCACGCATGCCCGCTATCGGCACCAGCCGCTGGACTTTTCAGACATTGCCGGGGTAGAGCATAACCTGCACAAAGTGTTCGCGCCCTTTGAAGATGCCCAGAAACTGGTGCTGGTGAACAATGCTGGGGTCATTGGGGAAATCGGCTACATGGGGCAGAGCAGGAATGAGCATTTTGAGTTCGTCTTTGACGTGAACGTGATTGTACCGGCCATGTTCATGAATCTGTTCCTGCAAAGCTACCAACACCGACCCAACTGCGAGAAAATGGTGGTGAACATCAGCTCTGGGGCCGGACAGAAAGCCAAGGACGGTTGGGCCGCCTACTGCGCCTCCAAAGCTGCCTTGGATATGCTGTCACAAACCGCACAACTGGAGCAAAACCAACTGGGAACGGGCGTAAAGGTGTTCTCCTTGTCACCGGGTTTGATTGATACTGAGATGCAGGAACAGATAAGGGAGGCCGATGCGGAGCAGTTCAGTGGGGTGCAGCAATTCAGGGCGTACAAGGCGCAGGGGGAATTGGTAGCTCCGGAGCAAGTGGCCCAAAAAGTGATAGCTTTGATGGAGCAACCCGATCTGGCCAAAGCCGTGGTTTGCTCCGTTCGGGATTTCTAGCGTGGTTTCAAGGCCGTTTGCGAGAAAACAGGTTAGAAACAAAGAAGGCCTGGGGTGACCCATTTTTTTGCCCTATTTTTGCAGAGTACATTCCAAACCTCCCCGCACAAACATGAAGGCATTCAAAAAACTTGTTATACTCTGCTTCTTTCTCTACTTGCCCGTGCAGTCCATGGCCTGGGGCATGCTGGGCCACCGCATTGTAGGCGAAATCGCAGACCGTCACCTTTCGGGCAAAGCCCGGAAAAACATCAGGAAAATACTGGGCAATGAATCACTGGCCATAGCTAGTAACTGGGCCGATTTTGTGAAGTCTGACCCCGCTTATGACTATCTGGATACTTGGCACTACGTGAACCTGAAACAAGGCCTGACCCAAAGCCAGGTAGAGGAGTATCTAGCCAAAGACACCGCCACAGACGCCTACACGCGCATTCAGTTTCTACAGAACGAACTGAAAAAGAAGGATGTACCGCAAACCCAGAAAATGATGTATCTGCGGTTGCTTATCCATTTTGTGGGCGATGTGCACCAACCCATGCACGTGGGGCAACCGGAAGATTTAGGCGGAAACCGGATACGGGTACAGTGGTTCAATGAGCCCTCTAATCTGCACCGCGTGTGGGATTCTCAATTGCTGGAGTACCAGCAATTAAGTTACACCGAATACGCCACCGCGCTCAATTTCGCCACCAAGGACCAAGTGAAAACCTGGCAGACGCAATTGGCGCCGGTGTGGTTTTTTGAGTCGTACCAGATTGCCCAGCAACTGTACAAGGGCATCAGCAAGCCCGAAGAAAAACTGAGCTACCGTTACAATTTTGATTACGTGCAAACCATGAACGACCAGCTCCTGAAAGGCGGCATCAGGTTGGCGGGCGTACTGAATGAAATCTTCGGGTAGGCGCTCGTTTTAAGCTACTTTTCAGAAAATAGCTACAAAAAAGGCGGACATTCCTGCAAGAGTGCCCGCCTTTTTTGTAGTTTCAGATGTAGCTGCGGTTAGGGTTTGATCTTCAGCTCGCGTAGTTCCTGGTCTATTTTCTGGTTCCACTTTTCCTGCGCTGCGTGGTTGAGGCCATGGTTGGTTTCACCGTCATACTGTTTCTGGAGGCGGTCTATTTCCCAAAGCGCCTCCAGGTACTGGTACCTGATGATGCTCTCGTAGTCTTCCAGTGTAAGTTTTTCGGGCCGTAAACGTTGCTTGTAGTGCTCAGAGGCTAATTTCTGGATATCAAAGTGACGTTGTTCATGGTTCAGGGTGTAGTCGTTTCGGGAGTCTGGCAGCACTTTAGACAAGTTGCGTAAGATGTAAGGCTTGGTAGAAACCCTAACGTGAATCACACCATTCTCTACGCTAGACTGAATGTCATTGGAAAATCCCGGAAAAATGGACGCCGCGTAATTACCCGATATGCGGGAACCGCCCCTGAAATCGCTCCACTTCAAAGGTCTTGCTGGGTCATAAAACAAGGTGTCATCGTCTTGGTGTTGCCTGTAATCATCAAAGTGCACCCTTATTTCCCGCGCCAGTTTCTCATTGTGAGCCGCTTCCTTGTCTATCCAGCCGGTAAGATAGCGCAATGATTCAGATAGGGTCTTTCTGAGGGTGGGCTCCACCACGGCTAAACTGTTCACCGGACGGGCATACCGCGCACCGCTCTTATAGTTGAACAAGTGGAGTCTTTTGCCTTCGCGCTGCACCTCAAACGCCGCCGCTATCTGAATCTGTCCTTCCACCCTGCCTCCAGCCACTGGCTTCTCCTTTACCTGATATTCCTGCAAACGCATGATAATAGGGCGGGCTTTAGGGTTATGCGAGAAACTTTCCCTGATGTATTTCTTAATTGCCGCCACACTGCCCCCCTGAAAATCGACAGCCTGGGGCACCGCAGCAGTTGCTGTGGTGGCCAGAGGAACAAGCAAGCCTACTGCATTGGGGTTTTGGCGCTCGTCTACCACATCGGCCACGTAAAATTCATCTGTCTGGAAAGGCAGTTGCTCAGATTTGAGCACCAACGGCTCCTGCTTGAGTACCGGTTTTCCGGCCCCGCCGATGATAAAGAGCAAAGGCATGAAAAGGAAGAAACTCGCAACAGAAAGCCAATGGCGGCCCGGAGATATAAAGGAGGATAGGTTCATCAGTAACGGTTTGAAGCGCGGCTACTTTCAAGGTAGAAAAGCCGCTGTTTGATGAACATGCAGAAAATACGATGGGTTCAACCCAAATCCGGTTCCTGGGCAAGGGTTAGCAATTAGGTTGACAGATGAAATTTACGCTTGACAAACCAAACTGAAACCGCTATATTGAAGTAAATACAAGTACAATGGCGGCCTCGTAAGTTGATTAGAAATAGGCTGTTATCCTGAAAACAGATCAGAAATGGAAAAGAAAATGTTAGCGGTGCTGCTGCTGTTATTGGTGGTGGGAATTGCCTTCGGGCAGACAACTGCAGATAGCGCCCAAACCCAGAAAAGCCCTGAGCTTTCGCCTCGCCTGAAGTTCAAGAAGGAGCCCAACAAAACGGCTTTCAAATTCAAGACGCCCCACGAAAATGAGGCTAAGTTCCTCCGGAAGGCACCGGCCGCGAAACCCAAGGCAACCTCTACGGATGATGTAACCCCGTTCTACAGCAACATGCCCATGGCGAAGTTACAAGGTAGAAAACGCGATAAGATGCCCTCCGCTAAAACAGATTCTTCCACGCATTATCACCTCCTGAAAAAGCGCTTCAAAGTGCTTCCGGTGCCAACCGAACCAGAAGTAAACTCCGAAGAAAGTAAAGACAAAGGCCCAGAATCAAGAAAGTAAATCGGCACCAAAACTGGCTTCTTGCATTTAGTCTGTCAGGGGCCAGACCGAGGAAGCGGCTGGCTTGATTTTAAGCTACTTTCCAGAAAATTGGCCTTAAACTAGAAGGTCTTTCCACAAAGCTGCGGAAAGACCTCTAATATCCTCTAGTATTTACATTCTTCCAAAAGTATTCTGGCGCAAGCGTCCGCTTGTGTCCGCACGAGTAGCTGATCTGCAAAACGGGACACAAGCGGACGCTTGCGCCAGCTTGTGCCTTATCCTAAGATGGAAAGTCTCTTAGGCGATTTGGAACAATTTTACGAAGCTTGCTTCTTACGCCTGCATCAGGAAGGCTTTGATGTAATCATCTAAGTCCCCGTCCAGCACGTTCTGCACATCGGTACGTTCTACGCCCGTTCTAATGTCTTTGATGAGTTTGTACGGGTGCAACACATAGTTCCTGATCTGTGAGCCAAAGTCGATGCGTTTTTTGGTACTCTCTACTTTGTCGCGCTCCTCATTGCGCTTGTTCACCTCAATCTGGTAGAGCTGCGATTTCAGCATTCTAATGGCGTGCTCCTTGTTCATGAGCTGCGAGCGTTCAATCTGCACCGCAATGGTAATACCCGTAGGTTTGTGCCGAAGACGAACGGCCGTCTCTACTTTGTTTACGTTCTGACCACCAGCGCCACCCGCCCGGTAGGTGTCCCACTCAATATCGCCGGGGTTCACGTTGATCTCAATGGTATCATCTACCACCGGATACACAAACACCGAGGCAAAAGAAGTGTGGCGGCGTCCGCCGGAATCAAAAGGGGAGATGCGCACCAAACGGTGTACGCCAATCTCGGCTTTCAGGTAGCCGTAGGCAAAATCACCGTCAAACTGCAGCGTCGCCGATTTAATCCCGGCTCCTTCGCCGTGCTGCAAGTCCAGCTGCTTCACCGAGTAGCCTTTGCGTTCGCCCCACATGAGGTACATGCGGTACAGCATCTCGGCCCAGTCCTGGCTTTCCGTTCCGCCCGCGCCAGAGTTCACCTCCAGTACTGCGCCCAACTGATCTTCCTCGTTGCTGAGCATCCGCTTGAACTCCAAGCCTTCCACGGTGGCCTCAGCTGCTTTATATTCGGCGGCAATGTCTTCCTCAGAAACGTCGCCTTCTTTGTAGAAATCAAAAAGCACCTCCAGGTCATCTACGGCCTTGGATGTTACTTCAAAGTCATCGGTCCAGGTCTTCAGGCTTTTGGCTTCTTTTAGTACCGTTTCGGCTTTCTTGGGGTCATCCCAGAAGTCCGGGGCCGTGGATTGCGCCTCAATGGCGGTTATTTGTTCTTTCTTGGTATCGTAGTCAAAGATACCTCCTCAACGCCTCTACTCGGCCTTTCAATTCTTTTACTTGTTCTTGGGTCATATCAGAAGGGTGCTACTGCCAAATAAGGACAATAGCCGTTTTTACAAAGATACTAGTTATAAGGAAAGTTGGCGGAAAAGGTTAGAGATCAGGCCAAGGCCGAGTTGACAATTGGTATGTAGCGGCGTTACCCTGTAACGCCGTGGCTCCAAGCAGCAGTATTGTGTGAGGTCCCTGAAAACTGCCTTTTGAACCAATTTAGAGGGTCTGTTCCAGGTGAAACAGCATCGTTTCATAGAAACACGGCTTTACAGGGTAACGCCACTACATATCGACAATATTAGCCTCCCAAAAAGCAAAAATCCGTTTTGGGGCTGTCTTTAAGAAAACAACCCCAAAACGGATTTAAAAAGCTCAATATAACGTATTACACCACCGGTACAACCCATCCATGCGGATCAGGAGACACGCCGTAGCGAATGTTATCTAATTCGGTAGCAATCTTATTGGAAAGCGTACGCTCTGCTACCGGCGGTAGCATCATTTCTTCACCTCTAAAGGTAATAGACTTAATATGCGCAATGGTAGCGGCGGTTCCGGTTCCAAAGGCATCTTCCAGTTTACCGGCCTGGTAGGCATCTGCGATTTCCTGTACTTTGATGCGCCTTTCCTCTACAGGCATGCCCCAGTCGCGGGCTAGTTGCAGCACGCTGTCGCGGGTGATACCAGCCAGAATGGACGTGCTCAATGCGGGAGTAACCAAGGTACCGTCTATCACAAACATCACGTTCATGGTGCCAGATTCCTCAATGTAATTGTGCTCGCGGCCATCGGTCCAGATGATTTGGTGGTAGCCTTCTTCGTGGGCCAGTTTGGCAGGTAGCAAAGAACCGCCGTAGTTACCAGCGGCTTTGGCAAACCCGAAACCACCTTCAACGGCGCGGGTGTAATGCTCCTCTATTTTCACGCGCACCGGCTCTGCGTAGTAGCCGCTGGCCGGACTGCAAAATATCATGAACTTGTATTCAGTAGACGGACGAACACCCAGCAGACCTTCAGACCCGAACATGAACGGACGGATGTACAAAGAATACCCGGGGCGCTGCGGCACCCAGTCGGCATCCAGGGCCACCAGTTGTTTCAACCCCTCCATGAAAAGCTCTTCCGGAATCTCAGGCATGCACAACCGAACGGCTGATTTGTTCATTCTGGCCCAGTTGTCCTGCGGGCGGAATAGCACCACTTTGCCTTCCTGAGTTTTATAGGCTTTCATGCCTTCAAACATGGCCTGCCCGTAATGCAGCGCCGCTGTAGCCGGACTCAGTTCAATAGGGCCGTACGGCAAAATACGCGGCTGTTGCCAGGCACCGTCTTTGTAGTCAATCTCCAACATGTGGTCTGCGAAGACTTTCCCGAACTGGAGGTTTTCCAGGTCAAGATCGGCTAATTGGCTGGCGGTGGTAACAGTAGTATGAATAGATAATGATTCTGTTTGCATGGGTGAGTGGTTATAGATAGGTAGTATACGTAAATTCTGAGGGTACTGAATAAAAAAAGCCTCACATACGAGGCTTCCAAGTTATTTCTTTTACTCCTAATTCAAAACCGATGGCGCGGCTCAGGACAAAAAGAAAGTCTGACAGGCGGTTGAGGTATTGCACCACCAGGTCGTCTACGGCAGATTCTTCCTGCAAGGCAATGACCAGGCGTTCGGCGCGGCGGCAAACGGTGCGGGCCACGTGGCAAAATGAAACGGCGGGGTGCCCACCCGGTAAGATAAAATTGCGGAGGGGCGGCAATTGCGCATCCAGTACATCCATCTGGTCTTCCAGCAACTGGATATCACAGGCGTGCAGGTCTGGGGTTTGCACCTTGCCTTCTTTGGCAGGGTCAGTGGCCAGGGTAGAGCCGATGGTGAACAACCGGTCCTGAATCTCAGAGAAAAGTGCTTGCCGTTTCTGGTTCACTTCCTGGTCGCGCACCACGCCCAGAAAGGAGTTCAGTTCGTCTATGGTGCCGTACGCTTCAATACGCAGGTGTGATTTCCTGACGCGGGTACCGCCAATGAGGGATGTTTCGCCCTTGTCGCCGGTTTTAGTGTAGATTTTCATTCTGAGGTATTCAAAGCGGCGGCCTGCAAGGCAGGCACCGTGATGTTGTCATTGAGAATGTCAGACTCTATCAGGCCGTCGCGCAGGCGCACAATGCGGTGCGCGTAATGGGCGATGTCGTCTTCGTGGGTTACCATAATGATGGTGTTGCCTTTGGCGTGCAGGGCCTCAAATAAGCCCATAATCTCGTAAGACGTCTTGGTGTCCAGGTTACCGGTAGGCTCATCTGCCAGGATAATACTAGGGTCATTCACCAGCGCCCGGGCAATGGCCACGCGTTGGCGCTGCCCGCCCGAAAGCTCGTTGGGCTTGTGTTGCGCTCTGGTACCCAACCCCACGCTAGTCAACGCTTCCATAGCTCGTTCTTCGCGCTCCGATTTTCCGTAACCGGCATATATCAATGGCAAGGCCACATTCTCCAGGGAAGAGGAGCGGGGCAGCAAGTTGAATGTCTGGAACACGAACCCAATCTCTTTGTTGCGCACCGTAGCCAATTCATTGTCGGCCATGTTGCTGACATCGTTCCCGTTGAGGATATAGGTGCCGGAGGTAGGGGTATCCAGACAGCCCACAATGTTCATGAGCGTAGATTTACCGGAACCAGACGGGCCCATGAACGCCACGTACTCGCCTCTTTTAATCTCGATGGAAATAGACCGAAGGGCGTGAATGGTTTCAGTCCCCATCTGGTACATCCTGGAGATATTCTCGGTTTTGATGATGGTGCTCATACGGTTTCTTTATTGCCATTCCTGCTGCAGAGCCTCACTGGCCTGCAATTGGGGGGCTATTTCTTTTCTAAAAGTAAGGTATTCCTGAGGACTTACCAACGGTTCCAGTTGCTCCAGACCCTGCAACGCATACTCCCGCAAACCTTGTTGAAGGGCCACTTTTACATATGCTTTCCGCAAAACCACGGAGCGCGGATTGTACCCAATAGCTTCCAGCAGCAGGTTATAGGCACGCATGGGTTGCTTCAGGTCTACAAAGAAATCGGCGGCAGCCAATTGCCCTTTTTCCAACCATGGGGCCCGTTGCAGTAACTGGTTGAATAGATTAGTCGCCGCTTTGGGGTTTTTATTACGCTGCGCCAGCAAGGCTTGGTAATAAAGTTTCACGCCCGCGTCTTGCCTTGTGAAATAGAGGTCAGGCAGTTGGGAAGCCACTTCCTGCGCCTGGTTGTTTTTCCACCACAGGTCGGCCTGCAATCTATTGGCTTCTGATTTTAAGTTGTTTTTGGGAAAACTACCCGGAAAATGGATGCGCAAAAGGTTCTGGGCAGTTGTGAAATTATTTTCCTGAAGGTACCGCTCCACCAAAGGCAAGGCTGCCACCGGGGCCAACGCAGGGGTGGTGATGGCATTGGCGACACTCTCCATTTGTGCCAAGGGCAGGGTAGCCGCCCGTAGTTGCAGGAACTGTACTTTCAAAGAATCTGGGGCGGTGAGGGCTTGCTCTGTCGTTAACTGCGTGGCGAAAGCCAGTTGCGTAGCCGCTTTCTTCTGCCACGGTTCCGGGAAATTAGGCGTGGTAAAGGCAATCTGCGCGGCCTGCTGAAAATTACCAGCCAACGCATTGGCTACTACGGCGTGCAAATGCGCATCCCGGTAACCGGCTTCGCGGGCTTTCTGGAAGTAGTCGGCGGCTAAGGAGTAGAGTTTGCCTTGCAGCATCCATTGACCTAAAATGTCATAATAGTAACCGGCCGCGCCGCCACTGTTGGCCGCCAGAAACTCCAGCGTTGCTTTGGCTTGGGTAGGCTGTGGGGTAGAGGCGGTGCCTTGGTTCAGCAGAAGCGATTTTATCAGCGTCAAATCATCCAGAAAAGCTTGGTTTTCCTCTTGCCTTAGCAGGGCATTTAGCTTGGAGAAAGTGGCCGTGCTGTCTTTCGGGTTTCCTGGGAAAAGCTGCTGGTTATAGAATCTGGCGAAGGTTTGCGTGCTCAAGGTGCTGTCCTGGGGCAGCGCCGGAATGTTCTGGGGCTTGGGAGCGCCCAAGGTTAACGAGATGGCCATGCGGTTGGTGAGCAGAGGCGCATAGGTGCCCGAAGCATATTGATTGGCAAATGCCTTGGCCTGCTGCGGATAGTTATGGCTGGCCAGAAACGCCAATTGGTTGGCTTGCACTACCTCGGGTTCTTTGCTCTGCGCCAGCGCCGCATCTAAGTAAAACCCCGCCGAGTCAGCAAAAGAAGTGGTGCCGTACAGCAGCCCTAAATTGTTGAGAAGCGGCGCGTGCGTTGGAAAGTTTTTCACGCCTTCCTGCAGCACCCGCAAATGGTCAAATAGGTCTGCGGAAGAAGTATAAAGATTAGCTAGACGTAAATAGCCTTCCGGCGATGGTCTTCTCTCCAACGCTTCTTGCAAGCGGTTTCGCTCCAGCGTCCGCATGCCGGCCTGGTGGTACATATCGGCCAGAGAGAAGCTGGCTCGCTGGTTGTTGCGCGACTGGATACTGGCCTCATTATAGAATTGCTCAGCTAGAAGGGGCTGCTCCTCGGTTTGCCTGTACAAATCGCCTAAGTAATTATAGTACCCGGCTTGGTGCAGGAAAAAGAAGCTATAATTGCTGCGTAAGACAAGTATTACTAGTAACACGGTACCCATGAGGTACACCGTAAAGTAAGGCAGTTGTCTTGGGTCATACACCACTTTGAACACCCGCAGTTTCTGCTTAATCAACGGCCCGAAGTTCACCAGCACGTAAATGAAGAACGCCACTCCGTAGGAAAGATGCGTAAGAACTACCGCGCTGCGGTACGCCTGCACCAAAGGGTCATTTGCCAGCATGAAGGCGTAGCCCAGGTTCAGGAAGGTAAGTAAACCCAGGACCAAATACAGCGGAGCGGCTTCGGTCTCAAAACGAAAGAAACGGGTGTAGAATGCCTGCCGCTGTTTGAGTCCCCACAGACCCACCAGCGCTGAGCAGACGAATATCAAAAGTGCGTCTAAACCACTGAACTCAAACTGAATCATGCCGGTTTGTCGCAGATACAGGAGCAGCAAATTGCCCATATACAACACACTAATGAGTACAAACTGCACTAGTCCAAACCGTCGCTGAGGTTGTTGGGCCTGCGTGTTGAACCAAAGCAGTCCATGCAAATTCTCGTACGCCACCAGCACCATAAACAACACCGAGGCCACAAAACTGGCCAGCGTGCTGTAGTTGACCACGTGCAAAGCCGTCAGCGGCGCTTCCAGCGGTGAAAAATGGAACAGCGCTAAACTCAGTAGTCCTATAATCAGGCCGAAAACCAGAAAACGCCCCAGAAACGAGACTTTCGTCCAGAACGCCTGGAATACAAAGCTTACCACGCCCAGCGTACCCAAGGCAATGAGGAGCAGGATTCGGCTGGTTTGGGAGAAAATGCCCAGTAAATCCAAGTTGAAGGTAGAAAGCCAGAGCATGCCCAGCAGTACGGCCGCGTAATACGGAATCCGCTTGAGCGTACTGGCCAGCGTCCAGAAGAAGGTGAGGGCAACGGCTAGTCCGGCAAAGTAAACCCAGGTAGCCCACAGCGGAAGCTGCATATCACCTATGGCGTACCGCTCTGTGACGAGGTAGGCGTTTACTTCCACGCGTATTGGCGTGAGCAGGGGCGAAGAAGGGCTAAGGTGCGCTTCGGCGGGAAACAACTCGGCTTGCTTCTCCAGCGGAAACACCGTTTGCTGGCCGTGCAGGTATCCGTAGACGCCAAAGGCCACCGAAGCCAGCGCCAGGGCCGCTAAAAGAAAGTACAGAAAACGACGGCCAGGCTCTACCGATGGCCAGAAGGAAAATAGCGGCATTCAGGCTTACTCCAGAACTTTAGGAACTCTGAAATAATCTGAGTCTTTGCGCGGAGCCAGGCGCAGGGCATCTTCGTGGCGCACGGTGTTCTGGGCCACATCTTCGCGCATCACGTTCAACTCCTCTGAGATATGGATGAGTGGTTCCACGTTCTGCGTGTCCAGTTGGCGCAGTTGGTCTACCCAGTCCAGAATGTTGTTCAAATCTTGGAGCATTTCCTGCTCTTTGGTTTCGTCAAACTCAAGCCGGGCTAAGTGCGCCAACTGCCGTAAGGTTTCTATGTTCGTGCTCATGGTTCTTTTGGTCTAAAGTCTCTTGAATGATAGAGAAAGTCTGGTTCTTGAGGGCTTCCAGGTCCTGCAAAGTTAAGCCTTTGGTGGAAATTGGCGGATGAATAATCATCTCCAAAGAATGGTACCGGATAATCAGTTTGCCCTTAACATCAGGCAGGAACAGGTGGTTGTACGGCATGGTGATGGGTACAATGGGTACCTGCTTCTCAATGGCCAGTTTAAAAGGCCCGTCTTTGAACGGCAACAGTTTATGGCCAGATTCCGGGGAAATCCTGCCCTCCGGGAAAATGACTACGCTGCGGCCTGCCTCCAGGCTCTGCTTGCTGGCAATGTAGGCTTTCGCGCTGCTGATGGGGCTGTCGCGGTCCACAGAAATGTACAGCGCATCATAGATTTTGCCCCACAACGGCACCTTGGTCAGGGATTTCTTCCCCACGAAATTCAGAAAGCCCGGTACGGCCGCCAGAATCATGGGAATATCAATGTACGAGCTGTGGTTAGGGGCTAGGACGTACTTCTGGTTGGGGTCCAGTTGCTCCACGCCTTTTACTTTCACCGGCATCAGGTACATGCGCAACTGGAACTTAGACCAAAGGCGGTTCAGGTGATGGGCGTGCTTGTACCGGCTGGGCTTGGCAATGAGTAACCTGAAAAGCGGATACGAGGTGAGAAAAGGTAACACAAACCAGGCGGTACACCACACTGAATATGCCTTTTTGCCAATTCCTTTTAATCCGTTCATCTTCCCCAAAATTACAAATTAGTATGAAAAGCACCACAAGTGCACCCCTTAAAGCCTTATTGCCTGTTTTCAGAAAAGTGGCTCTAAAACGGCAAACGCACTTCACGTAGACTTAGTGCCACGGGCGTGCTGTTATTTGGGTCGGCGGGTTAAAAGGATCTTCTCGGCTTTCAATAAACCGGCAATACTGATAGCATCCGTGATCTCGCTGTCCATGGCCATGCGAACCGCCTCATTCAAAGGCAGCTTCCAGATTTTAAGGTCTTCCGTTTCCTCAAACTCCGTCTCACCAGCAGTCAGTTCCTCAGCCAAAAAGATGAAGCCTTCTTCATCAGTCACTGAGTTGGAAGTATGAATCCGGCCAATGTTGGTCCATTCGGCGGCGGTAAAGCCGGTTTCCTCTTTTAATTCCCGCTTCGCGGATTCCAACGGGTCTATCCCAATCGGTCCGCCTCCCATGGGGATTTCCCAGGAGTATTCATTCACCGTATAGCGGTATTGCCCTACCAGCCAGGTATTGCCTTCCTCATCCACCGGAATAATCCCAATAGCTTTGTTTTTCATGGAAACCACGCCATAAATGCCTCTTCCGCCGCCCGGGTTAATTACCTGCTCCTCCCGGACGCTTATCCAGGGGTTGCTGTAAATAGGCGTGGATTCCAAGGTTTTCCAAGGGTTTTCAAGCGAGTGCTGAGGTTTTTCGTGGCTCATATGGGGAGTATTTTATGTCAATACTAAGAGCTGTTGTAACGCTATTTTCTGAAATTCGGCCTTAAAACAGCATATGCAAACAAGAGAATTGGTTTACACCTGCGTACGCACCGCCTCGGCGGCTTGCAGGTAAACGTCTTCGTAAAGGGGGACAATCTTGCTGATTTCAAACTCTTTGGCGCGGGCCAGGGCGTTGGCTTTGAAGGTAGGCAGTTGGTCATCGCGCAGCAGGAAGAGCGTGTTCTTGACCATGTCCTTTATATCACCCACGTTGCTCACAAAACCGGTAACGCCGTGCACGTTCAGTTCGGGCAACCCGCCGGCGTTGGAGGAAATGACCGGCACTTCGCAGGCCATGGCTTCCAGGGCGGCCAAGCCGAAGCTTTCTTTTTCAGAAGGCATCAGGAAGACATCGGCAATGGAGAGCAGTTCTTCCACAGCTTCCAGTTTGCCCAGAAAACGCACATCCTGGCAGATGCCCAGTTTGCGGCACAGGTTTTCCATTTTGGGGCGTTCGGGGCCATCGCCCACCAAAATCAGCTTGGACGGAATCTTCTCCCGCACCTTGTGGAAGATCTTGATGATGTCGCCAATGCGTTTCACGCCCCTGAAATTGGAGGTGTGCACCAGCAGCTTTTCGCCGAACGGCGCAATGGCCGATTTAAAGTGGTCTTTGCGTTGTTTCTGGAAACGCTCCAGGTTAATGAAGTTAGGGATGACCACAATCTCCTTCTCTATAGGAAAGTGTTCGTAGGTTTCTCGCTTAAGGTCTTCAGAAACAGAGGTAACCGCATCTGACTGATTGATGCTGAACGTGACAACCGGCTCATAAGAAGCGTCTTTGCCCACCAGGGTGATGTCTGTGCCGTGCAACGTGGTAATGACCGGAATCTGAATGCCTTTGGTCTGCAAGATCTGCTTGGCCATGAAGGCCGCCGAGGCATGCGGAATGGCATAGTGCACGTGCAAGACGTCTAAGTGCTCAAACTGAACAATATCTACCATCTTGCTGGCCAGTGCTAGCTCATACGGCGGGTACTGGAAAAGCGGATAGTTGGGAATGTTAACCTCATGGTAAAACAGATTCTCGTTGAAAGAATCCAGTCGGGCCGGTTGGCTGTAGGTGATAAAATGGACCTGGTGACCTTTCTGCGCCAAGGCTTTGCCTAGTTCAGTGGCGACCACTCCGCTACCGCCAAAAGTAGGGTAGCATACGATTCCAATCTTCATGCGCGTATCTGTTTCCCGCGAAGTTACGGGTTAGGGGCTAACGATTGATATACTACGTCGTGAATACGTGTCCGGATGTTGTACTGCAACAACTTATCGTTCTCAGAGTCAGGGTAGACGCGGTTTGAAAGGAAGATGTAAATAATATTGTTCTCGGGGTCAATCCAGGCGCCGGTACCCGTGAAGCCGGTATGGCCGAAGGTACTCAAGGGAGCCAGGTCTGAGGTAGGGCCATTGCCCTCGGGTTCTGGTTTGTCCCAGCCAATGCCGCGGCGGCTGGTTTTGCTGCCGTTTTCAGAAAACTCGGTCACAACGGGGCCTTTGAAGTATTGCTGTCCGCCGTATTTTCCGTTTTGTAAATCCATCTGCATGAGAATGGCCAGGTCATTAGCGTTGGAAAACAAACCGGCGTGCCCGGCTTTACCGCCCAGCATGGCGGCGTTACCGTCATGCACTGTTCCTTGCAGAGGAACATCTGGGTTGAATTGGGAACCGGGGGCGGTAGGGGCAATCTGCTCTTTCAGGAATTTGTCTAAAGGATTGAACGTAAGCGTAGCCGCACCCAAAGGCGCATAGAAATTCTGTTCCAGAAAATCAGGAAGGGGTTGGTTTAAGAGCCGTTCGGCCACCCGTTTCATAAGGTGCAGCCCCAAGTCTGAGTACCGGTAGTCGAACTTGCCGTTGGCGGCGCGTTTTCCCTCCAGGTCAGATTGTACGATCCACTTCCAGATGGAATCTTCCAGCTTTTGGTTGCTGTAAACGCCCGGCACTACCAGGTTATGGTACGTAGAGGACGGAAGGCTGTCATAATAGAGGGGATTCAGCTTGCCATCTTTGATGGTTTTGGTCCAGAAGGGAATGTACGCCTTCAACCCGGCCTGGTGCAGTAGCACGTCACGCACGGTAAGGTTGGCCTTGTTGGAGCCTTTTAATTCGGGCAGGTAGGTCACCAGTTTTTCATCCAGTTTCAGGCGGCCCTGGTCTTTCAAAAACATGACCGCCTGCAACGTGGCGGCCACTTTGGTGATGGACGCCAGGTCATAGATGGTTTTCTCCGTGACGGGTTGGCTGCGGTCATAGGTGTAATAGCCGTAGGCTTTTTCCATGACCACCGTGCCGTCTTTCACCACCAGTACCTGACACCCCGGGGTGGCCGCGTACGCAATAGCCTCCAGGGCAATGTTGTCTATCTGCTTCAGAATGGTGGAGTTCATGCCCACGCTCTCAGGCAGGGAATATTTCAGGCGACTCAAAGACGGAGTGGAAACGCCCATGCCGGCTTTCAGTTTAGGGGAGGCGGTCACCGGCAAACGGCCGTTGGCCGGAAGCGCTCCAAACAGAATCTGCGGAATGACCTTACGGGTAATGTCGTTGTCTTCGTACCCACACACCAGCCAGTCGCTGTTCTCAAAGTTCTTGAGGCTGTAGGCATTACCCATTACGACCACTACTACTTTCTTGGTAGGGTCGCGCTGCAAATCTCTGATGAACTCTAAGGAAGAGCCCGATAGGTTGTAGTTGCTGCTGGGGCTGTTGTTCAGTTTGTGCAAGGAAACTACTACCACATCGGCGGTAGCCAAATCGCGCTTGATGCGGGCATAGGTGCTGTCTGGGGCAAAACGGCTGGTCACCGCAAACTTCTGGAAGGGCGCGTACTTGTCCAGGGTCTGGGTGAGCACGTTGTTCAGGCCTGCGCCCACAGACACCGAGGCGAATTCTGTGGTATCCAGTACCCGGAAGGGCAACAGGTTGTTTTTGTTGGCCACCACCGTAACTGCCTGCTCATACAACTGCTGCTGCAATACCTGGCTTATCGGGCGGCTCAGGTCTTGTGATAAATTGGTAAGGTCAATAGGCGCATATTGATTTAAGCCGGCCCAGTACTTGGCGTGCAGCATTTTGCGCACCCGCACCTCAATCTCCCGCTCACTAATGGTACTGTCGGCAATGGCTTGTTTGATGTTGGCGATGGCTTTGGGCACATCCTCAGAGAAAAGCAGCACATCATTGCCGGCTTTCAGGGCCAGCGCGTCTACCTCGCCGGGTTTGTGGTAGCGGGTCACGCCCTTCATGTTCAGGGCATCGGTGAACACCAGGCCTTCGTACTGCATCTGGCCTTTTAGCAGGTCATTTACCAAATACGGCGACAACGTAGCGGCGCGGTTCGCGATGGAATCCAGCTTGGGTACGTGCAAATGCGCCACCATTACGCCCATCACGCCCGCGTCAAAAGAGCGCTTGAAGGGATATAACTCCACCTCGGTAAGGCGGGCCATGTCATGGGACAGAACCGGTAAGGAGAAGTGCGAATCAGAATCCGTGTCGCCGTGGCCGGGGAAATGTTTGGCCACTGCGATGATGCCGTGGTCCTGCAGTCCTTTGATGTAGGCGATGCTTCGGGCAGTCACCTTCTCCTTGCTTTCGCCAAAAGAGCGGTTCCCGATGACCGGGTTTTTGGGGTTGCTGTTCACGTCCACCACCGGCGAGAAATTCACGTGAATACCCAAGCGCTTCAATTTCAGCGCGATTTCCCGGCCCATGAGGTACACGTAATGGTCATCGGGCAGCGCCCCCAAGGTCATCTGCTTGGCGAAGTGCATGCTGCTGTCCAGGCGCATGTCTAAGCCCCACTCGGCGTCAATAGCCACCAACAGCGGTACTTTGGAGATGCTTTGGTAGCGGTTGGTGAGGTTGGCCTGGCGCACCGGGCCGCCTTGCATGAACATGACGCCGCCAATGCCATACTGGGTAATAAGGTGTTCTATCTCACGGACGTGGCTCTGCGGTTTGTTGGAGTAAGCGGCCACCATGAAGAGCTGGCCCAACCGCTGGTCTGGGGTAAGTGTCTGGTACACACTGTCTACCCAGCGCTGCTCCTGAACGGTGACATTGCCCCGGCCCTTCGGCACAAACCCCGACAATCCCCACCAGACGCCCATCACCACGGTCAGCAGCCACAGGCTATATCGCTTTAGCATTTCGCAACGCGTAATTTAATTTGAATAACTGTTTCATAGGGCTAATTTCGCAGAGGAAAACTAGCCGCGGCTGCGTAACTCTGAAGCGTTTTGCGCCCGTTTTGCATAAAACGACTGAAAACGCCTAAGGTTCAGAGTCTTTCCCTTGCCAGGGTTCTTTCTAGCGCGTCTCATGGAGCCATCTGGCGTAAATGACCAGGGCACCGGAGACCAGGAAGAGAGAACTTGCAGAAGGCGAGGGACGTTAGGCCGCTGTTTAAGCTGGTAATATTACTCAAAATTTTGCTTTTGTGCCCGAAAAATAGCCAGACCCTTTTCGTTCTGGTTTGAAAAACCGGCTCAGAAAGCCTTCAATTTACACTACGCAGGGAAGTTTGTATGGCAGATATCATCCGTTTGTTACCCGAGTATTTGGCCAACCAGATCGCCGCGGGCGAAGTGGTGCAGCGCCCGGCCTCGGTGGTAAAGGAGTTGTTGGAGAATAGCGTAGACGCGCGCAGTACTAGCGTAACCTTGATCATTAAAGACGCAGGCAAGCAGCTCATTCAGGTGGTGGACGACGGCGTAGGCATGACCGAGACCGACGCCCGCATGTGTTTTGAGCGGCACGCCACTTCTAAAATAAAATCTACCGAAGACCTGTTCCGCATAAAGACCATGGGCTTTAGGGGCGAGGCGATGGCCTCCATTGCGGCCGTGGCCCAAGTGGAGATGAAAACCCGCGCCCGGGGTTCAGAACTGGGCACCTGCCTCACTATTGAAGGCAACGAGGTTATGAAACAGGAGCCGGTGGCCATGGCCGAGGGGACGGTGGTAAGCGTGAAGAATTTATTTTTCAACGTACCCGCCCGTCGCAATTTCCTGAAGAGCAACCCCGTGGAGATGCGCCACATTTTGGACGAGTTTCAGCGCGTGGCTTTGGCAAATCCTGAAATAGCCTTTGTGCTGTACCAGAACGAGGTGGAGGTGATGAATTTGCCCGCCGGGAAACTGAGCCAACGCATTGTGAGCATTTTTGGCAAAGAGTACAAAGAACAAATGGCGGTCTGCGAAGAGACTACGCCATTTCTGACCGTTAGCGGCTACATAGGCAAGCCGGAATTTGCCAAGAAAAGCCGCGGAGAGCAGTTCTTCTTCGTGAACAACCGCTTTATCAAAAGCCAGTACCTGAACCACGCCGTGCTCACCGCCTTTGAAGGCCTGCTGCCCAAAGACAGTTTTCCGTTTTACGTGCTCTTTCTGGAAATAGCCCCGGAAACGATAGACATCAACGTGCACCCTACCAAGACCGAGATTAAGTTTGAGGACGAGAAAACCGTCTACGCTATTGTGCGGGCGGCCGTGAAACAGAGCCTAGGTTTGCACAACATTGCCCCATCGCTGGACTTTGGCGCCGATGTGAATTATATGCCTTTGCAGCCCATGAAGTTTCCTGCTTCCATGGATTTTGAAACCGCGCCTGCTTTGGCACCCAGAACTTCGTCTAAGATGAATCAGTCCACCACGTTTACTTCCCGCGCTTCGGGCGGCGGTGGGAGGGATGATTTTGCCCCAACGGCCCCTACCCGCGAGGTTTCCCGCGCCAATACCGAGGACAGTCATTTGTTTCCGGAGGAAGATTCGTTTTCCTCGGCAACCGCGAACCTGGCCGGAGGCTCCAAGACATTGCAGGTGCATCAGAAGTATTTGATGGTGCAGGTAAAATCTGGCTTGATGGTGGTGGACCAACAGGCCGCGCAAGAACGGATTCTGTACGAGAAATACAGCCAGGCTTTGGGCAAACGCACCGGGGCCTCGCAGCAACTGCTCTTTCCGCAGACCCTCCAACTCTCGCCCGCCGATTTCTCTTTGGTGATGGAATTGTCTGACGAGTTCACGGCGCTGGGCTTCGTGTTCAATGATTTCGGGAATAATACGCTGGTGGTGAACGGTATTCCCGCAGAGATTCCGCTGCGCGATGAAAAGGAGCTGATTGAAGGCTTGCTGGAGCAGTACAAAAATAACCTGAGTGCGTTGAAGGTAGACCGGCAGGAAAATTTGGCACGGGCCATGGCCAGACGTGTGGCTTCCCGCCTAACTGGCAGGTTGAGTGACCAGGAAATGAACGCCCTGGTAGACCGGTTGTTTGGCTGCCAAGTGCCCAATTACACGCCCAGTGGGCAGAAAACGCTGGTAATTCTGCAAACCGAACAGCTACAGGACCTGTTTCTGCGCGGCTAGCATTCTGTCTGGTACAGGTTTTTGGCGTGAAATATGCGGCAAGCTGATTATTTAATCGGGGCGGGGTACCAATAGCGGGCGTTTCTCCGTACTGTTTGAAACATAACTATTACTTTCGCCCGCTGTTATCCTAAGCAGGGAAGGAGAAAGTGCTGGTTTTGCCTGGCTTTTTGGTTTCCTGACACCTGTACCATACTATAAGACTCTGCTATGCCACCCATCACGCCCATGGTGCGTAACCTGCTTATTCTGAACGTGATCATGTTCATTCTAAGTGATAGGCTGTTTCCTTCACAAATGTTTGCGCTGCATGATATCCGCTCAGACTATTTCCGGCCGTACCAATTTGTCACCCACATGTTCATGCACGGAGGTTTGATGCACCTGTTCGGCAACATGTTCAGTTTATTTATGTTTGGACCCATGCTGGAGCGGTACTGGGGCGAAAAGCGCTTCCTAGTCTTCTACCTGATAACAGGCTTGGGGGCCAGTTTGCTGTACTCGGGGGTACACTATTGGGAAGTGAGTAACATACAAGATTTAGTAGCAGCGTATCTGCAAAACCCAGATCCATTTGACTTTAAGAAGATTTTAGACAGCTTACAAACTGTTAGATATAATACTGATTACCTCGTTGAGTTTCAGCGAAATCCCCAAGATCCAATCAAAATCGCAGAGACAAGTGCTTTGGTACAGCAGGAATTTACTAGGATGCTTAATGGGCAGATGTTGGGAGCTTCCGGCGCGGTGTTCGGGATTCTGATGGCGTTCGGGATGTTGTTCCCCAATACCGAGCTCATGCTGCTATTCTTTCCGGTGCCCATCAAGGCCAAATATTTTGTGCTCATGTACGGGGGCTTTGAGATTTACTCGGGCTTGAACCGCATGCCCGGCGACAATGTAGCCCACTTCGCGCATTTGGGCGGAATGCTTTTTGCGTATATTCTATTGAAGCTTTGGGAAAAACAACGCAACAACTTTTACTAACCTATGACTAGCATTTTTGACGATATCCGTTCGGCGTTTAGCAGAGGCAACAATGCCCTGCACCAGCTCATTTTCATCAATGTGGTGGTGTTTGCAGTGTTGATTATCCTGCGCACCATCATGACGCTCAGCGGCTCAGGCAGCTTGTTTGCCTACCTCATGACCTTTTTGAGCGTGCCTTCCAACCTGCAGCTCTTCGCGTACCGGTTCTGGACCATCTTTACTTACTTTTTCATTCATCTGGAATTCTTCCATATACTCTTCAACATGCTCAACCTGTACTGGTTCGGGATGCTGATTCGGGAATATTTAGGCGATAAGCGTCTGGTGAACCTCTACATTTTGGGCGGCTTGGCCGGTGGTCTCATTTACCTGATCAGCTACAACACTATTCCTTACCTGCAGATTCGGGCTGAAGGTTCTTTCATGATGGGGGCTTCCGGTAGTGTGATTGCCATTATGGTAGCCGCGGCCACGTTGTTGCCCAACTACACCTTCAACCTGATTCTGATTGGCCCCATCCGGATCAAATACATTGCTTTGGTCATGGTATTGCTGTCTATTTCTGGGGCTACCGGTGGGAACGCGGGTGGAAACATTGCGCACTTAGGCGGCGCGCTCCTAGGCTTCTTTTACGTGCGGCAGTTACAGAGTGGCTCAGACTGGGGAAGACCCGTGCAAGCAGTCCTCGGCTTTTTCAGAGGCCTGTTCCAGCGCCGCTCCCCGCTGAAAGTGGCATACAAAAACCCTAACCGTCCGTACACCTCATCAGCTTCGTCTCCCGTGTCAGCAGCTTCCAATATTCCGGGTAATCCGTCGCAATTGGAGATAGACCAGATTCTGGATAAGATTTCTGTCTCGGGGTATGAAAGCCTGACCAAAGAAGAAAAGCAGAAGCTGTTTAAGGCCAGCCAGAAATAGTTGGTAATTGCTGGTTTTCAGCTTTTTGCTTTAGGGCACTTTTTCTAAAAAGAGGCTAAAAAAACATACTCTTGCCCAAACGAAACCGGCTTCTTTCCAGGTGTGGCAGATTTTGTTTGTACGGACAGGTCGTGACCTGTCCACCACGGTAGCTGTCTAATGCAAACACATTCCACGAGAAACGCCCGCAGAAGAAAGGACAGGTCACGACCTGTCCGTACGAGTTGGATGGAGTGTGAAATATAATAAAGAACGCCTCGCAGACAAGATCTGCGAGGCGTACTTTATTGTAGGCTGATTTAAAGCTGTTTTCTGGAAACCTACCCTTAAACAGCTTAGCTTTTGCTGCTCTTGAGCATATCGCCTATGGCACCTATGTTACCCAAGGTTTCCACGGCAGTGGTAGGAATGAAGATCTTGTTGGCCGGACCCATGGCGATTTTTTCCAAGGCTTCAAACGATTTATAGGTCAGTACCCGCTCATCTAGGCCCGCTTCAATCAACAATTGGATGCGTCTTTTCTCGGCTTCCGCCACGTCAGCGATGGCGCGGGCCTGCCCCAAGGCCTGAAGTTCAGCGGAAGCACGGTCCCCTTCCGCCCGAAGTACTTTACTGGTTTTATCCCCTTCGGCGCGGAGAATCATGTCTTGTTTGGCGGCTTCGGCTTCCAGAATAGTGGCCCGGCGGTTCCGCTCGGCTTTCATCTGCTTGTCCATGGCTTCCTGAATGTCCAGCGGTGGTTTGATGTCAATGACCTCCACGCGTTCAATGCGCACACCCCATTTCTCGGTAGCCTCGTCTAAAGCGGTTCTGATCTCTGCGGAAATCCGCTCGCGGCCGGATAGGGTTTCGTCTAGTTCCAGGTTACCGATGATTTGCCGCATGGTAGCCGTGGTGATGTTGCGCACGCCCAACACGTAGTCAAAAATGCCGTACGTGGCCTGCTCTGGCCCTACTACCTGGTAGAACACAATGGTGTCAATGAGCACCTGCACGTTGTCACGTGTAATCACGCTCTGGGGCGGAACGTTCGTCTGCTGGATGCGCAAATCGTGGTACACCCGCACGCGGTCCACAATGGGGATGAACAGGTTCAGGCCGGGGTGCATGAGGCGCTGAAATTTACCCAGCCGTTCTACCACGCCTACCCGTTGCTGCGGTATAATGCGGATAGAGAGCGCCATGAGCACAATGACGGCGGCAAGAATAATGAGAGAGGTAGTCATAGTTCTGAGGTATGTTGGTTTTAGCTGAATTCTTTAAAAATGGCCTGAAAAGGAAGGTTTACTTGATAGGAACTACTTGCAAAACGGTGCTGCTTTGGCCGATGACCAGAATGCGCTGCCCCGGCGAAAGATCTTCCTGCGCACTCGCCGACCAAATTTCGGTGCCCACCCGCACAATGCCCAGGCGGGTAGAGGAGATGGGTTCCAGTACTTCGCCCTGCTGGTTGGTGAGTTGGTGGGCCGGATCGGCGTAGCCTTTGGCTTGGCGCAGACGGGCTGTGAGCGGTTTGGTGAGAAATATCAAAAACAAAGCAAAAACGCTGGCGGCGGCAGGAGGTAGCCAATGGGCCTGGGGGAATAGGTACGCCAAAACGGCGGCCACCAATACGGAGATACCCAGCCACAGCAAATAGAAAGTACCAGTCACCATCTCGGCTATCAGCAGCAAAATGCCCGCTATGAGCCATATCCACCATGCTTCCATCTCCATCGTCTTTTCGTTTTCTACTTTAAGCTATTGATTATGAACGCCTGTTTGGGGTATTAGTCGTTGGCGGATGTAAAATATAACAGCAGAAGTAGAATTGTTTTGAAGCCGATGTAGCGAGAATAGGTCTAAACTGACTGGTGCAAGAGTGCCAAGGTTAGAATTGTCTTAGATTTTACTATTTTGGATAACCTAAACAGACAAACCAGATTCTCTATGAAGAAACACTTCTACTCCTTGGCTACCATGGCGTTGCTGACTTTTGCGGGCTTTGAAACGATGGCGCAAAGAACCTACCTGCATTGCGGCCAACTGATTGACGGAATTAAAAACCAGCCCCAGTCTGAGATGACCGTGATTATTGAGAAAAACCAGATTGTGGGTGTGGAGAAAGGCTACACAACGCCTTCTGCCGGTGCCAAGGTCATTGACCTGAAAAACAGAACCGTGATGCCCGGCTTCATGGACATGCACGTGCATTTTGAAAGCGAAACCAAGCCCAATGCCATTGCGGAGGCCATCTCGTTGAACAAAGGAACCGTGGCCTTCCGGTCAGTTAATTATGCAGAGCGGACGCTGCTGGCCGGTTTTACCACAGTTCGGGATTTAGGCGGCAGCGGCGTGAATGTGCAGCTCCGCGACGCCATCAATCAAGGCTTGGTGAAAGGGCCGCGCATGTTCGTGGTAGGCAAGGCCATCTCGGCCACGGGCGGGCACATGGACCCCACCAACGGGTACCGCGCAGATTTGCAAGGTGATCCCGGCCCCGCCGAAGGAGTAGCAAACGGACCCGATGAATGCCGCAAAGCCGTGCGTTACCAATACAAAAACGGAGCCGACCTTATTAAAATAGCTTCTACCGGTGGGGTGCTGAGCGTAGCCAAAGATGGTTCCGCGCCTCAGTTCACCGAAGAGGAAATCAGAGCCATTGTGCAGACCGCCAACGATCTGGGGCTGAAAGTAGCGGTGCACGCCCACGGAGCCGAAGGCATGAAACGCGCTGTAAGGGCCGGGGTGACTTCTGTGGAACACGGCACCCTGATGGACGAGGAAACCATGAACCTTATGAAGAAAAACGGAACCTGGTACGTGCCCACCCTCACTGCAGGCAAATCCGTGGCCGATTCCGCGAAGATCAAAGGGTACTATCCGCCGCTGGTGACTCCCAAAGCCTTAGCCATTGGGCCGCAGTTACAGGGTACTTTCGCGAAAGCGTATAAGAAAGGCGTGAAGGTCGCCTTCGGGACAGATGCCGGGGTGTTCATGCACGGTAAAAACGCGAAAGAGTTTGAGTACATGGTGGAAGCCGGTATGCCTGCCATGGAAGCCATCAAGGCAGCCACCGTCTACGCCGCTGATTTGTTGGGTATGTCTGATAAACTGGGCACCGTAGAGAAAGGGAAGTTCGCTGACTTTGTGGCCGTAAACGGGAATCCGTTGCAGGATATAAAGGTTCTACAGCAAGTGAACTTTGTGATGAAGGACGGAGTGGTGTACAAGCAGTAGGGTTTTTACCCATACACATTATTCATTTTTTGTCATCCTGAAAGGATCTTGTGGGCGAACTGTAATAACGTCTGAGTAAATGCATTCTTAGTTCGTTCTCAAGATTTTTCCAAGATGACAAAGAGGAGGTAAAGAAAGTCACGGAAGTAACTTCCGCGCCATAGAGAGTGATTTCCCTTCATTTGTCATCCTGAAAGGAGCTGTGACTGCGATTACTATAAAGTCTGTCTAATTCGCCCACAAGATCTTTTCAAGATGACAAAAAGAAAAGAATAGAACAGTTAAAACAGGAGAGCCCGGCCAATTGGCCGGGCTCTCCTGTTTTAACTGTTTATAGCTAGCGCTTATGCGTTGGCAGGCATGTTGTCTAACACATCCATTACTTCACGCACGGCTTTTTCAGAGGCTTTCAACAAGGCCATTTCGTCCTCGTTCAATTGCAGTTCAATTACTTTTTCAATTCCGTTTTTACCTAATACCACCGGTACACCCAGGTAGGTACCAGAGATGCCGTATTCGCCTTCCAGTTTAATACAAACCGGGAACACGCGTTTCTGGTCACGAACAATGGCTTCTACCATCTGCGCAGCCGCAGAACCTGGTGCATACCAAGCCGAGGTGCCCATCAGTTTCACCAGTTCACCACCGCCGTTTTTAGTGCGGTCTACAATGGCGTCCAGTTTGGCAGAGTCAATCAGTTCGGTAACCGGAATACCGCCTACGGTAGTGTAACGCGGAAGTGGTACCATGGTATCGCCATGGCCACCCATTAATACCGCTTGGATGTCTTTAGGAGACACGTTCAATTCTTCGGCTAAGAAAGCACGGTAACGAGCGGTGTCCAGTATACCGGCCATGCCCATTACTTTGGTACGAGGCAGTTTAGAAGTTACGTGCGCCGCGTAAGTCATTACGTCCAAGGGATTAGACACCACAATAATGATGGCCTCCGGCGAATGCTTAATCACGTTTTCGGTCACAGAACGAACAATACCGGCGTTGGTGCTGATAAGGTCATCGCGGGTCATGCCGGGCTTGCGGGGCAAACCGGAAGTAATCACCACCACGTCTGAGTTGGCGGTACGGGTATAATCATTGGTAACACCCACAGTGCGGGTGTCATACAGGTTAATCGGCGATTTCTGCCAGATATCCAATGCCTTGCCTTCGGCGAAGCCTTCTTTGATATCCACTAACACTACTTCATTGGCAATCTCGCGGTACGCCAACACGTCGGCACAGGTGGCCCCTACGTTACCAGCTCCAACTACGGTTACTTTCATTTGTTTACGTTTGGTTAGATGATATACTACGCGGTGAAATTAGGAAAAAGGCCGTCACCGGAAAATTATTTCGGGAATATCTGTGACTTTAAGGATTGTTGATTGTCAATTGCTGATTGTTGTTTTAGGCCTGTTTTCCTGAAACAGGCCTAAAACGGCTTTTTATAAGGTCACTCCGAAGCCTCAAACCAATAACCGGTACTGCTTCAAAGGTAATAACATCCCTCGCTCGCCTCTGGCGAGTGTGAGCTACCTGCGGCGTCCCGCCGCTTAGGATTCAATTAACAAATACCACCACCACCACCACCACCACCACCACGCGGCCAGAGGCCGCAGGTAGCTCACACTCGCCAGAGGCGAGCGAGTGTTCGGTTTCTTTTCAAACAATCAGCAATTAACAATCAACAATTAGCTCCGGGTTACCGTGATTTCCAGCACTTCCTGGGTGTTTTCGGTGACTTTGAAACGATTGTCGGGTTGCTGGCCAATGACCCAGGTCAAGGATGCGTCTGAGACTAATACCCAGACATCGGGCTTAAGGTTGGCTGGTACCTTCTTGTCTATGAGTAGGTCACTCACTTTCTTTTTACCGTTCATGCCTAGCGGAATAAACCAATCGCCTTCTTTCCAGGGGCGCAGCTTCAGCGGGAACTTCAGCAGGTCAGCGTCTAAGGCGGCGGTGTCTTTAGAGCGGGGCACTTTGTAGCCTTCAGCGGGTTTACGGGTGAATTTGGCTAAATAAGGCCCAAAACGCAGTTCGGTGGTTTCTTCTGGCACGGTGATACTTCCGAATTTCTCCAACGGCTTGGCGGTAATGACCAGGTCCTCGCGGTCTTTCACCAGCACGTGGGTAGGAGAGGAGAATGTCTTGCCCGAAATACCCTCCCAGGCGGCGGCAATTTCCTGGGCCTGGCTGTAGGAAAAGTGGAACGGTTTTAGCAGTTCATGCAGCAGAACCACGGGGGTCGGGCTGGTTTGCAGGGGCGCAATAGAAAGGTAGGTGGCGCCGTTCTCCTGGCGTTGCGTTTTGGCCTTCAATTCCTGAAAAGAAGCCAGAAACACGGCCTCGGCACCTTGCAAGCGCTCCAAAGTGGAAGTGAAGGTTTCTTCCAGGTTGGGGTTGAGTTTCTTGAGCACCGGAATAACGTCCTGGCGCACCAGGTTGCGGTTGTATTTGGTACTCTCATTGCTGGAATCTTCCCGCCACGCCAAACGTTTTGTTACCAGCCACTCATACAGATCGTCTTTGGTGAGACCTAGGAGCGGACGGATGAGGTTCCCGTTTTTGGGCAGAATGCCGTGAAGTCCGGCCAAACCGGTGCCGCGCACCAGATTCAGGAGCACGGTTTCCAGGGCATCGGACTGGTGGTGGGCCGTGGCGATGACATCATACCCCAGACTCTGGCGCATCTGCTCAAACCATTGGTAGCGCAGGGTGCGGGCGGCCATTTGGGTAGAGATGCCTTCCTGTTGGGCAAAGGCCTGGGTCTGGAACTGCTCGCTGTAGAAAGGTGCGTCGTATTGTTTGGCCAGTTTGCGCACGAACAGCTCATCGGCGTCTGACTCCTCGCCGCGCAGCCCGAAGTTGCAGTGCAGCACGGCAAAGGGCAGCTTGAGGCGGTGCAGGAGATCGGCTAAGACTACTGAATCCAGCCCTCCGCTGACGGCAGCCAGAATTTTGGTGTCAGAGGTGGCTAACTGATGGGCGTTTATATAGTGTAAAACTTTCTGGAGCATCGGTAAAGGAAGGGTATTTTTAGTAATTTCGCAGCTATTGCATTGATTGATGAAGTTCACAAAGATAGGTTTAGTATCTCTTTTCTCCCTGTTCTCGGTTATTTTGGCTTATGGGCAGGCTACGCCGCCGCAGCAGGGGAACGGACAGCCGGTAGAGGTGTCGGCGAATACGCTGCAATCCGGTCGGTACAACGGCGAGGAAGTGCGCCGTTTGCTGGGCAATGTGGTCATGCGACAGGGCCAGACTACCCTTACCTCAGACTCGGCGTACCAGTACGTGAGTGACCGCAACAAACTGGAGGTGTTTAGTAACGTGCACATCACCCAGCCCGGCATGGATGCCACCAGTGCCACCGCCAGTTATGACGGTACCCGGCGCATTGCCACCATGCGGGGCGGTGTCACGCTGCGCGACGAGCAGATGACCTTGACCACGCCTTCGCTGGATTATGATTTGAACGCGAAACGCGCTTATTATACCACCACGGGTAATATTGTAGGGCCAGACTACACCATCAACAGCCAACTGGGTACCTACACCTCAGATGACAAGGTACTCACGTTTAAAAAGAACATCAAATACGTGGGACAAAACGCCGAGGTGCTGAGTGATACCATGTCTTACAACACCGTGACTAAAGTAGTAGAGTTCTTCGGGCCTACCACCATCAAGTCACCTGACGGCACGCTACGCGCGAACCGCGGAACGTACAACACTGCCACCCGTGAGTCTAACTTCAGAGGAAACGCCAGCATCAAAACCCCGGAATACCTGATCAAAGGTGAGACCCTGACCTACGACAAAACCAAGGAATACTACACGGCGTCGCGTAACGTGTCCATGACTTCCATCAAAGACACTACCATTATTACGGGGCAAACCGCTTTGTACTGGCGCGCGCTGGGCCGGGCCAAAGTCTTCGGTTCACCGGTCATGCGCACCATTGAGAAACGCGATACCATGTACCTGTCAGCAGATACGCTGGTATCTGTGGAGAACGTGAAAGACAAAACCAAGAAAGGCAAAGTGTTCGCGTACCGCGATGTGCGGATTTTCAAGTCTGACTTACAGGGTTTGTGCGATTCGCTCACCTATGACCAGAACGACTCCATCATCTACATGGACAGGAACCCGCGGCTGTGGGCAAACAAAAACCAAATGACCGCAGATAGCGTGGTCATGCAACTGCGCAACAACACCATTGATCAGATGCGCATGTTCGGGAACTCCTTCGCTATTTCTATTGACACCTTGGAGAACTACAACCAGGTGAAAGGCCGCAACATGATTGCGCGCTTCAGTGATGGCAAGATCCGGCGCATTGACGTGAACGGAAACGCCGAAAGCCTTTACTTCGCCCTGCAGGGAGACACCACCACCATGGGCATGAACCGGGCGGTGAGCAGTGACATGCGCATGATGTTCAACGATGGCCAGGTTCAGTACATCACGTTTCTGGAACAGCCAGACGCTAAACTTATTCCGCCGCATGAACTGGAAGAGCCGGATACTCGCCTGAAAGGCTTCGTGTGGCGTAGTGATGAAAAACCAACCCGCGCGTATGTTCTGGAGAAAAGAGGCGGCAAGAAAGCTCCGGCCAAGCCGAAACCAACCCCAACAACAGCTACCACAAAAGCCAAAAGCGGCAGTAAGGCAGTTACAGGAGCGGCCGCCAAGCCTAAGGCAGGTACGGCAAGCCCGCAGAAGTCATCAACTCAACCTGCTGCACAGTCTAAACCCACCCAAGTGAAACCTGCTACCCCTAGGCGTCCTATAATCAAGGGAGGCGGTTTCAAGAAAGCAGGTTCTTAAGGAGGAATTTAGGTATACTTAGTAGCTCTTGCTCATCGTTCTGTGTATATTCAAAAGATTTTCGTTATTTTTGCGCGCTTATGACCAAACGCATTCTTTCCCGGTTGTCCATTCTGCTCCTAGTAGTGCTATTGGGCGCTTGCGGACAATACAATAAAATCCTGAAAAGCGACGACGTAGACAAGAAATACGCCGCGGCTCTCTCTTACTATGAAAAGGAAGAGTACGACAAAGCCGGTGCTTTGCTGGAAGACCTGATGCCACTGCTGAAAGGACGTAGCGAGTACGAGAAGGCAAACTTCCTGTATGCCTACACCAAATATCACCAGCAACTGTACCTGGAAAGCTCCTTCCACTTTATTTCCTTCGGGCAGACGTTCCCACGCAGCCAGTACGCCGAGGAAGCCGCTTTCATGAACGCCAAGTCACTGACCAATGAATCGCCGTCGGTGAATCTGGACCAGCAGAGCACCGCGCAGGCCATGGCTGCTTTGCAAGAGTTCATGCGCCGCTACCCGCAAAGCAAATACATGGCAGAAGCCAACAAAGTGTATGATGAGCTTTCGCGCAAGATTGAGGTAAAGGCCTTTGAAGGAGCCAAGCAATACTACAAACTCACCAACTATGATCCGCAGTACTACAAAGCGGCTGTGGTGGCGTTAGAGAACTTCCGGAAGAGCTTTCCTTCTTCCATTTACAATGAAGAAGCCGCTTACCTGCGCATAGATGCCCAGTACAACTATGCCCGCGAAAGCATTGAAAGCAAACAGCGGGATCGCTACGCCGAGGTGATTACCATGTACCAGACGTTTGTGGACGCGTACCCGCAAAGCAAATTCCTGCGTACTGCCGAAGGTATCTATGATTCTAGCCGGCAAGCGCTGGAAAGACTCAGCAAAGCCCCGGCAGCGGCGGCTACGGCAACCAATAAATAAATTGTAAAACCCATTTCACTAGACATATGGCCCAAGTACCAGCATCTATCGTAACGCGTAACATTTCTGACCTGGCGGTTGAGACCGGTAACGTGTATCAGTCTATCTCTATTATCTCTAAGCGGGCAAATCAGATTTCGGTGAAGGTGAAGGAGGAATTGAACTCTAAACTAGCCGAGTTTGCCACTACCGTGGACAACCTGGAAGAGGTATTTGAGAACCGCGAGCAGATTGAGATCTCCAAATACTATGAGCGCCTTCCTAAGCCTACCAACATGGCCATTGAAGAGTTTGTAGAAGGAAAAGTTTACTTCCGTAACGCTGATGACGAAGAGCAAACCTCTTCCGCGTTTTAATTTTACGTTTTTGAATGCTTCGGCATAAAAAAATTATCCTGGGAGTTTGCGGAAGCATTGCGGCCTATAAAGCGGCTTTGCTGGTGCGCCTCCTCATCAAAGCAGAAGCAGAAGTGCAGGTAATCCTGACCACTTCTGCTTCTGCTTTTATAACCCCTGTCACCTTAGCCACGCTCTCCAAACGGCCGGTCTTAACCGAGTTCGTGCGGAATGACAACTCCGGGCTTTGGCATAATCACGTGGAACTCGGCCTCTGGGCCGATGCCCTGGTGGTAGCGCCCGCCAGTGCGAACACCGTAGGGAAATTTGCCCGAGGATTGTGCGATAACCTTTTGTCAGCCACGTACCTCTCGGCGCGCTGCCCCGTGTTTGTGGCGCCCGCCATGGACTTGGACATGTACCAACACCCGGCGGTGCAGGAAAACTTTCGGTTACTGCGCTCCTACGGTAACCACGTCATTGAAGCCGGGCACGGCGAGCTGGCCAGCGGGTTGGTAGGGCAGGGGCGCCTGGCAGAGCCCGAAGAGATCATTCAGGTTTTACAACAGCATTTTACGTCACACAACATTGTTTAACGGCAAGAAAGTCCTGATTACGGCCGGGCCCACCTATGAGCCTCTAGACCCCGTTCGGTTCATTGGTAACCATTCTACCGGGAAAATGGGTTTTGCATTGGCCCGTTCCCTGGCCGAACAAGGCGCCGAGGTGTTTCTGGTAGCGGGTCCCACCAATATGACGTTATTCCATCCATTGGTGCAGGTCACCGCTGTGATGACCGCCGATGAAATGTTTGCGGCCTGTCAGGAAAAAGCCGAGGCAGCCGATCTCTGGATTTTTGCCGCTGCCGTAGCCGACTACAAACCCAAGGATACCGCTCTGACTAAAATAAAAAAAAGTGACGCCTCTTTTACCATTGAACTGGTGAAGAACGTTGATATAGCAGCTACCTTGGGCCAGCAGAAACGCCTGAACCAATTTGCGGTAGGGTTCGCCCTGGAAACCGATCAGGAACTGGAGAATGCCCGCCAAAAACTGGCAAAAAAGAACCTGGACATGGTAGTGCTCAACTCCCTGCGTGACCCCGGGGCCGGTTTCAGGCATGACACCAATAAAATCACCATTGTGAAACCTGCTACGGTAGAGGAGTACGAACTGAAGACCAAAGACGAGGTAGCGCAAGATATTCTGGAATCCATTAAAGCTGAATGGGCATGTTTGCAAAGAAAATAGGTTGGGTTTTACTGGGGCTGTTGTTCCCGTTGTGCCTGCAGGCGCAGGAATTACGTTGTGAAGTAACCGTGAACAGCGACCAGGTACAAGCCACCGACCGGCAGGTGTTCCAGCAGATGCAGAACGCCATCTCTGAGATCATAAACAACACCCGCTGGACCAGTGACGTGTACCAGAACGAAGAGCGCATCCGGTGCAAAATGTTCATTACGCTGCGTGCCATGCCCCAGATTGGCGTGTACGAAGCCAACACCCAGATTATCTCTAGTAGGCCCACGTACGGTACCGGGTATGAAACCACGGTGCTTTCGTTTGTAGACACCAAGTTTGAGTTTGAGTACAATCCGGCGCAGCCGCTGCAATACGCGCCTAACACTTACACCTCCAATCTCACCGCTATTCTGTCTTTTTACGCTTACACCATCATTGGCATGGACAACGACAGTTTCTCACGGCTGGGCGGTGCTAATGCGTTGGCAGAGGCCAACAACATCCTGAACTTGGTTACCTCGGCAGGGGTGGGCAGCGGGGGCTGGAGCGCTACGGCAGATACCAGAAACCGCTACTGGCTCATCAACAACCTGCAAGACCCGCAGTTTGAACCGCTTCGCTCGGCCATTTACTTGTATCACCGGCAAGGCCTAGATTTGATGGCGCAAGACCCGGAGAAGGCCAGACAGAACATGTTAGAGGCGCTACGGAATATTCAGCAGGTAGCCAGAATCCGTTCCGGTAGCGCGGCGCTACGGTCATTTTTTGAAGCCAAAGCCACCGAATTGAGCAATGCCTTTGCTTCGGCCACTCCGGCCCAAAAACAGCAGGCCTTTGAATTGCTCACCCAAATTGACCCCACCAACCGCGCCCGTTACGAAAGCTTGGTGCAACGCTAAACTTCTGTTTAGCGGGTGTTTTCAGGAAAATACCCGCTAAACGCTTATGGATTTCAGCTTTGATTTCCAGAAATCTCCTCTAAAAGGGGCTGGTATGTCCTTCGGGAAAATGCGTAAAACTTCTGCTAAAGGAAAGTGGAAGTGCGGGTGATTTTTTGAAACTCTCTCCAAAAGATGTAAGTTTCTATACTAGAAGCTGATGCCCGTACCTTTACCTATGTTGCTCGTACAGGGAGTAGTGTTGGTGCCGGAACGTCATAACCCAAAGCTTCCAAAAAAAAGACTCCGCCAAAGAAAATAAGCTACATTCATTAGTTTTTAAACTAAATAAATTAGCATCTTTGTCTATTGGAGTACACCACCACAACGCAAACTGAAAGAGGCATTCATCCCTTATGCTCGTAGATCTTAAGATAAAAAATTACGCCCTTATTGAGCAGCTGGAGCTGCAACCATCGCCGCTGCTGAACATTATTACCGGTGAAACAGGAGCGGGTAAGTCTATCATGCTGGGGGCTATCGGGTTGCTGCTGGGTAACCGCGCCGACTCTAAACTGCTTTTCAACCAGAATGAAAAGTGCGTGATAGAAGGCTCCTTCAATATTTCTGAATATGATCTGGCTTCCTTCTTTGAAGAAGAAGACTTGGATTTTGAGCCGGTGAGTCTGTTGCGTCGCGAGATCAGCCCTAGTGGCAAATCGCGGGCGTTTGTGAACGACACACCCGTGACGCTGGAGACCCTTCGGCGCATTGGCGAGCAACTCATGGACATCCACTCTCAGCATGACACCTTGCTGTTGGGGGACCAGGGTTACCAGTTGAACATTGTGGATTCCTTCGCCCAGAACGAGGATCTGCGGACCCATTACGGCACCGCGTACCGCAGCTACAGAAAGCTGGAGAAGGAGTTCAAAGACCTGGAAAGCCAACTGGCGCAGTCGCAGAAAGAGCTGGACTACAATACGTTTCTGCTGAACGAATTGGTAGAGGCGAATCTTCAGGCCGAAGAACAGGAAAGCCACGAAATGGAGTTAAAGCAATTGGAGCACGCCGAGGAGATCAAGATGAAACTCAGCCAAGCGCTGCAATATATCTCTGAAAGTGAGTACAACGCTTCCGGTGCCCTCAAAGACGCCAGCCACCTCATTGGCCAGGTGACCGAATACGGTGAAACCTTCCAGACCCTGAAAGAACGCCTGGACAGTTGCCTTATTGAGCTGATTGACATTGGGGGTGAACTGGAAGACGCGGAACGCAAAACCGAGGCTGATCCGCAACGTGCCGAGCAACTGCAGGAACGCCTGGACTTGATCTACACGCTCCAACGCAAACACCAGGTGCGTACCGTAGAAGAACTGTTAACCTTGCAGGCCGAACTGGAAATTAAAGTTAGCAGTGTCCACAACCTGGATGCCGCCATTGAGAAAACCAGGAAAGCCCTGACCGCTGCCCTGCAGGAAGTAGAAACCCGTGCCGAAGCCTTATCGCAAAGCCGTACCAGCGTGTTCACCATTTTTCAGGATGAACTGCATAGCTTGCTTTCAGAACTAGGCATGCCGAACGCGCGCGTGGTCTTTGAACACAAGATTTCGGCTCCGGCTCCTACGGGGATTGATGTGGTGAACATCCTGTTCAGCGCGAACAAAGGAGCCGCCCCGCAGACCTTGAGCAAAGCTGCCTCTGGCGGTGAGTTCTCCCGTTTGATGCTTTGCGTGAAGTACCTGCTCGCCGACAAGACCGCTTTGCCTACCATCATCTTTGACGAAATTGACACCGGTATTTCCGGCGAGATTGCCGTGAAAGTAGGCAAAATGATGCAGCAGATGTCGCAGAAGCACCAGTTAATCTGTATCTCGCACTTACCGCAAATGGCCGCCCAGGGCGAAACCCATTACTTCGTCTACAAAGAAGACCGCGCCGACCGCACCATCAGCCGCATTCGGCAGTTAAGCCACGAAGAACGCGTAGTAGAAATTGCCCAGATGATTGCCGGAGCCAATCCCTCAGAAAATGCCTTCCAAAGCGCGAAAGAACTCTTGGCGCTGAGTGCTTGATCAGGGAAGAGCGTTTAGGGTTTGTTTTTACATATTTGGGCTGTAAACGCTTGATGACTTTTAATTGTTTTTTTAACCCCTCTAACTCCCTACTAGCGGATTCTCCCCTTGAGGGGAGTTAGAGGGGTGTTTACATCTGCTGATCATGGCATTCCCGAAGTAGGGGCAATCTCTTGTGGTTACCCAATTCGGTTGCTACCCCATTTCCGGTTGTTGGTGATAACACCAACAACGGCAAGCGACGGCGTACGGAAATCGAGTCATGTAACACTTATGCTCCTATAAAACAGAAATCCCGCTGCAAAACTGCAGCGGGATTTCTGTTTAGGTCCTGTTTCAAGGAAAATAGCCTCTAAATGTACATTACCGTTCTAACTTGAAATCTGGATCAAGGGCAGGGCGTTGTGGTGTGTTAGAAATAGCCCAACCAGTGGCGTACATCCAGTTGGTCATGCGGGTCAGCTTCTTGTAGTCAATTCTGTTGGCTTCGTCTTTGGGCGTGTGGTAGTCTGGGTGCAGGAGCGTGGTGAAGAAGATGGCGGGGATACCCACTCGCGCATAAGGAAGGTGATCGCTCCGGAAATACCAGCCTTCCGGATGGCGTTGGTCATCCCAAGAGGTGTCTATGGCAAACTTAGAGAAGTTCTTATTCGCTTGCAGGGCCATGTCTACCAAAGCCGTGGAGTTGCGGTGTGGCTTGGTGGAGCCTAGCAGTGCCGCAGAATCTGGGGCGTTTCTGCCAATCATGTCTCCGTTGAGTACCGCCACAATGCTTTCTTTCTTGACGGTTGGGTGCTCGGCGTACCAACGGGAGCCCAGCAAACCGCGTTCTTCGGCCCCGTGCCAGACAAACAACGCAGAGCGTTGGCCAGGGTTCTGTTTCCAGGCGCGGGCAATGGCTAGCATGGCTACACTCACCGTGCCGTTGTCATCGGCCCCGTTCCAGATGGAATCGCCTTGCAGCGATGCACCTACCCCGTCATGGTCGTGGTGGCCGCTGAAGAGGACGTGCTCATTTTTCAACGTGAGATCAGCGCCGGGCGCCCGGGCTACTACATTGGCTGAGGGATACACGTAGCTGTCTACCTTCACCTGTACTCTGGCAGACCCGTTTGCTTTCCGGAGTTGGTCTTGCAGGCTTTGGCCGTTCACGGTGGGTTGTGCTATGAGAATGGGAACGGCTCTGCTGGTAGAGGGTGCGGCAGAACCTTCCAATTGGTACGTCCCTTCTTCAAAGCCGTGGCCCGCAAACCCAATATTGGCCTGGGTGGTTGAATCTGCGAGCAGGACAATGGCCGAAGCTCCGGCTCTGGTCAAAAGCATTCCTTGCTGGCGTACCGCCGATAAAATGTACCGGTAGCCCCACAAACTCATGCCCGGTGCCGGAAGGGTGGTGGGCGGAAGCATTCTCATGGCAACTATTTTGCCGCGTACGCTTTGCCGGGTAGTGTCAGATAAGGCATTCAGCCAAACCGGCGCGCCTTCTACCTGGCCTTCCACCGGCGAGGTCACCCATACGTCTTTGCCTAACTGCAGCTTTTGGCCCGCCAGGGTAATCTGGCTTTGGGGCGAGACCTGCATGCGGCGGAGCGGGTAAAACTGGAAATAAGTGCCATCATCGCCGGCAGGCTCCAGACCCGCCTCGCGGGCCCGTTCCGCCATCCAGGTGGCGGCTTGTAATTCTTCGGTTTCCCCGGCCCGTCTGCCCCGCAGACTGTCGCTGGCTAAGACAAACAGATCTCGGCGTAAATCTTCTTCTTTGATAGCCGAGAAAGCAGGCGGATTAGTGGCTGATGCGGGAGTACCGCTTGACGTTGCCGCCGGACGAGTGCATCCTGCTAAAGAAAGCAGCGCCAAGCAGCAAACCGGGGCCAGGGGTTTCAGCTGTTTTATAGAAAAGTAAGGCTGGGGCATAGGTCTATATTTTTGGTTAACAAAGGAGATGAAAGCACGGCTAAAGGAAGCGGTCTGTGTAGGGCCAGTTTTCAGGAAAGTGGCTCAGATTCAGAAAAGCTACTTAGGCAAGCAGCGGTTTCAGGTTGCAGCAAAGGGGAAGATTACACCTCGTCTTCGCGGTTCACCGTGTTTATGTCAAAGGCCGGTACGCAGACAGACCAGTATTCGCATTCTTCGTCAAAGGGATTGGAGTACCGGATGCGGGCCCCCGCTTTAATGAGCAGGGTTTGTCCGGCAGAGAGCACCACGGTTTCACCATCAATTTCAATTTGCTTTTGCCCGCGCAGTACGATGGTGACTTCGTCGAACTCGGGGTTTTGGTGCGGTTCGCCCCAGTGGGGTGGCGCTACCATGTGGGCCACGCTGAAGGCCTGGGTACGGGTGCTGGCCAGCCCGAAATGCTCTTCTATGAGTTTGCCGTCTGTGGTGGGAACCCGGAAGGGCGCTGTTTGCAGGAAGTATTTTTTATCGCTCATAAGCTTAGTTGTTGGTGCCTTTGGTGGCACATTCGCCTTTGGTGTAGGAAGTTATTCCTTGGGCTTCTGCCGTGCAGGCGTTTCCGTAGGTTTTGCTGTCACAGCCGCATACGGGTTCATACTGCATGGTACAGGCGCGTTCCTTGTCAATTTTGGCGGGGTCAATGCAAACGGAGGCCGTCTGTTGGTTGCTTTTGCAGCTAAAGGCAATGCTGCCCAGCAGGAGTAAGGATGGTAAGAACTGGTTTTTCATAGGTGTCAATGTCTGCTGAAATATACGGAAATATGCCATCTGCCAGTCTATTCTGTTTTTAACTGACGGGCAGGGCAAAAATTAGCATCAATTAAACGAAATCGATTAACCTGTATCCGTATTAGTCCGTATACGGCTGTAGCTTTAATATATATTAGAATATATATTTATTGTTTGCCATATTGCCGGAGCATCCACCTGCGTTAATTAGAGGTGGAGGCCCGTACTCAATAAGTAATTTTAACCTTTTAGCTTTATTACTATGAAAAATGACAAAAAAATCTTGGTTGCCGCTGCCGCTGGTGCCGCCGCTGGTGTAGTTGCAGGTATCTTAATGGCGCCGGGTAACGGAAAAGAATCACGCGAAGGTATCTTGAAGGCCGCAAGCCAATTAGCTGATAGCGTAAACGGACAGATTGCTCCTTACCTGGAGAAAGTAAGTGGCTTAACCAGCATGTTGAGCGGTGTAGTAGGTGGAAGCGGTGCGGCTAAGTCTGGCGGAGCTGACGATACTACCACCGGTACGGACAACGCTGGTGCCCAGTCTTAATCCTGACGTGAGCATCTAACGTCAGCCAAACCCAGGTATAACCAAAAGTTTCGGCTATCGTTAAGAAGTAACGGACGTTTTGTAATCAAAACTATTGTTCCTTTAAACAATAAGCTCATGAAAGACGATAATGGAAGAATAATTCTGGCTATGCTGGCCGGCGCTAGTGCTGGTTTGGTGGCTGGTATTTTAATGGCTCCTGAAGCTGGGGAAGCCACCCGCGGAAACCTGAAAAAATCTGCTTCAAAACTGGGTTCAGGCCTCGGTTCTACGCTATCGGGCATAGGTTCCAGCGCCGGCGCGCTCTTAGGTCGTAAGTCGTCAGGCGGCGGAGATCCGGATGTGGTGAACTTAGGTTCCAATACCACTCCCACTTCCCACCTGGATAACAATCCAACTGGCGGCAACGTGGAGGCCATGACCGGTGATGATCCCCGGGATACGGCCACTGGTACTGCTCCGTCAGACATGGGAGCTGGTATTGGCGGTGGTGCTTACGGTGCCGATGCTGGTACGTTGGGCGGTGATACCGATGTGAATGCTTCAAGTGCTGATGCCGGTGATGCGGCCAAAGCTACTACCAAGCCTAAAAGAGCCAGCAGAGCCAAAGGAACCGCCAAAGGTGGCGGAGCCGCAGCCTCTTCTTAACTTATTTCGACTTTTTTGACAGCTGCTGTAACCTTCTGTTGTGGTGAGCGTTAAAGAAGGTATAAATGTTGGTTAAATAAGAAATCGTAAAACAGATGAAGTAAAACGAAGTTGTTTGATGACGTTGAAACTTAAATAAAATTGACCGTATGGTTAAGCTTTTTAAGGGATACGAGAATAGCTTAGTAACACAGACGAAAGTCACATCATGCAGTAGCGAGTAGAAGTTATTTAACCAATATAAGAAAGCCTTCCCAGACGGGGAAGGCTTTCTGCGTTTAGAGCCAGTTTTGGCAATAGTAAGCCAAAAGCGTGTTTTGGGACTGATGTTTTCTTTTTTGCTTAGTGCATGCAGTTTGTCTGTTGCTGGCGTGGCGGTGGGTGGATGCGGCGCCCTTATGCTTTGTTGTTGCATGGTTTCCCTCCGTGCGCTCACGGCCGCGGGGCCCCGTCTTCCCCTCGCGCACTGCCCTTTCGGCCCGGATTGTCCTTTGCGCTTAGTTAAAGTCTATCTATGGCCAAAAGCGAGGCGCGCTCGGGAAAGACTGGAACTGGCAATGTGTAGGGGAAAGTAGCAACGGGCTTCTACCTTTCTAAAGCAGAGATTCCCCCTTTGAAGGGCAGGGCCGTTAAGTTCTAAAAATTGATATGGTTCAAGCTTTCAACTTGGACCTAAAATGAGCTGAAGTTTGCAAATCAGTGAGGCGTTAGCCTCAAATTCTGCAAGAAAGGCAATGGACTTTACCGCAGTTTAAACCTCCAATGTAGAACTTAACGGCCCTACCCTTTGAAGGGGGCGAAGAGGGATGTTTACACTGCCGTTCAAACGCATTGCTGGTCTAACATATACCACCAACTCAAAAGACCTCGCAGTGTCTTCCAGACCTGCGAGCGTCTGTGCCAATGCCGTCTCAAGCCTGTTTTCTGCAAATCTGGCTTAAAACAAAGCCAATTCACTTTTAGTCATATAACAAGAAAGGCCGCTTTCACTAGAGCGGCCTTTCTTGTTATATAACTGCTGAATACCATTAGCACATCAGCACATTAAAAAATCAGCACATTAATTATTCTCTGGCTTCATTTGCGGGAAGAACAGCACGTCCTGGATAGACTGTGAGTTGGTCATGATCATGCTCAGACGGTCAATTCCTATTCCCAAACCGGCGGTTGGTGGCATGCCGTACTCCAGGGCGCGCAGGAAGTCTTCGTCCAGAACCATCGCTTCGGTGTCACCACGTTTGCCAAGCTCCAATTGCTCTTCAAAGCGGGCGCGTTGGTCAATGGGGTCGTTCAGCTCAGAAAAGGAGTTACAGATCTCTTTTCCGTTGCAGATCGCCTCAAAACGCTCTACCAGACCTTCTTTGCTGCGGTGCTTTTTGGCTAGCGGGCTCATCTCCACTGGATAGTCGGTGATGAAGGTGGGCTGGATCAACTGGCCTTCGCATTTCTCCCCAAAGATCTCGTCAATGATTTTTCCTTTCCCAATGGTTGGGTCCAATTTGATGCCCAAGCCGGTAGCGGTTTCGCGCAATTGGACTTCATCCATTTCCGAGATATCGATGCCGGTGAAATGCTGGATGGCTTCAAACATGGTGAAACGCTTCCAAGGGCGCGCGAAGTTGATCACGTTCTCACCTACCTGTACCTGAGTAGTGCCGTGTAGCGCCAGGGCCACTTTCTCTACCATCTCTTCCACCAGATCCATCATCCAGTAGTAGTCTTTGTACGCTACGTACAGCTCCACCTGGGTGAACTCAGGGTTGTGGAAACGGCTCATGCCTTCGTTTCTAAAGTCCTTAGAGAACTCGTACACGCCATCAAACCCGCCCACAATAAGACGCTTCAGGTACAGCTCATTGGCGATACGCAGGTACAAGGTCATGTCCAAGGTGTTGTGGTGCGTCTTGAACGGTCGGGCGGCGGCGCCTCCGTACAAGGGCTGCAGGATGGGGGTTTCCACCTCCAGGTAACCACGCTCGTTCAGGTACTCGCGCATGGTGTTCACCAGCTTGGTGCGCTTGATGAAGGTGTCGCGCACGTCTGGGTTCACCACCAAGTCTACGTACCGCTGGCGGTAACGCAGTTCCGGGTCGGTGAAGGCATCGTAGACGTGCTCTACACCGTTTTCGTCCACCTCACGTTTCACAATAGGAAGTGGTTTCAAAGACTTTGCCAGCAGCGTCAACTCAGTTACGTGCACCGATGTCTCGCCCACCTGGGTTTTGAATACGTAGCCTTTCACGCCGATGAAGTCCCCGATGTCCAGCATTTTCTTGAACACGGTGTTGTACAGGTCTTTGTTTTCGCCCGGGGCGATGTCATCACGGGAAACGTAGATCTGGATGCGGCCCGAGCTGTCCATCAATTCGGCAAACGAGGCCTTGCCCATCACGCGGCGGCTCATCAAGCGACCGGCCAGGCTCACTTCCTGGTAGTTGTTCTGCTCCGGATCGTAGTTGTCCTTTATATCCTTGGCCGTGGCAGTCACGTCAAAAAGTTCGGAAGGGTAGGGGTTGATGCCCATCTTCTGGAGCTCTTCGCGCTCATGGCGCCGGCGTAGTTCCTGTTCGCTTAAATGCATGGAAACGGTCTTTCAGTTTTAATTCAATTCGCGAATTTCGGAAATTATTCTCATACATAAGGAGTAATCCTGTTGAATCGTTTTATGAGGTTGTAAAGGTGGGTATTGGCTGGTGCATGCAGTTTGCTATTGCTTTCGCCGTTGTTGGTGTTATCACCAACAACCTGAAGGGCTGCCCTTCTAGAAAAAAGCTTTGTGCATTTCGTTTGCCAGTTGCTGTCGTAGCGGCTGGTTGATGCGATGCCCTTATGCTTTGTTGTTTTATAGCTGCCCTCCGTGCGCTCACGGCCGCGAGGCCCCGTCTTTCCCTCGCGCACTGCCCTTTCGGCCTGCAGTGTCCTTTGCGCTTAGTTCTGCCAATCCAGGGCCAAAAGCGAGGAGCGCTCGGGGAAGACTGGAAAGGGGAAAATAGGGTTGGTATAAAATACAAAGTATCATGGTTCAAGTCTGTGACTTGGACCCATCATGACCGGAAGTTTGCAACTTCCGTGAGGGGAAAGCATCTGCATCCAGCAAATCCCTATACCAAAAAAATCGAATGGGGCTGTTTTCCATAAAACAGCCCCATTCGATTTAAAGTAATAAGGCAAGCAAACGCTATTTAGGCAACTCTAACTTGTTCAGTTCATCGGTAATGAAAGTAATCTCGTCTTGACTCAGTTGCACGTCCATGGCTTTGGCGTTCTGGATGGTCTGCTCGGCGTTGCGGGCACCTACCAGGGCAATGGTGATGCCGGGCTGCGCGATGGTCCACCGCAGCACCAATTGGCCGAGGGTGGCGTTTTTGTCATCGGCTAGCGGCTTGATCTTGTCCAGAAAGGCGTTCACTTTCACCAGGTTCTCGGGTTGGTACACGGGCAGGCTGGCGCGGTGGTCGCCCTCGTTGAAGTGGTGTCCGGGTTTGATTTTGCCAGTCAGTAAGCCGCGTTCCATTGGACTGTAGGCCAGAATGGAGATTTGCTTTTCCAGGCTGTGTGGCACTACATCGGCCTCAATGCCACGGCTGACCATGCTGTACGGCACTTGGTTAGAGGCCAAGGTAATGTACTTTTCGGCTTCCTGCATCTGGGCCACGTTGTAGTTGCTAACCCCGGCCTGACGGATTTTGCCCTGTTTTATCAATTCGGCCACCGTTTCCATGGTTTCCTGAATAGGGGTGGTGATGTCTGGCCAGTGAATCTGGTAGAGGTCAATATAATCGGTGCCTAGGCGGCGGAGGCTGTCTTCGCACTCTTTGATAATGCTTTCGCGGCCGGCGTATTTGTAGACATCAATGTCGTTGCCCTGGTTATCTTGGCTGTGCATGGCGAAATCGCCTTTAGCTAGGTCCCAGCGCATGCCGTATTTGGTCAGAATCTGCACTTTGTCGCGCGGAATGCCTTTGATGGCCTCGCCCACAATTTCCTCACTCAGGCCCTGGCCGTAGATGGGTGCCGTGTCAATAGAGGTCATGCCGTGGTCATAGGCAGCCTTGATGGCGTCTACGGCTTCCTGGCGCTCGGTGCCGCCCCACATCCAGCCGCCGGCTGCCCAGGCGCCGAAGGTTAACACTGATATTTCCAGGTCTGTGGTTCCTAATTTTCTGTATTCCATGGTTTCTAAGGTAAGCTGATGAATGTGATGAAACTGCCCTGCCGGGCAATCTCACCTGTTTACGAGTGCCAAAGAAAATCAATTATACCTTTTTGAGCAGAAAACTGATGGTAGTCTCTGAGTTACCAAGTGTAGTAGGAAAGAATGTTTGATTGGGGATTTGCGCCGAAAGAGCTAGGCCGTACCTACTTCTAAGAAAAATGGCGTTTTTAGGCATTTTATAGCCTGTTTTTCAGAATTAAAGCCGAAACGAAAGCGGTAAATACTCATCTTTCATCGGCTTTAGCCGTTAAAGAGGGAAAAATATCCCCCAAGTTATGAAGTGTGAACTGAGTTTGATTTTTGAGGAAAACGATGGCACCCTGCGCTGGATTTTCAATATTCTGATCTACGCCCACCAGATAAGCGAGCCGCAGGTCCGCAAAATGCTGCAACCCACCTTAAAGGAATTTCTGCACAAACGCAGTTACCAGGAAGTGCTTCGGCTAGCCGAGACAGACATTGAGGAAGGTGATTTTGTGCGCGATTACCTCAAACAAAACCTCATAAAGTTCAACGCCGCCCAGGTGCGGGTGAAAGGCGAAAAAATCAAGTCAATCTGTTTCACCATTGAGCAGGCAGGCCACATGCAGGAGGCCGCCGATCCGGCCTCGGTAGACCCCGAGGTGTTAGCCCTTTTTGAGGGACATGAACTGAAACTCAAGCAAATTAACCATTGCGCCATGGAGGCCTTGAAGTTAGCGGGAGCTAAGGGAGTTCAGATTGAGAAATTCAGCCATGAGTAGATTTGAAGATGTGCAGATTAGGAGATGTGTAGATTGGAGAAGTGCTAAATTAAACAGAAATGAAATGGCCTTCTCTAAAATGATTTCGGCCTGTTTTGGTGAAAACAGGCCGAAAAGCTAGTAAATATATTCACCCATATACTTCTTCCATTAAGCGGCGGCAGAGAGTTGCATGGTTGGGGTTCCTTCGGTGAAGAGGGGTTCCACCATCTCGTGCAAGCGGGTTTTTACAAAGCTGTGGCGTAAATGCTCGGGCAGTTCGGCCACCACTTTGCGGTACTTCTCTAGGCCTATGGCCTGCGCCACATAGCTTTCATGCAAGCCGTTCATGTAACTGACAATGGACAGCAGGCACTCATGGAACAGCTTGAAGTCTATTTGGGCTTCTACAAAACGCTCAATCTCTTTCTGCGTGGAAGAGATACGTAAACGGCTCAGGAGATCAAACAAGGTGGTGTAACCCAAACGCCAAGTAATCTGCTGCCAGTGTTGCGGAGACCATTTGTCTAAGACTTTCCCGGTTTTGCTGCTCTTAATAGCCGTGGCCGGATTCCGCTGCACCTGTTGCCGAACCGCGTTAGCCGTCAATTTTCTGGTGGTGCGTAGAAACTGACCAATCTGGGCTTGCGCCTCAATCTCTTTGCCTGCAATCTGTAGTCCCGCTTTGTAGCCCGCCAAGGGCAACCGATGGATGCTGAAATCATTGTACGCGCCGGCGGCATAGTACCCAATGGCTCTGGGATAGGCGTTCTTCACCACCAACCGGCCAGCCTCTCTTCTGATGGCCGCCTCGTTGTTGGTCTTGGTGCCCAGCGTGTACAGGAACGCCTGCAGCCCGGCAAAGATAGAATAATACGCCTGCGGAAAGGTCCAGTGCAGGGCATTGCGCAGATACGTTTCGTCGCCCAATTCGGCCGTAGCCCGAAGGGCATACTCCGTGCTCCAGCTATTGTGCAAAATGCGGGCAAGTGCCTCCAGATCCTGCTCCGTTAGATTGGCAGAATGTTGTCTGAAAAAGGCATTATTTCTCAGACCCGCTTCTTCCGGACTATGGCTGATGTGGTAATTGATCGCAAAGAAATAGTTCAGGAATACCTGCGCCGGAATGGATCGCCGCCAGGCAGAATCCTGGGGCTTTTGCTCTTCCTGAAAGAGCGGAATCACGTTTTCGTCTAGTACCTTCTTCATGTTTTAAAAACACATTTGACGTAGCTAGAGTTGCATTTTTGCTAATATTTTTAGGTTTATATACTGTTGGTTATCAAATACTTGTAAAATATTTATTAGAAAAATCATGTGGTTAGCAAACTGTGTTTTCCAACCTTAGTAGCCAGCACAAATGAGCCTGGTATGCCATAAGAAATGCGAGGTGCCGAATGATAAAAGTCTGAGTGCGTGGGAAAAAATAATTGATTCATAACATGACCTCCCACAGGATTGGTTACTTTTGTTTCAGGGAACAGATCTTCGTTTTAGGCGGTGTATTAGCCTTTTTGCGGGAAGCCCCCTTTGTTCTTCTACCTTTTCACTTATTCTATTCTTATGTTTAAACCTTTACACAAATTAAGTTTCCTGCTGGTTGCACTCCTTGGACTGGGGAGTAGCGGGAAAGCTCTTGGGCAGACGTTCAAAGAAGATTTTGAATATCCTCAAGACTCTGAGTTAACAAAGAATGGTTGGGCAGCTCATAGTGGAGCTGGTACCAACGCAATAAAAACTGTAAGCCCAGGGCTTTCTTATTCTACTTTAGCAGGCTCTAATGTTGGTAACGCTATAAGACTAGGTACTGGCGGGGAAGATGTAAACAGAGCCATTGGCACCACCTATACAGAAGGAGTAGTTTATGCGTCTTTTCTGGTAAACTTTACAGCCGCACAGGCCACCGGAGATTATTTCTTTCACTTAGGCCCTGCTTCAATAGGAAGCACCTATGTACCCAGGGTATTTGCTAAAAGTACAACAGGTGGCGTTCTGCTAGGAGCTAGTATCTCTTCTGCAACTCCTGCTTATGGAACTGAAGTCTTGGAGTTGAATAAAACCTATCTGGTTGTTCTTAAGCATACATTTGTTTCCGGGGCTTCTAATGACGTAGTGGAGTTGTTTATAAACCCTGCGTTAGGAGCAGCAGAACCTACCACAAGTAATGTGAGTGCAACCGGCGGCAGTGATCCTGCTAACCTTGGTTCAATTGCATTGCGCCAGGGAACAGCCAATGGACTTGCCCCAACGCTTGCCCTTGATGCGATTAAGGTTAGTTCTAACTGGGCAAATGTCACTCCTTCGGCCCAGGCCGATATTACTGCTCCAACTTTGGCTTCCTCTTCTCCAACAGCTGGTGCTACCAACGTATCTACGGCCACTGATCTGGTTCTGACCTTCAGCGAGCCGGTTGTTGCCGGAACCGGTATTGTCACCATCACGGGCAACGGAACCACCCTTACTGAAAATGTCTCAGATGCCGGAAATAGCATCAATGGTGCTGTTGTTACCTTAAGCGGCCTAGGACTTGCTCCTGGAGTTACCTACACAGTAACCATCGCCAATGATGCCTTTAAAGATGCCTCAGGCAACTTCTTCGCCGGGGTTACGGGCACAGCTTTGACGTTTACCACCGCAGCCGTTGCTTCACCGGTGCTCACCGCTTCTGTTGAAACTGTTGATTTTTCCTACACGGCTGTGGGTAAAACAAAAGTAATGTCCTATGACCTGTCGGGAGCAAATGTAACAGGAGATGTAACCGTAGCGGTGACGGGTCCTTTCCAGATTTCCAAGACCAACCGGGCTTTTGCCGCCACTGCTCTTACGTTTACCGCCGCTGAATTAGCTACTGCCCAGAAAGTGTATGTGCAGTTTACACCAACCGCAGCCGGTAATGCCACAGGTTCCATCAGCCATACTTCGGCTGGTGCGCAAACCGCCACAGTGAACCTTACCGGAGTGGGCATCAACCCTTACGTGCAGAACTTCAATGATCCAACTTTCTTCACCAACAGCGGCTGGACGCAGTTTAGCGTGACTGGTCCGCAGGTGTGGGCTAGCACCAACTTTGGGCGTGATTGCTTGGTGGGTTGTAATGCGGCTACGCCGAACAAGGCGGTACAGATCAACGGTTTCTCTAACAACACCAACGTACCTAATGAAGACTGGCTGATCTCTCCGGAGTTAGACCTGGCTTCTTTTACCAACACTCCGGTGCTGGACTTCTGGACCATCTCGGCGTTTGCGGGAGACCAATTGAAACTCATGTACTCAGCTGACTATGCCGGAACCGGTAACCCGAACAATGCTACCTGGACCGAAATCCCCGGCGTGTTCCCGGCTGCTAACAGCAACCTCTGGACCCTTTCACAAGGTATTGTCTTGCCTAAAATGGCCAAATACGTAGCTTTTGTCTACACCACCGCCACGGGCGCTTCCCGCTGGACCGTAGATGACTTCAGAATTCAGGATCTGAGCAGTTACAACAACATTCCTACCACCGCCTTCAACTTTGGGGAAGTAGCAGCCGGAAGCTTTTCTGCCGCTCAATCCTTCACGTTTAGAGCCGTAGGTTACGGAAACATCACGTTAACCGCTTCGGCTGGTTTCCAACTTTCTACCGACAACGGCACTTCCTTCGCGACTACTGTTACTATCCCAGAGGCTGAAGCCGCGGCCGCAACGGGCAAAACCGTTCAGGTTCGTTTCGCTCCAACTGCCAAGCTACTGAAAGTAGACGGGCAGATTACCTTCGCCGGTACCGGATTGGATGTGAAAACTATTACCCTTACCGGTTCTTCTTTCCCTAAATCAGAGACTTTTGACGTAGCCACCTACAACATGGAATTCTTTGGCAATGGAACGCAGATTGCCGGTAATTACGGTCCCGCCGATGCCGCTTTACAGGTCACCAACGCCACTACCGTGCTGCGCACCCTCAACATGGATATCATTGGTATTGAGGAAATCAGTGATGAAACGGCCGTGAACCAGGTAATTGCTAATTTGCCCGGAACCTACGCCAAGCAGATTTCTCCGGTGTATTCGTATTCCATTAAGCCAAACAGCTCTACTGAGCCGTTCCCGGCCCAGAAGATTGGCTTCATCTACAATACCGCCACCGTTAGGCCGGTAGGTTTCAGAGTGATGTTTGAAGGTTTGTACAGACAAGCCGTTGCTAAAACTACCACGCTGATTGACGATGATTTCTGGTCCTCAGGTAGATTGCCTTACATGGGTACGTTTGACGTAACCGTAGGCGGTATCACCAAGCGCATCAGAGTCATTGACATTCATGCTAAGTCAGGTAGCGCCAATGCCGACTTTAACCGTAGAGTAGCTGACCTGAAAGTATTGAAAGATACCCTGGATACGTACTACGCGGAGCACAACGTGATTATACTGGGTGACTTCAATGACAACGTAGTGGGCTCCATTAATGCAGGCGGTGTTTCTTCTTACAATGCTTTTGTAAGCGATGTAGCAGATTACAAAACCCTGACCCAAACGTTAGCGCAGAACGGCGGCTTCTCTTTCCCAAGCTCTAACAGCTTCCTGGACCACATCATCATCACTAATGAGTTGGTAGATGATTACGTAGAGAACTCCATTACCATTGAAGACCCAAGAGCCTACGTGAACAACTATTCCAACACTACCTCAGACCACTTGCCGGTGTTCGCGCGCTTTGCTTTTACGCCCAATGACCCGTTGGCGGTGAAAGAAGATCTGCGAGGGACGTTCAGAGTGTCGCCTAACCCAACCAACGGAACTGTAACGCTGCGTCTTCCGGCTGGCGTAGCCCAGGAAAAAATCTTCGTAACCGTGTATAGCTTGCGGGGCGAGGTGCTCCTGAAAGCCATGGGTTCTGAGCAAAACCTGAATGCGTTGCTTACCCAGAGACTAAGCTCTGCTGCGGCAGGCATGTACCTGGTAAAGGTACAGGCGGGTACGCAGTCGTATCAAGCCAGAATCATCAAAAAATAACAAGACCCATCAAATGGAAAGCCTGCCAGCGGTACGTTGGCAGGCTTTTTTTGTGCCGATAAATTTCTTTACTTACACGTCTGGTAAGCCCCGTTTTAGGGCTGTTTTCATCATATCTCTCACAAACCAACATGAAAAAACTTTCCGCTTATCCGTTCATCTGCCTGTGGTTGTTCTGGCAGCTTACTGGCTGCAAACCCGCCCATAAACCAGCCTCTTCGGCGCAAGCCGAAACAGGGGTGACCGGAAAGAAGGGAATGGTGGTGAGTGCGCATCCAGAGGCTTCCCGCATTGGTTTGGAGATTTTGCAGAAGGGCGGTAATGCCTATGATGCGGCCGTGGCTACCGGTTTTGCACTGGCGGTAGCCTATCCGGTGGCGGGGAACATTGGCGGCGGTGGTTTTCTGGTGTACCGCAAGCAGGACGGTGAAATTGGTGCCTTGGATTACCGCGAGAAAGCTCCAAAAGCGGCCACTCGTGACATGTATTTAGATGCCCAGGGTAATGTGGTGGCAGATGCCAGTACGCTAGGGCATTTAGCCGTAGGCGTACCTGGCGCGGTAGACGGGCTGGTGGCCATGCATCAGAAACTGGGCAGTTTGCCGTGGGCACAGGTGGTGCAGCCCGCTATTGACTTGGCCCGCAAAGGAGTGGTCCTGACCGAGCGCGAAGCCCAGATGCTCAATAATGCGAAAGAAAGCTTTTTGCAAGCAAATAAATTTACCCCGTCGGTGGTCAGAAATTCGCCCTGGAAAAAAGGAGACGTGCTGCCCCTGCCAGAATTAGCCAGTACGCTGGAACGTATTCGGGACAAAGGGCGCGCCGGGTTTTATGAAGGTGAAACGGCAGATCTGCTGGTGAAAGAAATGCGCCGGGGCGGAGGGATCATCTCGCACCAGGACCTGAAAGAATACCAATCTGTGTGGCGGTCTGCCATTACAGGTACCTACCGCGGGTACAAGGTTATTTCCATGCCTCCGCCTTCCAGCGGCGGTATTGCACTGCTTCAGCTGCTGCAGATGATGGAACCGTTTGACTTGCATGCCTGGGGGTGGCAGCAGCCCGCCACCGTGCATGCCATGACTGAAGCCCAACGACGAGTGTATGCCGATAGAGCTACTTACCTGGGAGATCCCGATTTCTTTAAAGTACCCGTAACCAGTCTTCTGAACCCAGACTACCTGAAAAGCCGGATGGCTACGTTTGACATGGAGCGGGCTACGCCTTCGGCTCAGGTGATGGCCGGGAAGTTGCTAGCCCATGAAAGTGACCAGACCACCCATTATTCCATTGTAGACCAGTGGGGCAATGCGGCTTCCATCACTACCACCTTGAACGGCGGCTATGGCTCAAAAGTAGTGGTAGAAGGCGCTGGATTCATTCTGAACAACGAGATGGATGACTTCAGCGCCAAGCCAGGAGTGCCGAATATGTTTGGGTTGATAGGAGGGGAGGCCAATGCTATTGCCCCCGGCAAACGCATGCTCAGTTCTATGACTCCCACTATTCTGGAGAAAGACGGGGAACTGTTCATGGTGGTAGGAACGCCTGGCGGGTCTACCATTATCACTTCGGTGTTCCAGGCCATCTTAAATGTGGTAGACCACGGAATGGGTATGCAGCAGGCCGTAGCTGCCCCACGTTTTCACCACCAATGGTTGCCAGACAGAATTGAGGCAGAACCGGGCGCTCTTTCTCCTGAAGTACGAGAAGCGCTCCAGAAGAAAGGACATATCCTGCAGAACAGAGGAAACTACGGGGCGGTAGATGGTATCCTGAAATTGAAGAACGGAGTTTGGGAAGGCGGCGCAGACCCTAGAGGAGATGATACAGCGCTGGGGTATTAACGAACGTGAACCTACGAATTTCGTCCCCCTTGGAAGTAGGGCCGTTAAGTTCTAAAAATTGATATGGTTCAAGTTTGCAACTTGGACCTAAAATGAGCTGAAGTTTGCAACTTCAGTGAGGCGATAGCCTCAAACTGTGCAAGAATGGTAATGGGCTTCACCTTATGAAGGCTTCAAAGGGTAGAACTTAACGGCCCTACCCTTTAAAGAAGGACGGAATGCGTGTAGGACATAGTAGAAGATAATCTATGTAAACAAGATGGGATATCTCTTCTGTTTTAATTCCGAGTTCACGTTAACTATGGATTGTTACACGTTTTGTAAAAGCACCCGCACAGCAATACTCTGTTTCTAATTTGTTTTCTATAAAAGAGGCCCAAACCACCATCTATGGTTTGGGCCTCTTTTCCATTTGGGCACTTACTATGGAATTCCTTTGAGTGGTTAAGAGGCAGGATGGTCACCGAGGTAAAATTCAATAATTGCAAAAGATATTTAGAAATATTTTATGTATTTGCACTTTTTTAATGTTGTTTAAAGCGTTGTGTAATAAAGTTTTAGCATGCAAATAGAATAATTTTGGCTGTCAATATTTTTATAAGTGTATATATAGGGTTACATTTGCATGAACTTAAATTTTGAGTAGCCAGTTGTTTCTACATCTGTTACAAAATTCAAAGTGCCGGTTCTATTCCCCACCTCTACGCTTAGCTTAATTATTACGTCCCTTTATTAACATTTCACAATGAATCTGAAGCAAATTGCTGTCATAGGCTTGCTCCTGTTGGCTACTCGTGTTTCTCAGGCCCAGGTAAACCCTCAACGTATGGTGCTCCCGCGCCTTTACCAGAATAATTATTTTTACCTGAACCCCGCCTTTGCTGGATCAGAGAAGAGAAAAGAATTAGGAATATCAGGTCACCTCAACTCCATCACTGGAAGAAATTCATCGGCTCCTTTGTCTGTGATTGTGCATTACCAAGGATATGTAGATGACGCCAACCCCAACGGAATTGGTATTGTGGGGGTATATGATCAGTTCGGCCCGTACTGGTTAGGAAAGCTAGGGTTTACCTATGCCAAACGTTTCCGGTTGGGAGAAAGAAGTAATCTTGCTTTCGGGGCGCAATTAGCGGCAGAATACCTGAACGTGGACTTGGCGGAGAAAACCCGTGGCGACGAAAAGAAAATGGTAGGCCATGACAATGACCTACGTCCCGATGTAGATGCGGGTGTCTGGTTGAACGTGCGTAACTTCTATGCCGGTGCCACCTTTGCCAGTTTGTTAAGCCCAACCTATAACCTGGTAGGAGACGCGGAGCATGAAGGCATTAGAGAACTGTTGGTGACTGCGGGTTACAAGATAGATTTCGCCTATGACTATAGCCTCACGCCCTCTTTCTTCATGAGCCAACCACTCAAGGACGGAAAACAGGAATACCAGTTTGGGGCAGTAGCAAACATCAAGTTCCTGACGGCTGGGGTAAACTACCGCGGTCAGTTTGACAAAACCGCTCCCTGGAACGTGAGTGCCGGGTTTAACATTAAGAATAACGTTCAACTCTCCACCACCTTTGATCTTGTAAAAGATACTCCTGGCGTAGTGAAGCAAGATCCTCAGGTAGAAGCGAATCTTCGGGTTAGATTCTAGTACTGGTGAAAGCATCAAAGAAAAAGGCTTGCCGTTGGGCAAGCCTTTTTCTTTGATGCTACTTTGGGTAGGGCAGAGGCTATTCAGGCTTACAACCCTTTCTGCGGGTGGTCAGTAGAAAGAGAAAATGAACCCTGCTGTATGGACCTCTCCTATATCCTGAACGAACTTGGTGAAGACAGAGCCAATTACTTCAATGCCGTAACCCCGCCCATTATTCAGTCCAGCAACTTTGCCTGCAGAACCGTGGAAGAAATGCGGCATATGGTGCACCACGAGGCCGAGGTGAACTTCTACTCCCGGGGCAACAATCCTACGGTAAGTATCCTGGAGGAAAAGATGGCTGCTTTAGAGGGAACGGAACAGGCTATTGCCTTTGGAAGTGGGATGGCGGCCGTAGCAGCGGCGGTGCTGTCCCAGGTGAAGGCGGGTGATCATGTGGTCTGCGTGAAGAGACCTTACATTGGTGCGGGTAAACTGATGCGCCATTTCCTGCCTCGGTTTGGGGTGGAGGTGACCATGATAGACGGCACCAATTCCCAGAACTTCGCGCAGGCGAGCAAGGAGAACACGGTGCTGTATTATCTGGAAAGTCCCAACTCTTTCACCTTTGAGTTACAAGACTTAGCCGAAGTGGCGTCTATTGCCAAGGCAAGAAACATTGTAACGGTGGTTGACAACAGCTTCGCCTCCCCTTTGTACCAGAACCCGGCGGCTCTGGGCATTGACCTGGTGGTGCATTCGGCTACCAAATACATTAGCGGACACAGTGATGTGCTGGGTGGCGTGGTCTGCGGAACCCGCGAGCGGATACGTCAAATCTTCCGGACGGAGTACATGGCCTTGGGGGCAGTGTTGTCGCCGCACGATGCCTGGCTTTTGTTGAGAGGGTTACGCACCTTGCCGCTCAGGATGGAACGGGTGGCGCAGACTACCCGGCAGGTTGTAGCCTATTTGCAGCAAAGAGAAGAGGTGGCTGAGATTATCTGGCCTTTCCTGCCCCAGCACCCGCAGTATGCACTTGCCAAAAAGCAGCTACGCAACAACACGGGGCAATTCACCATCAAGCTGAAAACGGATGACCTCAAGCAAGTAGAAACGTTTTGTGACAGTTTGCAACATTTTCTCATGGCGGCTTCCTGGGGTGGGCATGAGTCGTTGATTTATCCGGCGGCGGCAGCGTATAAGGAGGGGAATTACAAATCTGCGGTGCCTTTTACGCTCATCCGGTTTTACATTGGATTGGAGGATTCGGAGTATTTGATTAGGGATTTGGAGCAGGCTTTTGGGAAGATGAGGGGATGAAGATCTGTTTTTTTGCGAAGAGTGGGTGCATGCAGTTTGCTGTTCCCTTGGATTGGCTGCTTTTTTCGTGGGTGCAGGTGCTGTATTGTTTCATTTCTAGCGATAAGCGCTCACAGCCGCGAGGCCCCGCCTTCCGCCTTCGCGCTGTGATTTCTCCTCGTCCACTTTGCTCTCGCTCAGGGACGGTCGAACTCTAGGCGCTCAAGCGAAAGGCTGGAAACGGAAATGCGTGTATAAAGGAAAAGACCACACAGGTTTTCAAAACCTGTGTGGTCTTTTCATCCGCCCATCTGCCCTCTAAAGCAGAGTCTCCCCCTTTGAAGGGGGCGAGGGGGATGTTTACACCTGCTTAACACGCATTCCCTCCTTATAAAACGTATTCTCCTCCTCAAAGGGCAGGTTTTAACACTTCACCATTTTTTAAGGCGCGCCGATTGTTTAATCTTGGTTTTAAGCCTGTTTTCAGGAAAAGGCATAAAAAAGGCCACTACTAGGGGTAGTGGCCTTTTTTTTAGTTGTTGGATCTTAAATTATAAACCGTCTTTCAGGATAGAAACGGCTTCCTGAATGTAGAGGTCTTTCTTGGCGTTACGGGTGAACGCTTGGAAGCGGGCTGAAGCGGCGGTGTCACCTGCTAATTTGGTCACATCTGGTTTCAGACCGGCTACATCTAATTGCGGGATGTTTTTACGCAGGTTCTCCAGTTTCTTAGACTCAGCTTGGGCGCGACGTTCTTCGGCTAAGTAGGTGCTCAACTTCAGGGAACGGGTAGAAACTTCGGTTCTTTCTTGCAGACGTTTCGCGCTCTCATTGATCAAAGAGAAGGTTGGGCTAGCCGCGATTCTGGTTTTGGCAGAGGCTTTCAGCTTCTCAATAGAGAAGGTAGGGCTGTTCCAGGTGCTGTATTTCGCTGACTGAATCTCGTCAAACGGAAGCGCGTATTCCTGCTCTTTCTCACCGTATTTCAGGTAAGTATAGGTATCTGGAAGCACGATGTCTGGCGTTACGCCCCGCAGCTGCACTGTTTTTCCGCTGATGCGGTAGTACTTCTGAGTGGTCAGTTTCAGGTGACCTAAGGGTTTCACGGCGTCAAAAGAAGCTGGTAAAACTTGGTCAAGGTCGAAGAACTGTTGCACGGTGCCTTTACCGTAGGTAGAGCTTCCTACAATAACGCCGCGTTTGTAGTCCTGAATGGCAGCAGCCATGATTTCAGACGCCGAGGCACTGTTCTCATTCACCAAGATTACCAGAGGACCACCAAACTGAATCTGCGGATCTCTGTCTTCCAGCACAGCGGCAGGGCCATTGGCTGATTTTACCTGTACCACGGGGCCAGACTTGATGAATAGTCCCACCATGTCTACCACATCTTGCAAAGAGCCACCACCGTTGTTTCTTAAGTCAAGGATAATGCCTTGGGCGTTTTCCTGCTTCAGTTTCTGGATTTCGACAGCCACATCTTTTCCGCTGTTGCGGCCACCGGCGTTTTTAAAGTCGGCGTAGAAAGCAGGTAGGTTAATGTACCCAATTGGTTTTGGTCCTTTGATCAACAAAGATTTGGCATAGCCTTCTTCCCGAACCACCACGTCTCTGATGATAGAGACCACTTTCATGGTACCATCTACCTTTTTCACGTGCAGACGAACTTCGGTGCCTTTTTTACCTCTAATGAGGGTCACCGCTTTGTCAATGCGCATGCCGGCAATGTCTACCGGAGGCTGGTCGCCCTGGGCTACTTTCAGAATCACGTCGCCGGGTTTCAGTTCGCCTTGCAGGTAAGAAGGGCTGCCTGGGGTAATCTCAGACACTTTGATCACACCGTCTTTCTCCTGTAGCAACGCGCCAATTCCTTCCAAGCGTCCGGAGAACTCGTAGTCAAAGTCTTCTTTCTCTTTAGGAGCGAAATATTCGGTATGCGGGTCATAAATGTTGGCGAAAGAGTTCAGGTAAGAAGAACGATAGTCTTCGTTTTCCATCTGGCCCATGCGCTTAAACAAATCGTCATAGTTTTCGCGTAATTTCTTACGGGCATCGGCCTCAATCTCGGGCATGCTCTTCTTGGCTTCTTTAGAACCAGCTGAGTCTGCTTTTTGCTGGCTGTCAACGGCATCTGCCACCCTAATGAGCGCCTGGTATTTGAGGTATTTTCGCCATTCTTCCTTCAAAGCAGCCGGAGAAGAAGCGAACTTCAGTTTCTCTGGTTTCACCTCAATGGTTTCGTCCTGGTCAAAATTAAAGGGCTTGTCCAGAATCTCTTTGTAGTAGCCTTCGGCGTCTTTGAGCCTTTTTTGGAAAAGGGTCATGGAAAGGTCAAAGAACTTGAAAGAACCGTTCTTGAACTCATCGTCCAGTTGGGTCTGGTAAGCTGCCAGTTGGTCTACGTCTGACTGCAACAGGAATTTCTTGTTGTAGTCCAGCCGCTCCAAGTACAGATTAAAGGCCTTTTTGGAGAAATTATCGTCTAAACGCTCCGGTGAATAGTGCGCCGAGCTTAAGCCCTGCATGAGGACTTTGGTAAGTACTTCGTTTTTCTGGTCCCTTACTGCGCCATCTGTCTCCAGCAGTTTGTAGGAGGCAATGCCGAACACCACTGAGGCGGCAGTACCGTAGGCAACCAGTTTTTTCTTAAATGAAAACATATAAAATCTCTAAGGAATGTCTGTTAATGTATATACAAAAGTAGTGCCTGTTTTGCGGGTGCAATTCTCTACGTTAAACGTAGCCAGGCACTAGAAAGGTGTGAACGTTTCAAGATTATTTGCTAAACACTTGCAAGTAAGCAGAACGTAGCAGTAGTTGTTCTTTTTGCCGCTTATTTTTTTAACAATCATAGCGTTGTTTTTGTTTCTGGCTGAGTATCAAGAAAGAACAGAATAGTACGTTTTCTATATTTTATTTACGGGCGAAGAAATGTGGAAACAGGCGGTTTGGCGCATCATGAGGAAAATGAAACTTAGCCTCACCTCAAACCACCAACGCCATGGAAACAAACACCGCCTACGCCGCCACCTTGGATGACCTTATCTTTGAAGGCCGAAACAAAGCCTATGGAGCCTATGTCTTACGCAAACTGTACAACCGGCACATCAGCCAGGCTGCACTCTACGCCATTGCCCTCTTCCTGATCGGGTTTTCTGTTCCTACCATTGCCAATAAGCTCTTTGCGAAAGCCGATGTGCCTTTCAGTAAAACCAAACCAGATACCGGAACCTGGGTGAACATTGACCTGCCTAAAGTGGAGGAGATAAAGCAGGTAGAAGCAGAACAGGCGTCGGCTAAACCGGCGGCACCTACGGTGAAAAACGTTACCATTAAAGTGGTGGAAGAAACGAAACCCGTTGTGGATGAAATTCCAACCAAAGACCAACTTCAGACCGCTAATTCCGGGTTAGTTACCTCTGAAGGAGACGGCAGCGGAAACCTGAACAACCCCGAACCCAGCGCTGGAAACGGTACCGGTACGGGAACAGGAGTAGAGACAAGTACATCTGCCGTAACGGAGCCATTCCTAAGCGTGGAGAACATGCCTCAGTTTGAAGGCGGACTAGGAAAGCTGATGGAATATGTGAGTAAGAATATCCGTTACCCCAGAGCAGCGCAAGCCAATGGCGTAGAAGGAACCGTAGTGGTAAGTTTTGTGGTAGCCGCCACCGGCGACATCACCGATATTCAGGTGCTGAAAGGATTAGGCTATGGCACCGAGGAGGAGGCCATACGGGTCATGAAAAAATTACCCCGCTGGAAACCCGGTAACCAGAACGGGAGAAACGTACCTGTTAGAATGACCTTGCCCATCAGGTTAGAGCTTAAATAATCCGTAAATAACTGGTGAAAATACGCTTGAAATTAAACCTGATTTTTGAGTTGTTTTTCTAAAATACATCAGAAATAAAAGCAGAAAAGGTATAGCAGAATTAAAAGCTGTTTTGAAAACAAAAAGCCCCGGCTCTTTAAAGGACCGGGGCTTTTTATGTTATATGATTTTTTACATACTAGCGATAGATGTGCTCTCCGCGGTTAGTACGCCACTCATTCTCAAAATAGTCAGCATCTTCGTGTGAACGAGGCGTTACGCCCATCACTATATTTCCTTCTTTGATGCCGGACTCATATACTTGAGCGCGTTCCTCAGGAATTCCCGAACCTACCAGAGCACCCAGTAAACCACCTGTTAACCCGCCGGCACCGGCACCCGCTAAACCAGCGGCTAACGGTCCAGCAATGACTAAACCAAGTCCGGGTAAGGCAATGGAAGTACCAATAGCGGCAATAGCCCCTACAATGGCACCCAAGGTACCACCAATGGCAGAACCGGCTCCAGCACCTTCTAAGGCTTTGCTTCCAAGTTCAGTGTCATTGTTGTCGCTATCTGAGAAATGGCGCTTACGGGCATCATCGCTCATGATTACGTTGATATCATCTTTGCTGTAGCCACGGCTGTGCAAAGAGTTGTACGCACGTTCTGCGCTGTCTCTGTCTCTGAACATACCGGTCATCATACCACCGCTGTACATACCTCCTCCACTATTCATTCCGGTGCTACCCATGCCGCCATTCATGCCGCCATTTAGAGAGTTTCCTGTTGTGTTTTCCATAGTTCGTTGTTTAATGTTTAGTAGATGTAACATAGCTATAAATACTAGGCTGGTAGTGACACCAGCAAGTGGCTATTAGACTAAGCTTAACGCAAACAATACGTATTAGTTACATGCTATTAATTCTATGAAAACGAAAACGCCGATACTTAGTACCGGCGTTTTAGGGTATTTATGAAGAATTTAGCCTCTAAATAGAAGCGTACTAATTTTAATTATACACCTTTACCATATAGACAAAATCCTGCAGTTTTTTAAGCTGTTGCGGACGTGGATTTCCGGCCAGATTATTCACTTTTGGCAATGAAATTGGCTTAGGTAAACGGTTCTCCGGTAATTGGTCTAACAGGGTGAGCAAGTAGGCAGATTTTACCGCGAAGGCAGCACCGTCTACGCCCAACATCTTTCCGCTGATAACCCCAATCATGTTGCCACGGTCATCCAGCAATGGTCCGCCGCTGTTGCCGGGATTCAATGGGATAGAGATTTGGTAAGAAGCGGTGTCGCCGTACACGCCGGATTTAGAGCTCAACGTACCCTCGCCAAACACCACGTCTTCTCTGGGGAAGCCCAAGGTGAAAACCTTTTCTCCCAGTTCGCTTTCAGAGCGTTTGAAAGAGTAAGGCAGCTTCCCGAAGCCGCTGAACGTGGTATCAATTACCCGTAGCAATGCCAGGTCACGCACCTGGTCTGAGTAGATTTCCTCTACTTTGTACTTGGTACCGGCTTTGTTTTCAATCATCAAAGAATCGGCGCCTTCAATGACGTGATAGCTGGTCACAAAATATCCGTCTGCCGTCAAGACAAACCCGGTGCCCGAGAATTGCCCGGGGTTAAGGGTAGAGGCTTTAGGAGTAACGGTGTTGGTGTTCAGGAGAGCATTCTGCTTACGCTTCAGGTCATCTACCTCGCGGCGCAACTCTACGTAACGAGCCGTTTGCTGTTTAGTCGCAGACCGCCACATTTCCATGCCCAGTAAACTGCTGAATACCGTGACAATGGCCACCGTAGCCGCCACACCCATAGTAGCTGCGTACCGGCGCATAAAAATCTGCATGGGGGTACGCTTCCGCAGTACGGGAGTAGCCACTGGTGTTGCTTTCTCGTTTTCCTGCTGCCATTGCTGGTGGTGGTGGTTCAATCTATCGCGCAGCGATTTCTGGCGGCCGTGGTTCTGCAACGCCGAAGTAAACAGCCTTGCTTCCTGTACGCGTTGCGCGAAAACGGGGTCTGAGGCCATGCGTTCCTGCAACTCTCGGCGCTCAGCAGAAGTCACCTGGTGCTGTTGGAAGCGTTCTATTAATTCAAGTAATTCCCTGTCACTCATATATAGGTAGGCACCTTTTCAGATGCAGTTATTACATATTCCTTTTCATTCAAGACGGCACCTGATAGTCTAGGAAGAAGAGTTTCTTCAGGCGCATCAGGCACTTGTATTTCTGGTTTTTGGCCGAGTCTACGTTGGTGTAGCCAAACTTCTCGGTAATCTCGGGCATGCCCATGCTTCTAATATAGAAGTCCTCCAGCAGCGTTTTGCAGGGTTCGCCCAGTTGATTGAGGGCATTGCCCATGGCTTCAAACTTAAGCTCGTTCTGTTCGGCCTGTTCGGCGTCACCGTCAATCTGGGGCGTTAGTTCAGACTCGGTGTCTTCAATCATACCATGGCTGAACCGGCTGCTTCTGGACAGCCTTTTAAGCCACAACCGACGGCAAATGGAGTACAGGTAGGTTTTTATCTGACAGTTCAGCTCCAGTTGCCCGGCTTTTATCTTCTCATAGAAGACAATCACCGCTTCCTGGAAAATGTCCTTGGCGTCATCGTCCGTCCCGTTGTTGCTCTGTACAAAGAACAACACCATAGGAAAATGGAGTTTGTATAACCTACTCAGTGCCGCATCATCGTCTTGAAGAATTCCTTCTATTATGGCCGCATCGGTCACTAGCGCCTTACTAATCATGCTTGTCAATTAATACAGTTTCAATCATTTAGTAACCCACAGAAAAAAAATAAAAAATTTCTGAAAAAGGTGGGTTACCTCAAGGGGGGTAGTGGTATAAAGGTTGAAATTAACGCTAAAACCCTTAAAAAAACATTAAAATGAAAAAGGTATTTTCTCTTGCTCTAGTTGCTGGTATGTTCGTTTTCGCTTCTTGCGAGTCTAAATCTGCTGAAGGTACTGAAGGAACTTCAACTGAAGCTACTTCTACTGAAGGTGCTGCTACTGAAGGTACTGACGCTACTACTACTGGTACTGACGCTACTACTACTGGTGCTGACACTACTGCTACTGGTACTACTACTGGTACAACTGATGCCACTACTACTGGTACAACTGACGCTACCACTACTGGTACAACTGCAGGTACTACTGGTACTACTGCTGGTACAACTACTGCTCAGTAATTTACGGTGTGCCTTTGCACACCTTTTTACTAAGATAATTAAAAGCGTCTCTTACGGTTTGCGTGAGAGACGCTTTTCTTTTAGGCGGTAGAACGCAAAAAGCGTTTGGGCCCTGTTTTACCTAAAACAGGGCCCAAACGCTTTCTTTGTTTAGGACTTACGTTTACGGCGCTCCAGTTCTTTTTTCACCAAAGAGAACTCGCGGCTAGATTGACCGGCAATAGCGGTGTTTTCATCTGCCCGGCGCAACAAGTACGGCATCACAGCCTCCACCGGGCCGTAGGGTACGTATTTAGCCACATTGTAATGGGCGTGTGCCAAGTTGTAAGACAGGTTATCGCTCATGCCCAGCAACTGTGCAAAGTAGACCCGTTCATCATTGGGTTGGAGGTTGAACTCATCCATGAGCTCCATGAGGTGGTAGCAGCTTTGCTCATTGTGGGTACCAGCGCAGATGGCAATTCGGTCTATGTGCTCCAAGCAGAACCGCAGCGACTCATCATACAGGGCATCGGTCGCTTGCTTGGTGGGGTTGATGGGATTGTTGATACCCTGTTGCTGGGCCACGCGGCCTTCTTTTTCCATGTAGGCACCGCGCACCAGTTTCCCGCCCAGGTAAAAGCCCAGTTTTTGGGCCCGCTCGTAGTCCCGCTTAATTACGTCCAGGCGGTCATGGCGGTAGAGTTGGTAGGTGTTGTAGACAATGGGGCGCTCCTGGTTGTAGAGTTCCATCATCTCTAAGCAGAGTTGGTCAATGGTTTCCTGCATCCAGCTTTCCTCGGCGTCAATGAAAACGCGTACGCCGCGCTCAAATGCCCGCTGGCAAATGGCTTTCACCCGGTTTCGGGCCCGCCCGAAGGCTGCTTTTTCCGTTTGGGTGAGTTCCTGGGTAGTCTGGGCTTTGGTCAGCAAGGCAGAATCGGCGACGCCGGTCACCTTGAAGACGCTGAACGGAATGTGTTTTGAATTGGCCGCCATTTCTATGGTGGCAATAATTTCCTGCACCGTGTGGTCAAAACTAGCCTCATTACTTTCCCCTTCCACGGAGTAATCCAGGATGGTGCCTATGCCTGACCTGCCCAGTTTCTCAATGGTAGGTTTACATTCCTGGATGGTTTCACCACCGCAGAACTGTTCAAAAATGCTTTTTTTGATGAGGAACTTGACCGGCAGGTTCCAGCTTAAGGCTTTCTTCATGAGCCCGCCGCCCATTTTCACCATAGAATTGTTGTTCATGGCCGCGAATAGGAGGTAGGTTTTGTAGAGTTCGGCATCAGATTTATCAGCGAACGCAATGGCGGTATCTTCAAAAGAAACTTTTATTCCAGGAGTCATAGAGTAAGGGCTACTTATAAGCGATACAAAGATAACGTAAAAACGGTTGTTAGTTGTTTTAAGGCCGTTTGCAAATAGTACCTCCTAAACGTAATTTGGCACTGGCGGAGATTCCTTTAGGAATTATTTTACTGCATTTTCTGCCTTTTTTATTTTGAACTGCCACCGTCATTCCGTTCTTTGGGGTATGAACCTGTTTTGGAGCTGTTTTCATAAAAACGGTTCCTAAATGGCCTTTAAAACAGAACCATAGTGACCGAAGAGATATTCATAGGGCCCAATGCGGTAAGCCAGCTTCAGGAACTGCTGCAAAACCGGGCTTTCAAGAAGACGGTGGTGCTGGTAGACGAGAACACGCATCGGCACTGCTACCCGCTTCTGAAACCCGTATTGCCTGAAAACCATTACGTGGTGCAGATTAGGAGCGGGGAGGAGAACAAAAACCTGGCTACCTGCGAACATGTGTGGCAAGAATTGACCCAGCAAGGTCTAGACCGCTGGAGTCTGCTGGTGAACCTGGGCGGCGGCGTTCTCACGGACTTAGGTGGCTTCTGCGCCAGTCTGTACAAACGCGGCATCCGTTTCGTGAACGTGCCCACCACTTTATTAGCCCAGGTAGACGCCAGCGTGGGTGGTAAAACCGGTATTGATTTCATGGGCTTCAAAAACCACATCGGGGTTTTCCAGGAGCCGTTGGCCGTATTGGTGAACCCCGCGTTTCTGCAAACCCTGGACATGCGCCAGATGAAATCTGGCTACGCCGAAATCATCAAACACTGGCTCATCATGGACGGTGATAAGTTTTTTGAGCAGCGCTATATTGGCCTGTTCACCGAAGACTGGACTGATTTAATCCGGCATTCCATTGACATCAAATCCAAAGTGGTGACCGCTGACCCGCTGGAAAACGGCCTCCGCAAAATCCTCAACTTCGGACATACCATTGGGCACGCCGTAGAGAGTTTTTACCTGGAGAAGCCCGGCAAGCTGCTGCTGCACGGTGAGGCCATAGCCGTAGGCATGCTCTGCGAAGCCTGGCTGTCGGTGCAGCGGGGACTGCTGACGGAGGAGGAGTTGACCCAGATTGAGTCCTTTATGCTGTCTATTTACGAGAAAGTGACCCTGCCCGAAACGGACCTGCAAGCCATCAGCCAACTGTGCCTGCATGATAAAAAGAACGACGGCGCCACCATTAACTGCACCTTGCTGCAGAAAATCGGCGAAGCCGTGTATGACCAACCTATCACGTTGCCCGAGGTACAGAGTGCCTTGCGCTATTACCAATTACTATGATTTCAGCTGCTGCCGTGCGCGTATCGCACCCCACGGGCGTGTTGCGCGGACGCGTAACCTTACCAGCTTCCAAAAGTGAAGCCAACCGTGCCCTCATCATCCGAGCCTTGTCTGGGAGAGATTTTCCTATCCACAACCTGTCGGACGCCAATGATACCCAACTCCTAAACCGCTTGCTTTCCACGCCGGCCGGCGAAGAGGTAAGTGCCGAGGATGCTGGTACCGTCATGCGCTTTTTAACCGCTTATTACGCCGCTACCGGGCAAAAACTTACCCTAACCGGAACGCCCCGCATGTGCCAGCGACCTATTGGGGTGTTGGTAGACGCGTTGCGTGAGTTGGGGGCGCAGATTGAGTATGTGGGCGAAGAAGGATATCCGCCGTTGAAAATGAACGGGTTTGCGCCTTCGGGTACAAACCAATTGACTGTGCGCTCAGACATCAGTAGCCAGTATATTTCGGCGTTGCTCATGATTGCGCCGTTGTTGCCGCAAGGGCTGGAACTGACGTTGGAAGGGAAAATCAGCTCTGAACCGTACATCAGGATGACCTTGGCCCAAATGGCCCATTTTGGCGTGCAGGCGAACTTTGAAGGGCAGAAAATCTCCGTAGAAAAGCAGAAATATGAGGCGAAGGAATACACGGTAGAGTCTGACTGGAGTGCGGCCAGTTACTGGTACAGCATGGCGGCGCTGGCGAAGGAAGCAGATTTGTTTTTACCGGCGCTCAGGAATGATTCCCTGCAGGGCGACAGTGTACTGCCCGAGTTAATGGCGCCTTTTGGCGTAAGGACCCAATTTACTCCAGAGGGTGTTCAGCTCACGAAACAACCTTTGCAAGAGCCACTGGCCCGCATTGATTTCTTCGCCTGTCCAGATTTGGCCCAAACCGTAGCCGCGCTGGCCGCCGGGTTGAGCGTGGAAGTTGAAATGACCGGCCTGGAAAGCCTCCGGATAAAAGAAACAGACCGCATTGCTGCCTTGCAAAATGAACTGGTAAAACTGGGAGCAGAGCTGCGTGAAGTGGAGCCCAACGTTTTCAAGGTCTTTTTAGGAAATCAGCCCGAAAAGGAAGCCGTGATTCATACCTATGAAGACCACCGCATGGCCATGGCCTTCGCGCCGCTGGCGTTGACACAACCGTTGGTCATTGAAGAACCGAAGGTGGTGCGCAAGTCTTACCCCAAATATTGGGATGAACTGGTGAAAGCCGGATTTGCGATAGAAGAACAGTAGTTTTCCTAAGATATAACAAGAAGCCCTTTGCCCCACAGCAAAGGGCTTCTTGTTATATAGGAGTTTTTACTGTCTAAAGATGTTGTGCAAGTAGCTATAAGTAAGCTGGTTCAATTGCTAAACTGTGGCGTAACTGTAATCAGGAATACAATAAGGTGCGCACGGTTTCATCTGTTTTGTCTTTGTTATTTTATATTACTGCTGTGTTGAAGAATAGAACAATTTTGATTAAATAATTGTGAATTTACATGTATGACTTAGATGCTTGTGAACTTTCCCAACATGCCCTCCGTTTTAACGTTATAAGAATCATACTAGTAGTAAGTACTAAAAAATACGACTATGAAAAAATTCAATGTTTGGATGCTCGCCTCATCGTTTCTTATGAGTAGTATGACATTGGTTTCTTGCAATAAAGTAGAGAAAGAAGCCAGCGCAGCAGACCATGTAAAAGTAGAACAGTTCCTGAAACAGGCTGCTACCACAGATAACTTCCAGCTAATGGCCGGCATGATGGCCGAAGACCAAAGTGAAACAGGAGAAGTAGGTGCCTTGGGTCAGAAAATATACCACGTGCATTCCAGAACTACTCCGGCTCTGGCCGAGATAGCCAAGAAAAAAGACGTGACCTTACCCGCCGAAATGGGGAGTGCTAAAAAAGCCTTGGTAGATAGCTTGGAAGCCAAAAAAGGCGAGGCCTTTGACCAATCCTTTGCTGAAGTAGAAGTAGCCGCCCACGAAGAGGCCATCGCGCTTTACGAAAAGGCAGATAAAGAAGTAACTGACCCAGATGTACAATCTTTCATTGACCAAATCTTACCAGTCTTGAAAGAGCATTTGGCTGAAGCGCAAGAGTTAAAAAATTCTGTTGCGCAGGTAGAAAAATCCAGATAGGCATCTGAGGAATCAGAAAAGAAGAGGCCCTTTGCAGAACATTGCAAAGGGCCTCTTCTTTTCTTCAATAGTTAGTTTCTTTACCTGATACTTCTCTAATTAATTTCTGCAAATAGGGTACCGTATAAAGCAGTCTGCTGCCGTACCAACTGAACAACTCTCCGTCTACCACCTTGATTTGAGCATGTGGGCAAATAGCCCGAAACTCGGAGATGTGTTTTTCTTTGAACGGATAAGGCTCAGAGGAAAGTAGAATGAGTTTTGGGTTAGCTTTTTGTAGCTGTTCCACTGCTACTTCAGGGTACCTGGCTTGATGGGCCAGTACATTCTGAAAACCACACTTGGTAAGCAGATGGTCTATAAAGTTTTGACTGCCAACGCCCATGTACGGGTTGCGCCAGATAAAATAGGCCGTAGGTACAGGCGGAACGACGGGCTGCAAAGAGGCGAACTGTTCCTGAAGTTCAGAAACTAACGCACGGGCTTTTGCTTCCGTATCTGTTAATTGGCCTAAGGCAACCATCATCTGAAAGGTATCTTCCAGCGTGTAGATATCGCTCATCCAAACCGGGTATTGCTGTTGCAGCCGCTCAATTCCTTCCTGGTAGTTTTCTTCTTTATTACCAATAATCAAATCTGGCTTTAGTTGGTCAATGGTGTCAAAGTTGAAGTTCTTGGTGCCTCCAATTTTCTGAACTTGCTTTACTTGCACCTTTGGGTGAATGCAAAACTTGGTAATTCCCACCACTCTGCTTCCCAAACCTAAATGAAACAGCAACTCCGTCTGGGAAGGAACCAGTGACACAATCCGCTGCGGCGGTTTCTGTAAGCTGAGCCGGTGGCCCATTTGGTCTGTAAACAACACTTTTTTAAGAATTAAGCAGCGAGACGATTTGAAATATACCTATTGTCATCTTGGAAAGTTGACGCGGAGATAAGAGAATAAAGTTGTCTCTGTCCAAGTACTTAATTGAATCTGGCATAGAGAATCGTTCATTTGGTTGGGGTTCCTTTTAGTTTGATTTTCAGAAAACAGATAAAAAGGAAGTGAACTCCTTTGCGATACTTTATTCCTAACTCCTAATTCTTAATTGATTTCTCCATTCATGGTCTAGGATGGCATAGACGAAAGAATCGCACCAGGCTCCTTTGATGAAGATATTTTCTTTGAAGTGAGCTTCGCGGCGCATGCCTAGCTTCTCCATGATGCGGTAAGATCCAGTGTTGCGCGGGTCGCAGTCGGCCCAGATGCGGTGAAGGTGGAGTTCTTCAAATCCGTAGCGCATGAGAGCGGCGGCGGCTTCTGTGGTGTAGCCTTTGTTCCAGTAGGTTTGGTTCAGAATATACCAAAGCACCGCTTCTTCGGCGTCATAGTCTACCTTCATGCCCACGCGGCCAATCAGCATATTGGTGGTTTTTAGAACGATGGCTAAGTCGAATAAGGTGCGGGGGTACTCCTTGGCTTCCTCCAGACAATGCAAAATGTATTCGCGGCTTTCCTGGCTGTTTCTTATTTCGCTGGTCTGGTATTGCATCACTTCTTCACTGGATTCATACAAATTCGTGAAATGCCAGTCGTCCTCTATGAACTCGCGCAAAAGCAGACGGGTGGTGTGTAGTTCCATGCGTAACCAATACAAAATAGAGGTTGAAGATAGGCAATTATGTGATTTATATTCGGTTTGCTACGTGATTGCTGACTTTCATGTGAGGAACCGTAAGGCTGTTTTCGCTTCTTTTCTGTAAAGAAGCCCATAAACACAAAGACCTGTGAGGTTTAAGAAACCTCACAGGTCTAACGTACCTGCGTTCTCAGGCTATTTCCTGAAAAACGAGCTGGAAAACGCTTATTTCAGATAACGGAAGTCATGACCGCTTTGCAGTTGGGTTAAGAACTGGTAGTACAGGTTAATGATACTGTCTACATCGTCTTTGTGCACGGTTTCCACGGTGGTGTGCATGTACCTAAGCGGTAAAGAAATTAAAGCCGAAGCTACTCCTGTAGAAGAATAAGCAAAAGCGTCGGTATCAGTACCGGTGGCACGGGTGGCAGCAGCGCGCTGGAACGGAATCTCGTTCTTTTGGGCTACCTCAATCAGCATGTCCAGCAGGTTGTTCTGTACAGCCGGGCCATAGGTAAGAACCGGACCTTTTCCGCAATGCAGGTCCCCGTTGGTTTTCTTCTCATAGCCTTGTGACTGCGTGTCATGGGTTACGTCTGTGATCACCGCTACGTCTGGTTTGATACGGTGCGCTATCATCTCGGCCCCACGTAGGCCAATCTCTTCCTGGACCGCATTTACGATGTATAATCCGAAAGGAAGCTTTACACCGTTCTCCTTGAGCATACGGGCTACTTCGGCAATCATGAATCCCCCGATTCTGTTGTCCAAAGCACGACCCACATAGAACTTCTCGTTCATCACCCAGAACTCATCGTCAAAGGTGACAACGCAGCCTACGTGAATGCCCATGTCTTCTACTTCCTGCTTATTGGCAGCACCGCAATCCAGATAGATGGTTTCAACGGTAGGGGCTTTGTCCTGGTCTGGCTTGCGCACATGAATGGCCGGGTACCCGAATACCGCTTTCACCATTCCTTTTTTGGTATGGATGTTCACCCGCTTGGAAGGGGCAATCACGGCATCTGAACCACCGTTCCGGCGCACATAGATGAAGCCTTCGGGCGTAATGTAGTTCACAAACCACGCAATCTCATCGGCGTGCGCCTCAATGACAACCTTGTATTCTGCCTCGGGGTTGATGACACCCACTACAGAGCCATAAGTATCTACGAAGTACTCGTCTATGTATGGTTTGATATACTCTAACCACAGTTTTTGTCCCGATGACTCAAAGCCTGTGGGGGCAGCATTATTGAGGTAGGTTTGTAAGAAATTAAAGCTTTCTTCTCTCATAGCTTTCTGTTTAGATGGAGCAAAGCACTCTCCAATTTTGTTTGTCAGTTGAAGTAGTAGTTAAATGGTTGGGGTGCTTTGTCATCTCCAACCAAGAACATGCTGAAATTAAGAATATCAACAAAGGTTAAACGCAGGAGGATGACATTTGCGTCTAAGAAAGACCCGCCGCTTCCCATCCCTAATACCTAACCTCTTACGGCATTACAACGGAATGTTGCCATGTTTTTTCTTAGGAAGCTGATCTACTTTGTTTTCCAGCATTTTAAAGGCTTTGATCAGCTTGGCCCGGGTCTCTGAAGGATAAATCACCTCGTCAACAAAACCACGGTGGGCAGCCCGATACGGCGTCGCGAATTTGGCCTGGTACTCGGCAACTTTCTCGGCTAGTTTGGCTTCCGGATCTTCAGCGGCGGCAATCTCACGTTTGAAGATGATCTCCGCGGCTCCTTTAGCGCCCATCACAGCAATCTCAGCGGTAGGCCAGGCATAGTTCAGGTCAGCGCCAATGTGCTTGGAGTTCATCACATCATAGGCGCCACCATATGCTTTTCTGGTAATAACGGTTACACGCGGTACCGTGGCCTCACAGAAGGCGTACAGTAATTTAGCTCCGTTAGTGATGATGCCACGCCATTCCTGGTCGGTGCCTGGTAAGAAACCGGGTACATCTTCCAGCACCAACAACGGAATATTGAACGAGTCGCAGAAACGCACGAAACGAGCAGCTTTAGTACTGGCGTTGATGTCCAGAACCCCGGCCAGAACCGCTGGTTGATTGCCCACAATGCCTATGCTCCGGCCTGCCAATCTGGCAAAGCCCACTACAATGTTCTCCCCGAAGTTCTTGTGCACTTCCAGGAAAGATTCGCTATCAATAATGCCTTCAATTACTTCCCTGATATCATACGGCTGATTCGGGTTTTCCGGAACAATAGTATTCAGCACCTCACGGGTCTCGTCGGCTTGTGGTTCATACGGCAGGGCAGGAGGGAGTTCCTCACAGTTCTGCGGCATGTAGCTGAGCAATTGTTTGATGTTCTGGATGCAGACTACCTCATTGGCGCAGGAGAAATGGGTCACGCCACTTTTGGTGCTGTGGGTGCTGGCGCCGCCTAATTCCTCTGAGGTCACCGTTTCATGCGTCACCGTTTTCACCACGTTAGGGCCGGTCACAAACATGTAGGACGTGTCTTCCACCATCAGGATAAAATCTGTGATAGCAGGAGAATAAACGGCCCCACCCGCGCAAGGCCCCATGATGCCGGAAAGCTGGGGTACCACACCGGAGGCAAGGGTGTTTTTATAAAAAATATCGGCGTAGCCACCCAACGAAACAACTCCTTCCTGAATACGGGCTCCACCTGAGTCGTTCAGGCCAATTACAGGCGCGCCGTTTTTCATGGCTAGATCCATGATCTTGACAATCTTTTCGGCGTGGGTCTCAGAAAGGGAACCACCAAAAACAGTGAAATCCTGGGAGAAGACATACACCAAACGACCATTCACGGTACCGTAACCCGTCACTACGCCATCGCCTAGATAGTATTCTTTGTCCAGCCCGAAGTCTTTGGAACGGTGCATCACAAACTTGCCTATCTCTTCAAAGGAACCTTCGTCCAGGAGTAAGTCAATGCGTTCACGGGCGGTTAGTTTCCCTTTTTTGTGCTGTGCATCAATCCGCGCCTGACCGCCTCCTAAGAGTGCCTCGGCATTTTTGCGGTCTAATATTTCAAATTTGCTATTCAGGTTATTCTGGTCTGCCATTGAAGCACATTGATGTTGGTACAAGAAATCAAATTTAGGAAAGATTAGGGCAGTGTAAAATATTTGTTATGTTTTTCTGAAATCTTGTTAAAAACAAAAAAGGCTGACAGTTTGTCTGTCAGCCTTTCCAAATTTAACTTATCTGTTATTCACCTTTTTTACCATCTGTAGGAGTGGTTTCCTCTTCTTCAGACGAAGAAGAAGCCTCCGGTAGATCATCAGAAGTATCTGGAGTTACATTCTCGCCCTTGCGGTTAGAGAAGGTGAGTTCCTCTTTGCCTTCTTCGTAGTCAATCACGATGGTGTCTCCCTGGGCCAGTTCAGCTTTCAGGATTTCCTCGGCAATTGGATCTTCCATGTACTTGGTGATGGCACGGTTCAACGGACGGGCACCATACTTAGAGTCATATCCTTTTTCGGCCACAAAATCTTTGGCTTTGTCAGTGATCTCAATGGTGTAGCCCAACGTTTTCACGCGAGTCAACAATTTAGCAAGAGAGATATCAATGATTTTATGGATATCTTCTTTTTGAAGCGAGTTGAACACGATCACATCATCCAGACGGTTCAGGAACTCAGGCGAGAACGTTTTCTTCAAGGCGCTTGCAATGGTGCCTTTCATGATGTCATCCATGTTCTCCTGACGGGTTTTGGTCGCGAAACCAACCCCGGCTCCGAAGTCCTGCAAGTCACGGGCTCCAATGTTGGAGGTCATGATGATGATGGTGTTTCTGAAGTCAACTTTACGGCCTAAACCATCGGTCAACACACCGTCATCCAATACTTGCAACAACAGGTTGTACACGTCTGGGTGCGCTTTCTCAATCTCATCCAACAAGACCACTGAATATGGCTTGCGGCGGATTTTCTCCGTCAACTGACCACCTTCTTCGTAACCCACGTAGCCTGGAGGCGCTCCCACTAAGCGAGATACACTGAATTTCTCCATGTACTCACTCATATCTATACGAACCAAGGCGTCTTCCTTGTCAAACAGGTAGGTAGCCAAAACTTTGGCAAGCTCGGTTTTACCAACCCCGGTAGGGCCTAAGAATACGAATGAACCGATAGGGCGCTTAGGATCTTTCAGACCAACACGCGTACGCTGGATAGCTTTCACCAACTGGGTGATGGCTTTTTCCTGTCCAATCACTTTGCCTTTCAGCTCTTCGCCCATGTTCAAAAGCTTCAGGCTTTCTTTCTGCGCGATACGTTTCACCGGAATACCCGTCATCATGGCGATTACCTCAGCCACGTTTTCTTCTTTCACGGCGTAACGTTTCTTCTTGGTTTCCTCTTCCCAGCTCTTTTTAGCGGCGTCCAGTTGGTCAAGAAGTTTTTTCTCTTTGTCACGCAGTTGAGCCGCCTCTTCATACTTCTGGCTTTTCACTACGCGGTTTTTCTCATCTTTAATATTCTCAATCTGTTGCTCCAGTTTAAGAATATCTTCTGGCACCACAATGTTGTTGATGTGCACGCGGGCACCGGCCTCATCCAGAATGTCAATCGCTTTGTCTGGTAAGAAACGGTCGCTCATGTAACGGTCGCTCAACTTCACACAGGCCTCAATGGCTTTGTCTGAATAGGTTACATGGTGGTGATCCTGGTATTTGTCTTTGATGTTGTGCAGAATCTCAATGGTTTCCTCAGGCGTGGTAGGGTCCACCATCACAATCTGGAACCTACGAGCCAAGGCACCATCTTTCTCTATGTACTGACGGTACTCGTCTAGCGTTGTAGCGCCGATGCATTGTATTTCGCCACGGGCCAGCGCAGGTTTGAACATGTTGGAGGCATCCAGCGATCCGGAGGCTCCACCAGCACCCACAATAGTGTGCAGCTCATCAATGAAGAGAATCACGTCCGGAGATTTCTCCAGTTCGTTCATCACGGCTTTCATACGCTCTTCAAACTGACCGCGGTATTTAGTACCTGCTACCAAGGAAGCCAGGTCTAAGGTTACCACACGTTTTCCGAAAAGCACCCGAGAAACCTTCTTCTGGATGATGCGCAGCGCAAGACCTTCAGCGATGGCGGTTTTACCCACACCAGGCTCCCCAATCAAGATTGGGTTGTTTTTCTTACGACGGCTCAATACCTGAGCCACACGCTCAATTTCTTTTTCACGACCCACAATTGGGTCCAGTTTGCCTTCTTCGGCCAATTTAGTCAGATCACGGCCGAAGTTGTCCAGCACCGGAGTACGGGATTTCTCAGCACCCTTCTTAGCGGCAGAGCCAGCACCTCCTTTGGAGGAAGAGCCGAAGAGTTTATCGTTATCATCGTTATCATCAGTATCTGAGGAGGCAAGTGGGTTGTTAGCATGATAGTCTAACGAATCCCGAATAGCTTCATAGTTCACGTTGAATTTGGCTAAGGTTTGCGATGAAATATTATCCTCATCCCGCAAAATAGACAACAACAGGTGTTCTGTACCTATGATGTCAGATTTGAAGATTTTAGCCTCCAAATACGTTATTTTCAGGACCTTCTCCGTCTGTTTAGTAAGCGGAATACTACCAGTTATATTGGTGTTGGGACTAGCGGTATTCTTGGTGGCTTGCTCAAGTGCGTACTTCAGCTCCTCCATAGGTACCCCTAGTTTTTTAAGCAAAGCGATAGCCGTGCCTTCTCCTTCGCGGATCATCCCCAGGAGCAAATGCTCTGTACCAATGTAATCATGGCCTAGGCGGATGGCTTCCTCGCGACTGAGAGAGATCACCTCTTTCACTCTATTTGAGAATTTGGCTTCCATGTAAGTTCTTGTCTAGTAAGTTGTTGTTTTGCGTGTACTGCAAAGTGCTGCCAAGGCCACGCATCAAAAAAATAACAAATTGAGTGGGGCAAATGTTCAACAGAAAGCCGCAGTATTCTGAAGATAAGTAGATGCCTCAGGGCCAAGGTTAAACAACAAATCCAGTATACTCAGGTTTATTGCAAATTGTTTGCCAAACACCTGCCGGTATGGCATAAGGCGCAAAATGTCAGGCTCCTTCTTGGGGTGTAGTTCCCCGCGCCAATCCAACACCGGTGCCTCGTATGTCTTCACATACGTTTGGGTAAGGGTCATGGGTTTCTTAAGCTTCAGCATTTTAACGAAAAGTTTGAGCAAATCCATATTTAGCTCAAAAAGAAGGGCCGGTTTGCGGTCATAAACGTCTTTTATGTAATCTGCATAGAACTCAAAGAAAGGCGCACTCCCGTAAGCGCTACTGATGGTACGCCAGTGAATGTCTATCCAGCGCTGGCTGTAATCAATCTCCAGTTCTGTAATGATGGTTTTACTATTGCCTTTCACCACGGGTACAGACAACGGCACCACGCCCTGGGCCGTTAATATGTGGCATCGGTTGCGGTAACTCTGTTTCTGGTAATGCTCATGGGCCTCAATCAAGATTTCATCGGCTTCAAAAGCTTTCTGAAAAAAGAGAATATTGGGGTTGTACTGGAGCTCGGTTAATAACTGCATGCAAACGGAAAGTTGAATAAGTGCAAGTAAAGGAAATTTAGCAGATTTGTACGAAACACAGTTAGGACTTTGAAGAAACCTAGTTTCCTGTGACTTGTTTAACTGAGCGCTAATGCTCCTGTTTAGGGGCTGTTTTCAGGAAACGACGGCTAAAGCGTACCGGTGGTATCCTTTAAGTAACGGCCGAATGGGAGAGGAGCAGAACTTTCTGGGGGTACTTTTGCCTTTTAGAAGATACCTCGTACAAGGAGAGGAATTACAAGAGCATACCTATGGCTACTAAAAAACTTTCAGATATACCGGTTTCCTTGCTGGATCTGGTACCCATTCTAAGTGACAAAACGGCTGCCGAGTCTTTTCAGAACACCGTTGACCTGGCTCAACAAGTAGAACGCTTCGGGTTTACCCGCTACTGGATGGCCGAGCACCACAACATGGCCGGTATTGCCAGCTCAGCAACGGTGGTGTTAATTGGACACATCGCCGGGGCTACCTCCCGCATACGGGTAGGTTCGGGCGGCATCATGCTTCCTAACCACGCCCCGCTGGTGGTGGCCGAGCAGTTTGGCACTTTGGCTACGCTTTACCCAGACCGCATCGATTTAGGATTAGGTCGCGCCCCGGGCACCGACCAATTGACTTCCCATGCGCTTCGGCGAAGTTTACATGGCTCAGTAGATGAATTTCCGCAGAACGTGGTGGAGTTGAAGAATTACCTGGGACCCATTGACCCTACAGCCAGGGTGCGGGCGGTTCCTGGTGAAGGTTCCAACGTTCCCATCTGGATTCTGGGTTCCAGTACCTTTGGAGCGCAACTGGCCGGAATTCTGGGCATGCCGTACGCCTTTGCCAGTCACTTTGCGCCTTCGCACCTGCTTGCGGCCTTGAAAGTGTATAAAGAAAGCTTCCAGCCCGTCGGGGACTTGAAAGAGCCTTACGCCATGGCCTGCGTGAACGTGATTGCCGCTGATACTGATGAAGAAGCCATCTATCAATCAACTTCACTGTACCAGTCTTTCCTGAATGTGGTGCGCGGTACCGGTAAGCCTATGCAACCGCCGGTGAAAAGCATGGACGGTCTCTGGGATGCGCAGGAGCGTTACGCCGTGCAGCAGATGCTGAGGTATTCCTTTATAGGCGGACCCAAGACCATTCAGGAAGAGTTGCAGGCGTTTCTGGACGAGACGGGGGTAGATGAGATCATGGTTGGTTCCAATATCTATGACCATGCGGCCCGCGTGCGTTCCTATGAAATCATTTCGCAGTATTTTAAGCCTGCCGTTGTTTAATTTTTGGTTCTGAATCTTTTTCTGCGTCGTTTCTGATTGGATGTACTTCTTGTCAGGGACGGCGCAGTTTTGGTTTATAGCTGTATCTGCGATTGGCTACTTATGGTAGTTCTATGCATGCCTTATGCCTGTTGCTGGCGTGGCGGGTGGTTGATGCAGAGCCCTTATGCTTTGTTGTTGCATGGTTTCCCTCCGTGCGCTCACGGCCGCGAGGCCCCGTCTTCCCCTCTCGCACTGCCCTTTCGGCCTGCATTGTCCTTTGCACTTAGTTAAAGTCTGTCTATGGCCAAAAGCGAGGCGCGCTCGGGAAAGACTGGAAGGGGGAAAGTAGCGGAAGTAGTAAAAACCCTTTGAAGGGCAGGGCCGTTTAGTTCTAAAAATTGATATGGTTCAAGTTTTCAACTTGGACCTAAAATGAGCTGAAGTTTGCAAATCAGTGAGGCGTTAGCCTCAAATTCTGCAATAAAGGCAATGGACTTTACCGCAGTTTAAGCCTCCAATGTAGAACTTAACGTCCCTACCCTTTGCAGGGGCGAAAAGGGATGTTTACACCTGCCAGTCACATGCATTACTATCTCCTGCAAAGGTGACAACTCCCCTCCTAATTTAGGAGGGGTGCCCCCGGAGGGCGGTATGGTGAAAGAGGGGTAGGGTTGGGTTCTTGCTCTCCACCTGCGGAAATCATTCAACGATGATATAATGCAGGAAAGCGGGTGTCGTTCTCTGGGTGAGTGTAGGGGGCTAAATCGCTAATTGCATGTTATCTTTGCTCCTGCCGAAGAAAGGACTAGCTGTTTTCGGCCTGTTTTCAGGAAATGCACCATAAAACGACTACCGCCTCCTTTTCCCGCCCTGCATTAACCACCGGTCAGTTGCCTCTTTGGTGGTTGTTAAAAGGTATTTCGCTGCTGCCTTTTCCGGTGCTGTATGCGATTTCCACGTTTCTGTACGGGGTGCTGTACTATGTCATTGGGTACCGCAAGAAAGTGGTGCGGCAGAATTTGGAGCGGTCTTTCCCCGCTAAAAGCACAGCCGAACTCCGTAAGATTGAGAAGCAGTTTTTTCTGAACCTGACGGATATTATGGTGGAATCGCTGAAGCTGATTACCCTTTCACCGGCCGAACTCCAGAAAAGGGTGATTCCTAAAGGCCAGGAAAAAGTGGTGGCTCAACTGACGAAGGGCACTTCAGTGTTGGTGTTAGGGGCGCATTTAGGCAACTGGGAATACATGTCGGCGGCGGGAAGCGGTATTTTCTCCTTTCCCATTGACGGGGTGTACAAACCACTGGCGAATTCCTTCTTTGAAGAGTTTATGAAATTTATGCGCGGCCGCTTCGGGATTAACCTGGTGCGCATGAAAGATACGCTCCGTCACCTGATTCGGCATAAAGCTGAAAACCGCATATTTACGCTGCTGAGCGACCAGGTGCCGCCCTATGGCGAAATTCAGTACTGGACCAGGTTTCTGCACCAGGACACTGCTTTTTATGTGGGTGCAGAGAAGCTTCGGACTTCCTTTCAATACCCCACCTTTTTTCTGGGCATGCGGCACCTGAAGCGGGGCTACTATGAGATTGAATTTCAGGAGCTGTTACACGCCCCGGTGCCCGGCCTGAAAGAAGAAGGGCACCCCCTGACCGATGCTTTTGCCCTTAAACTAGAAAATTGGGTGAATCAATATCCGGCCAGTTACCTCTGGTCACATAAACGCTGGAAGCATAAGCGGCCGGTGGCCGCTAGTTCTGAGTCTTGATTTCTGAGTTCATTGTATGGAATTTCAGGTTGAAACTGCCTTTCTAAATTTTAATCAATCAAATTTTAATCAATCATAAAAAGAGAATGCCTTGCAAGTTTGACCTGCAAGGCATTCTCTTTTTGTACTGATTTTGCAAAACAAGCCGATAAACCTGCCTCGGACTTAGAACTCAAGACTCAGAACTCAGAACTCAGATTTTCTACAGAAAATCTTCGATAATTCCGGCTCCCTGGCGCAAAACGTCAAACTCATCGTTTTCACAGTTGACCACGGTAGAAGCTATGTTGTTCCCGAAACCTCCGTCAATGACCAGGTCTACCTGGTTGCGGTATTTTTCATAGATCAGTTCGGGGTCAGTGGTGTATTCTACTACTTCGTCCTCGTCATGGATGGACGTGGAGACAATAGGGTTGCCCAGTTCCTCTACCAGGCACAGCGAAATCTTGTTGTTAGGTACGCGTATGCCCACTGTGTCTTTCCGCTTGCCGCCAATTTTAGGTACTTTGCTGCTGGCTTCCAGCACAAACGTGAATGGACCCGGCAGGGCTTTCTTCATGACCTTGTACGTTTGCGTGGAGATCTTGGCGTAATCTGAAATGTGGGTGAGGTCATGGCAAATAAACGAAAGGTGCGCTTTGGCCGGGTTGATACCCCTCAGATGACACAGCCGTTCCACGGCCCGGGCGTTATGGATATCACAGCCCAAGCCATAGATGGTGTCAGTAGGGTAGATGACCAAACCTCCTTTCCGTAGAATGTCCACTGCCTGGGCAATGGCTTTGGGTTGCGGGTTGTCTGGGTGAATTCTTAGTAATACTGCCTGTGCCATGTTTTATTGAGAGATTGAATGATGGAGTGAATGTCTGAATGGTGTACAACGGCTGTCTCCTGTTCGCGCGAAGCCTGCAAAGCTATTCAGTTTATATCTGCTAACCAGGATAAAATAGAACGTTCCTTTAACATACGCCTAAACCTGAATTTGCGTTTTTTAGGTGATTTTAGAAAATGAGTGGAAAGCCGCACGGGCCTATCTGTAGCGCTTGCAAAGAGTAGCATTCCCATGAAATAGCACATCAGCACATTTCCCCATTAGCACATTAAATTTGTACCTTTGTTTCCTATGTCAGAACAAAACATACCTGTCACGCGCAGTCCCAGAGGACCGCGCAAGCCCCGTAAGACCAGCAAATGGACGTATGTCCTGGTGGTGCTGATGTTCCTATTCGTTTGCTTCTCTTATTACGCCTACCAGATTGTCTATACCGCTAACGTGGAAAACAAGGGAGAGCCGGTGTACGTGCTCATCCCTAACGGAGCCACCTATGAGCAAGCCATGGATTCCATTGACGCCAAAAAAGTGGTCATTGATAGGCTTTCGCTCCGGTTCATGGCCAAACTGATGGACTACCCCGAGTTGGTGAAGCCCGGCCGCTACGAGTTGAAAGACGGCCTGACCAACTACAAACTCATCGCTAAGCTACGCTCCGGAGACCAGGATCCCGTGAAACTGACGTACACCAACGTGCGCCTGAAAAAAGACCTGGCCCAGAAACTGAGCACCTTCATTAGCGCTTCGCCCGCCGAGATTGATTCTTTGCTCAACAGCCCTTCGTTCACCAAGCAGCTGGGCTTTGACACCACCACCATCCTCACCATGTTCATCCCCAACACCTATGAGATGTACTGGACCACCAGTGCGCCAGACATGATGAAGCGGATGAAAAAAGAGTACGACAACTTCTGGACCGCGGAACGCAAGGCGAAAGCCGAAGACGTGGGGCTTTCGCAGAAAGAGGTATCTATTCTGGCATCCATTGTACAGGCCGAGCAGTCTGTGCATGCTGATGAGCGTCCGCGCATTGCCGGGGTGTACCTGAATCGCCTCAAACGCAACATGGCCCTGCAAGCTGACCCAACAGTGGTGTTTGCAACCGGTGACTTTACCATTAGGAGAGTGCTTAATCAGCACCTCAGAACGCCTTCTCCTTATAATACTTATCTGAACAAAGGTTTGCCGCCGGGGCCTATCAATCTGCCGTCCATTACTTCCATCAACGCCGTTCTCAATCCTGAGCAGCACGAGTACCTGTATTTCTGCGCGAAGGAGGATTTCTCCGGCTACCACGCGTTTGCCGTGACTGAGGCCGAGCATCGGCGGAACGCCCAGCGTTTCCACGCGGCCATGAACCAGCGCAACATCATGCGGTAGTCTGGTTTGGCTTGATTTCCTAAAAGGAGCCTAAAAGGCTAGGTCGTTTACGCTTGTTAAAACTTCTGACCATGGGAAAAGCTTTCTCATCTGTTATTCTATTCTTCTGTGTCATGATGACCGCTTGTGGTCAGACTGAACGGGGAGCATCTGTGGCTATTCCGTATGATGCCCTAAGAACGGAGTTGGAGAAGATACATGATACGGATCAAGCCGTACGGGATGGTTTTAACCAGGTGAAAGAAGAAGACCGGAATGCTTTTTTCCAGAAAATGATGCGTGTGGACTCCGTGAACCAAGTGAAGGTAGTGAAGATGTTGCAGCAATACGGCTGGCTACCTAAAAGCAAGATAGGGGAGAAGGCCGCCGATGGATTGTTTCTGGTGGTGCAGCATGCTCCCGCCCCCGTCATCAGGAAGTACCTGCCAGGTTTGCAGAAGATGGCGCAAAAAGGCGAGGCAAGCAAAACCGATGCGGCCATGATGGAAGATCGTTTACGTATGTTTGAGGGCGAGAAGCAAATCTATGGGACGCAAGCTACCTCCATGGGCAGAGAAGACGGGACCATGTTCATCTGGCCCATTGAGGACAGTAAGCACGTAAACGCGCGCCGCAAGGCAGTGGGCTTTCGCGAGACCGTTGAGGAGTATGCCCAACTATTGAACGCCACGTATAACCCAGAGGAGGCACTGCCAAAGAAAAAGCATGTGTTTCACTAACCTCAGAAATCTGGTCGTGAAAAGCCATTACTTTTCATGCCCGGTAAACATTACTCCCTAATCCGTTTAGACGGTGTTTTCTGAAAAGAAGCTCTAACCGGAAAGTGGCAACTAACCAAGAAGAACTGTGTTTACATCAGAAGTACAGATACGCGTGCGCTACGCCGAGACCGACCAAATGGGCTATGTCTATTACGGAAACTACGGAGCCTACTATGAAGTAGCCCGTACCGAGACGTTCCGGCTGTTGGGCATCAATTACAAAGAGATGGAGGCGGCGGGCGTCATGATGCCCGTGATGGAACTGCGGTGTAAGTACATCCGTCCGGCCCGGTATGATGATTTACTCACGGTGAGACTGCTTCTGAAAACGAAACCCCAGGGAGCCCGCATCAAGTTTGAGTACGAGGTGTACAATGAGGCGCAGGAACTCCTGAACATTGGCGAAACCGTGATGGTGTTTGTAGACATGAAAAGTAACCGGCCCACGGCAATTCCGGCATATATTCATGAAAAGATAGATCCGCATTTCACGGCATGAGTATTACCCAACGCCTGCACGGTTTCCGGTGGTACCGGAAGTTCATCATTCTCTTGAAACGGCTTCGTTTTGGGGATGAACAGGTGTCTGTGTACCATGTGCTCAAAGTGATGCTGGATGAACTGAAGATGGATTCGCTCACCAAGCGATCGTCTTACATGGCTTTCAACTTCACGCTGGCCATTTTCCCCACCATCATCTTCCTTTTCACGCTCATACCCTACATTCCCGTTGGCCACCTGGACCGGGACATCCTTACCCTGCTGGGCGACATTATGCCTTCGGAGATCTACGTGGCGGCGGCAGATACCATTGAGGACATTGTGAACAAACCCCGCGGAGGCCTGCTTTCCTTCGGTTTTCTTTTTGCGCTGGTGCTGTCTACCAACGGGATCATGAGTTTGATGGATGCCTTTGACAAGAAGTACAAGACTTTCAGGAGACGCACGTACCTGCGCAAACGAATGATTGCCACGCTGCTCACCATCGCGCTGGCGCTGATCTTGTTTCTGGCCATAGGGGCCATCTTCTTCGGGACGTATATTCTGGATGCGCTGGTCTTTTATGAGATAGTAACGGAGTCGTTCACCTATGGGCTCATTGTCTCTGTGAAGTATGTGGCGGTAGTGCTGCTGTTCTTTCTAGCTACCTCCATGATCTACTATTATGTACCGGCGGTGCATGACAAATGGCCATTCGTTTCGGCGGGCTCGGTGGTAGCCACGGTGCTCATTTTCCTGGTGTCCTGGCTCTTTTCGCTCTACATTAGTAAGTTTGACTCCTACAATAAGTTCTACGGTTCCATTGGCGCACTTATTGGTTTGATGGTGTGGCTTGATTTCGTGTGCATGAGCCTGATTGTGGGGTTTGAGGTGAACATCAGCATTGATGCCTTGACCAAACGCCTGGTAAGAGGGAAAGTCTAAGTTGTTTTGGACCTGAGTTTCAGAAAACAGGGCTGAAGCAAGGGCAAACTCCTTCTTCGGTGGATGAAAGTAGACTCCGTAAGAAAAAAATATTTCGGTCTAGCGTGATGATTTTCAAGGCGTAAGGGAATGGAGGAAATATTTTAGCTGAAAAAAAGCAAAAAATGCATGCTCAGTACTTGACAGGTACCCTTCCAACCCTTACTTTTGTGTCACATTTAGAGAGATGGCAGAGTGGTCGATTGCGGCGGTCTTGAAAACCGTTGACCTTTGCGGGTCCGGGGGTTCGAATCCCTCTCTCTCTGCTGGTAATTAGATAAAAGCCCTGTAAGTTTTAACTTACAGGGCTTTTTGTTATAGTCCGGAGGTATATCGGACACCTTGTAGGTTTCTTGAGTTTCTCTATTCCCCCGTTTATAGGATAACAGAGAGGCTGTCATTTGGCTGGGAGATTGATAGGTAGTAGTCCTTTTTTAGCTCGTTAAGGTAGAACTCTGCTGCATAGTTAATATACCTCAACACTGTTCTTCACAGGCTCTTCTTTTCCTAAACTGTCTCTGGTGTTTTTCTGAACCGCAATGGCCGCAAAAAGGCTCAGCAGAAATGACATTGCGTAAAAACCTTTCTCGCTAAGGAGCAAATCAGCATTCCAAAGCCCCACTACCAGCAACACCACCGCTAAAACAGTAGAGAACCAACTGAGGCCATAATAGATATTGGTAACAGGGATACCGTCCAGTTGGTCACGCACACTCTTCTGGAGGGAGATGGCGGAGAATAAACCATACATCAGTACGGTAAAATAATAGCCCTTTTCGTTCAGCAACATTTCGGCATTCCACAGCCCAATGATGTACGCCGTAATACCAGTCAATAAAGTAGCCCAAGAAGCTGCAATGAATGCGTTTGATGGTTTCTGATTCATTTTGTCTTTTATTAGATGATGAACCAAAGGTATACCAGTCCCTACTCCTTTCTTTTGACAATTGTCAAAAAAGGGAGAGTGTCAAATGTGGCTCCGTATCCTGCTCAACGTTTCCTGACTGATACCCAGGTAAGAGGCAATTTGCCCGAGAGGGATTCTCTGGAGGATATGTGGCGAGGTCTCCAACAGCTGTCCGTACCGCTCCCGGGCGGTCTTGAACTGCATGGCCATTAATCGCTCTTCCAGCCTGATGTAGTACTGCTCATTTATAATCCGCACGAGGCGCTCAAGGTCTCCATGGAAATTAAACAACCGGTTCAGGGCCTCGAAACTGATACACCACAGAGTGGAGGTCTCCAGCGCTTGAATGTTTTCCACTCCCGGCTTTCGGGAGATGAAGCTGTAGAAGGAAGTGACGAAATTGTTCTCGAAGCCGAACCAATAAGTGATTTCTTTACCGTCCAGGTGATAGTATCCACGCAGACAGCCCTGTTCAAGGAAGTACAGGTTATTGCACACCATGCCTTGTTGAATTAAAAAAGAATTCCTTGGAATCTCTACCTGCGTCAATGCTTTGGAAAGGGCCTCCCGCGCTTCGGGTGAAATAGGATGGTACTGTGATATGCAATCAAACAATGCATTCATTTAAGGATGCCTTTACTTTAGGGATGGAGTTAGAATTCCTGAGTTAGGATATAAGGGTAATTCGTTCTTGTAATTTAGCCCTACAGCGTGCAAGACGCCAGCAGATGGTCCAGTTTGCGCTTTGTTAAACCTAGTTTCAATCTGGTACGTCCTACTTACTTTTTGCTATCAGTTCGGTTACTTCTTTTTCCAAGCGGATGTAATTGAGGCTGTCTGCCATTTGCCTGGTAAATGTTATCAGTTTTCCCTCTGCAGTAGTGTAGGTATATTCAGATGCAGCACCCTGCGAAAAGCCAACAATCTTGTTGTCTTTGTTTATGAGGTAATCTGTAGGGAAACCCATGGTGTGCTTAAATCCAGAGATATCAATTGTAGAAGGATCATCAAATTTTTCCTGGGAGGGTACCAAGGATATGTTTGAACTGTAGAGATTCTCTAATTTTTCCAGCCCCTCCTTTGTGTCCCAGAACAGAAGCACGAAATCAGCGCCTTCCTTATACTTTTCTGCGATTCTGTTAAGGGCTGGAATCTCTGCTTTGCATGGGGCGCACCAAGAAGCTGTTACCTGTAGGAACAGTGGTTTGTTCCTTTTGGCTGTGCTGACTTTACTCCCCTTTAAAGGTGTGAATTCATGTTCCCTGATATATGACCCTATAATTAGGGACTTGATGGAGTCTTCGTACTTGTGGATAGTCTCATTGTCGTTCCTTTCATAGTACTTCTGAGAATCTGCCCTATACTTTCTGATAGCGCTCTCAGTATCTGCGTAATACCTCTTCTCATTTTCTGACTGAGAGGTGCCTTCGCTGGTAATTTTCTTGGAATTACTGCAAGAGTAAACGAAAGAAACACTTAAAAACAATAATGCTATTTTTCTCATATTAATTTGAGTATATAGAATTTGGCTTAACACCCCCGTGTATGAGGCGTGCAAGGCCATGGCATGGCTTAAGCGCTTTGTTGACTAAAATATTTTTATCTGTAGGTATTGGAAATCTTTATTGAGGTCGCCTCCCTCATCCCAAAATACCTGTGAATGGAGAACCTTCACAACAATCGTGTTTGCGTCCTGCCAATAAATCTCCTGAGGCTCTAATGCGGCCATCCATTTGCTGAAGCTCGCCTCCAGTTCTTTCTTAATACTTTTGCTGTCGTTAATTCTGTACAACTGAAAGTCGGTAGTCTGGTCATAGGGGTTGGTATACAAAGAAACAGCATATCGCCCGTCAGGGGAAACATAGGGGTAATCATTGAAGCTGATAATCTCCTCACCGTTTTCAGAGCTGTACAGCATGTACTCACCTTCTTCATAGTACCCGATTGAGAGCAAAAACGCATTAAGAAGGTCTGAATGTCCAACGTAACTGTAGTCCTTCCTACTTTCCTCTGCATTGGGTGAGCTTACAAATTTCTTTTTCTGGCCATTACTTGTGGATATATAGAGTACAGAATCTTTCTGAGAAACTAAGGAGCTACGGGGAACAATAAACTTATCTTTCTCTTCCTTAGATTTCTCAAATTCATCTTTGCTGATTAGGCTAACCCTTAATTTGCCCTTGATAGGCACATTGTCAGGAGTTAGGTATAAATCCTTGGCTGTCAACTTTACCTGGGTGAGAGGTCCTACATCGAGCTTGGGTATATGCACTACCTCCCAGCCAGATGACTGAATTTGCTGACCGTCTCTCACAAAGCTTCTCCCTATTCGTTCCTTTATCTGGTACCAGCTTGCGGCTTCCCCAATGACCTCCACCTTGTAGCCGTATTCTAGCGTCTCTAAAACTGCTGACTGCTTATCGGGCTTCTCATAAATATTGCTCCCTTTTGGATTTGTGATATAAAGAGTCTTAATGGTCGGTATCTCATACACGTCCACCTTAGTTTCTGGAGCAGACTTTTCAATTTGGCTTACCGTTGGAGGTTTGTTTTCGGGCTTTTTCAGGTTGTCTGAATTTGAGCAGCCTAAGATGACGCCTATTAAGGGTAGCAAGAGAATGGGAGTAAAATTTTTCATCTAATATTTTAGCCAACGGTTGGGCTAGGGCACGCTTTAGTGTGCTTTAGCTTTTGTTGAGTTAAGGTATTCTTCAGGTTTGATTCCTCTAATCGTTGTCCAGTATTCCTGCTTAATATCATCGTCAATCATTATAGGAACTTTGTTTGCCCAATGATAATCTCCACCTTTCTTTTTACATCCAGATACCCAGTATTCTTTCCCTGTTTCAACATTAAAGAAATTACCTGCTATTTTTTCGCTTCCTGCCCGTTGAAGAGTTAAATCCCTATAATAAACAGTTTGCATTGTTCTTGAAAATGTAACTCTATCAATTCTGGCTTTAACTGTTTCCTTGTTTTCAAGGTACATTATTCGAGTTTTCATTTTACGAACTTGTTAATGGCTGTGAACATTCTATGCTTTTTACTTAAACTCAACTACTGTGTCTAAGGAGAAACTACGGTTATTGGCACTTTGATTGGAGTCTGCAGTTATTTTTACAGCCATTTCACGTCAGATACACGCACATTTCCTTCATTGCATGGCATCTCCAATATAAGTGTTTTCCAAAGATTGTCAAGCGGGGGCACAAAGACCTCTAACCTATAGATGAGAATGAGGGGGTAAATCTCAATAATCTTACTGCTTCTGTGGCCCAGCAGTTTAAAGACAAAGGGTTGTAAGGCTATTTCCTTACAACCCTTTGTCTTTAATAACTCTTACGGTTCTATGTGTATAGAAACGCCAAGCGTGTATTTGCAATGCATAGTGGAGAATTAACGGCGGCTGGTTAGATTACTGATGCGGGTGAATCTAATATTGCGGACTACCGGATTGCTGTAGTCTAGGGCCATTACCTTGCCGGCTTTGTCCCTAAGAAAATGGATAGTTACGCCGCCTAGCTGATAGGTGTCTGGGGCAATGGCTTTGAATTCAAAACCCGTGCCTGGTGCATCGTTGGCGCGGCCCAGCAAGTTCTCTTTCCCGGCAGACATGTCAAAGAAGGTTCCAATCTCGTCGCTGTGGTAACGGCCGACAAGCGCTTGTAGGTCTAGGGCAGTAGGAGTGTAGGGCTTGGCCCGACTGTATTTAGTGGTTTTGCCTTCCATGGACTTCAGTTCCAACTGATCTGGCGACAGGAAATGCAGCTCAAACTCGTCCTGTGACATGAATTGCACAAAGGCGCCATGGCGGCGGAAACGGTCTTTGGTCACCGGCACCAAACCTGGTCCACCGGCAATCCGGAATCTGTCTCGGTCTACTATCAAACGAAGTGTCTCACCGGTACGCTCATTGAGGAACAGGCCCGCCTTACTTTTCACTTCGGCCAACGTATCACCGGTAATAACGGGTGGGGTTATAGCCAAGGCTTTTTGGGAAGGAGCGTAGGTGACAAATAGATCGGCGATGCGTTCGGCGACAGCCGTGGCGGGCATGGCATCTGAATTACACATCACGGCTATGGAGATGCCCTGTTCCGGAAAGCGGCCTAGCCAGGTGTGGTACCCTGCCGCACCACCAGAATGCCACACTTCTTTTACGCCCCGGAACGTCTCCAGAAACAAACCCCGGGCGTAGCCCAGCTTGCGACCATTGTTCAGTTTTGCCGGTTCCTGAAGCTTTTCACTGACAAATTTGCCGAGGCGGTTGCTGGTCAGGGCATCGTTCCAGCGCAGAAGGTCATGGGCAGTACTGAGAATGGCTCCACCGCCCCGGTCATTGCCCAGGTACATATCCAATTTCCAGGTGTCTTTCTTCTTCTCATACCCAAGAGCGCGGTTCTGAATGAGGTCGGTCATATCTGCCACGTAGGTGGTAGATTTCATCCCGAGGGGTTCAAACAGGCGCTTGCTTGCAAATTCTGCGAACGGCATTCCGCTGGTTCGGGCTACAATTTCAACTAGCAATACATAGCCGCTGTTGGAGTAAGACCATTCTTCGCCGGGCGTGAAATTGAGTCCTTTCTGGCGCAGGATCAGGGTCAAGGCATCTGGATCTCCGTTCGCCAGCGACAACATGCCCGTCCAATCCCTAATGCCGCTGGTATGCGTAAGCAAGTGGTCCAGAGTGATCTTGTGACCATAATCAGGTAACTCTGGAATGTATTTGTGGATGTCTTCCGTAAGGGAAAGGCGCTTTTCTTCCACTAGCAGTAGGGTGGCTGCGGCAATAAACTGCTTCCGCACAGATCCTATATCAAACACTGAGTTCTGGTTTAGAGGAACATTCCGCTCAAGATCGGCAGCGCCGTACGCGCGGTTCACTACCACTTTGCCGTTCTGCGAGACGGCACAAGTGCACCCCGGTTTATCTGCAGCGGTCCAACTGAAGATCTTGTCAATTTCACTTGTTTTGTCTTGGGCAGAAGCGGTTGTTGCATTCTGGAAAGTGAAGAAAAGCAGGGCGGCTAATAGGTGAAAATAGCCCATGAGGCTCTTGCTGCTGGTTGGGCGATTAGTCCTAGTGGAGCCATTTTTGGAAATGTGGATGATTTCTGGTTTCATCTTTCGGCGTGTTAAAGTGTACAGATATTTTTGTTTAATCGTTTGAAAGTTCTTTGTAATGCAAAGTAAAAGTGCCTAAGCAATTCTGTTGGCTTTAATAATCTTACTGCAGAAGCATGGAAAATTGATTAGCCGTAGCTTTTCACGGATAAGCTAAAGCTTGTGCGGTTTGCGCGGGTTTTAAGAAGGAAGATTTACTTCGCCTGCTCATAGGCCTCCAAGCATTTATCTAGCGGTTGACCTTCATTATGGATGCAATCACAGAACGTATAACATGCCTCGGGATTGGCACTGGCTTCACATTGCGTTCTGCATTCTTTTAGTGTGTTACGCGGCATTAGTTCATGGCCAAAACGCGCGAATAGGATGACCAGCGCGAAGGCCGCCAGCACCCCCGTAAAGAACTTGAAGGGGAATTTACCCCTTAAATCCTTCCATTTGGGCAATGACATTTGGCTTTCCAGGTGGTTGAAGGGCAGGATAAATTTCCAGGTGTGATAGTACCAGCAAAGCAGGTACAAATTAGCCAGCACCATTAGCGGCGAAGTAACCCTTGACCCGTCAAACCGCACGGCTAAGGACAGAATGCAGATGTTTAAGATGATGGGGAAATAGATGACTGCCCCAAGAATGGCTGTTCTGGGGATCAAGAGCAAAACCCCGGCTACTACCTGCATCACCCCAATCATAGTGTAGTAATACCCCGTGTGGTAAAGCGCTTCCAGATAATTCCCCATGGGGTGATTGACCGCCAGCGCTGTAAACCGCTCTCCTACTATTTTCACTATGCCCGGCGGTATGAACCCCACTGCCAGAATAAACCGGCAGAACATGGCAAATAAGTAAAGCCATTTGTTTTGTCTGGCTTGCCGGTGAAGGTGGTCTAAGGTAGCAGCAAGGCTCATTCCTGGTTCTGTTATTTCTAGCTGTTAAATCTATTTCCTTTTGAATAAGCGCTATTTAAGCCACTTATCAATCATGTCTCCCAAGTCACTCACTCCAAACGTGAACAGGAAAATGATGATACCAAAGATGATTTTAACCACAGGGGGAATAGAGAAATCAAACTTCTGTTTCAGCACGTCACTGGCCGGAGGTAGATAGATGAAAGAGAGCAGGATGTACGCGATTCCCGGCACGGGGTGTACCAGAAACAAGTTCAGGAGACCGATGACAAAAACGAAGGTGCCAAATATCCAATTGGCGGTATGCTTAAGATTTAAACTGTTTACCATCACTGTTTTGCTTTAGTTTATGTTGGTTATTTATCTGTTCTGCCGTGTTTTTGACCTGTTGTTTCAGGTTTTATTTAAACCCGAATACAAGCGGGAATAGGAAGGTCACAATGATGGCCCATACACAGTAGAGGGGGAGGTACAGGGCAATGACTTTCCTTACGCCGTTTATGCTCTCCTTTTTGGAAATCACCCTTAAAAGCTGGCCCGTTACGAACAAAAGGTTTACAAGAATCAAGACGTTGCTGCCCAAGACGGCGGCTCTGTTAGGCGTAAGGCCACCTTCTGAAATCCGGAACAAGATGGCAGAAAGCGCAATGCCGTTCACCACTACCGTGACCAGAGAGAGCAAAGCAAGAATCCAGATTTGAGGGCGGCTCTTGGTTGTTTTAGAAGTCTCGGCGATGGAGAAGAAGATGATGGCCATGACGCCAATTAAGAGCGCGTTGAAGATGATCAGGAATTCCCGGTCATTGTAAGGGTCTTTGCCCGAGTAGACAATGGCGATCAGATAAATCACCAGCATGACTAAGACCAAAGGGCTGAAAAGCCGGGCAATGACCGGTGAGACCTTGCCTACCAACTGGGGATTTGTCTGGGTAAGATAGGAGCCTAAAATGGGAGCCGCAGGCAGCCCAAAGACGACAATGTTTCTGAAATAAAACTCCTCAATATGGAAGCCGATGAGTTGGAAAAGCCCGATGGTGATCCCTGTCATGATGCCCCCGGCTATGACAATGAGCGTAGTCATTACTACCAGATCACCGTTATACTTTAAATAACCCAGTCGTTTTTCGGGGTTATTTCTGAAATCACCCACAAAAGCAACGCCTAGGATAGACCAGAGAAATAAAAGCAAATGGAGGCAGGACAAAACTAGGGTATCGCTTGTCTTGTCATGGGGTAGGAAATTGATGAACAGCACCCCGGCCAGGGTTAAACCAAGTAGGGCAGCTATTTTGCCGGTAGTAAGTTTGTTTTTCCAGGCGAAGTACGCTGTAAGGGCCGGGAAAATAATAAACCCGATGTTTCTGGGGTAGAAGAACTCCTCGTCAACAGGGAAAAATGCCGGGAATTTTGCGATCAGGCCTGCTACCAACGCCGCCATCAAGACAAAGAGTAATTCTCTACTGGTGCCCCAGTTTATGTCATCACCTTCGTAGGTCAGCCGTTCATGCCAGAAGTCAGCGATGGGGTTGCCCTGGAGGGTTGGGTAAAGCGTACTGAATTCCCGTTTAAAAGACGCCTTGTTGGTGCGGTATAACCTTTCAAGGTGGCCAGGATCATGTAGAAAGGTGAGAATTTCGTCTTTCATGGGTGTATACGTTTAGAGGCATTCTTTACACGTTGTGCAGGTGCATCCGTCATCATCAAGCAACTGTGATCGGCTTTCCTGTTTTCGGCCTATTTTTTATAAATAAGCCGAAAACATGGTGAATTTTTTTTGCAAGACCGCTGGAATTAGCATTTTAAAGATCAAGTGATTTCTTGGGCCAGAACGCTTAGTTCCACATGGTTCCTGCCAAGCCCAGAACAATACCCATCCAAAGCCCAATGAAATACACCACGATGCTGAGCAGAATGGCCAGCGTTCGGTTGAATCCACGGGAAGCTTGGTAATCCATGAAGGCGTAAAAGGCACCGCCCGTGGCCCCGGCTAACGGCGTGATGATCAATGGCCTGATTCTCCAGTACTCTCCCCAGGCTGGGTTAGGGTAATCTACCCCAAATACAAAGAAAGAGATGGCCAGCAGGGCAATTCCGGCCCCGATCAATACTGGTTTGGCTACTGATACTGACTGATTGGTCTGTGGGGTTAAATTGTTTTCAAGGGTCATGGCATTAGAGATTTATGAGTTAAAAATGAGGTTGGTTTTTGTTGTTAAAGTACTTTGAAATGCAAAGTAATGGCGCAAAAAAATATCAGTTTCCCTTTCTGGTAACTATCCTAAGCTGCCGGGTGCTTCTGGTAGATAAGACGAATGTAGCTTTCATACGTTAGTGAATTAGGGTGAATGCTCTTCTAGTTGTTAGGTGCTAATGTATTGATTTATACGTACTAACCTTCGGATGGATTGCAAAATGAAAGGGAATTCAATTTATTCAGAAACGCCCCTGATCAATTGTTCCAGCGCTTTGAGGTGATCTTCAAATGCTTTTCGGCCTTCCTTCGTCATGAAATATTGGGTATTGGGTTTTCGGCCTATAAATGACTTTTCCACCGCAATGAATTCTTCTTTTTCCAACGCCTTTAGGTGGCTTGCCAGGTTGCCGTCTGTCACATCCAGGTATTCCTTCAGGGAGTTGAAGTCAAGCCTGTCATTCACTGCCAACGCAGACATGATCCCCAGCCTGATTCTGCTCTCAAAGGCTTTATGTAAACCGCTTATTACTATTTTCACTTTTCGTACCTGTAATACACATAAATGCCATAGATAATGTGCGCCACCCCGAAGCCAAGCGCCCAGAATACTAGTCCATACCCCAGAAAGTAGGCACTAAGCAGGCCCAGCACAATCTCAGTTAAGCCTAAGACCTTTACTACGTCATATGTGAATTTGCTGCCATTGTACAATGCCAGACCGTAAAACAATAAGGTTAAAGGGGCTATTAAGCCAATCAGTCCGTAAGAGACCAAGATTAGGATTAACACCGCCCCTGAGATAAACGGCACCGCCATGCTGGTTAACAGCTGCCGGGCGGTGGCGCTCCAAAGCTTTTCGCCTCGGTTGCTAGCCCTTTTGTGGGAAAAGAAAACTGCCGTGCAGGAGGCCAGTACCAAGATGCTCACTGCCAGAAGAATGGCCTTCTCTAAGTTGGAAGAAAGTTCTCCGGCTTGCAGGGCACCATACTCTACACCATCTGGATTGAAATTAAACACATTGTAGGCAATGTAGGCACCTACCAAAGCATAGATACCTGCCAAAATGCCCGCCCAACCAGAGAGGAACAGAAACTTGGAAGAACGCTCCATCATAGAGCGAATCTCTGTTATGTCCCGAATGTAGTCCTGTTTTTCTTTCATCTTAAAGTACTTTGCGATTCAAAGTTAAAACAGAGTTTATAGCTATACAAGAGATTGCAGAAATATGTTTTCTGAAATAGCAGAAACTTGCGTGCGCTCCTATACTTTCTGGGTCAGAAACTTCCTTCACTTCCTTCACTTTCTTTGCCGAAAATGTAAAATCAGGTACTTAACGAAAATTTGATTTAAGAATTAAGAGGAACATGTCGCTATTTAATTTAATATCGCTAATATTAGACAAGAATATCCTGTGCTATCCCATCAGGATCATTCCCTACTTAGGCTGCTATGGATGAGGAAAGCTAGCCGCAATTTGTAAAACCAGTATACCTAATGCCCATATCACGATTTCTATTTTCTAAATGGGGAGCCCTGGCCGGTTCTTTTATGGCCTGTTTAGCTGTCTCAAGCGCCGCTTATAGCCAAAGCAATCCACTTGTTCTGAACGATTTGTCTTCTTTCCAAAACCCTGGTAAAAGCTGGCATGTTGCTGCCAACGTTGGCGCAAGTCTTTCAGATAACAACAAGCTAACCACCAGTGAGGGTGGAGGAATTCTGGTAAACCAGCCCACCAAGAAGAACAAGGGGCAAGACTTGTTAACCAATTTTGAGCACGGTGACCTTGATCTTGAATTGGATTACCTGATGGCTAAAGGCTCCAACTCCGGTATTTACCTGCAAGGCCGTTATGAACTTCAGTTAGCCGACAACTGGGGAACCACGGATCGGACGGCGGCCAGCAACGGTGGCGTGTATGAACGTTGGGATGAAAGCCGTCCTGAAGGGCAGAAAGGTTATCAAGGGTATGCGCCCCGGCAGAATGCAGGAAGAGCGCCAGGTCTGTGGCAACACCTGAAGATTTCTTTTCAGGCGCCTCGCTTTGATGCCAGCGGAAGGAAGATAGAGAATGCCAAAATTCTGCTGGTAGAGCTGAATGGCGTCACTATTCAGGAGGATGTGGAGCTATTCGGGCCCACCCGGGGTGCCATCAGCAACGACGAAAAAGCCACCGGACCGCTTCGTTTCCAGGGTGACCATGGCGCGGTTGCGTTCCGCAATATAAAGGTGAGCCAGTACAGCAAACCTCGGCCCGAACTGAAAGGGTTAACGTACCGTGTTTTCAAGGGGAAATTCGAAAAAGAGCCCAAATACGACAGCCTGCCCCCAGAGGCCGAAGGTCCGCAGGGTCCCTCCAATATCCTTACTTCTACCTTAGACAATGATGCCAGGCAATTCCTGTTGCGCTATACCGGCACCCTGGTGGTGAAGGAACCCGGCGAATACACGTTCAGCCTGAACACGCCCGCCGGAGCCGGCCTTATTCGGGTAAATAACAAAGATGTGCTGCCCATGAAAACCTGGAACGGGAGAGGAACGGCGGTGCTGCCCGCTGGTGAAGTACCGTTTGAGTTGATCTATTCCAAAACCATGGACTGGGGAAGACCGGCGTTAGGTTTGAGAATAGCGGGACCGGGCGTGCGTGAATTCCTGATCAGTGAAGAAATCCTGTCAGAAGAAATAGACCCCATTTTGGTAGATGTGAAAGAAAGGCCGGTGCTGCGAAGCTTCATTGACCTGCCCGGCAACCACCGGGTTACCCATGCGGTGTCGGTGGGGAGCCCCACCCAACTGCATTATACCTATGACCTGGACAACGGCTCCATTGTGCAGCTCTGGCGCGGCGGTTTCCTGGATGCTACCCCTATGTGGCACGAGCGCGGCGATGGTTCTTCCAAAGCCATAGGCTCGATTCAGTACTTCGGGAAACCCACCACTACGGTCTCCAAACTTACCTCAGATCAGGCCACCTGGATCACAGATACTACCGGTACTTCCTATCGCCCGAAGGGCTACCAATTAGACCAGAATTCAGAGCCTACTTTCTTGTACCAAATCTACGGGGCTAACGTGCAAGATGCCATCCGGATTATTGAAAACGGGAAAGGGCTGCGGCGCGAACTCAGCGTGCAGAACCCAGCGGCGGGTTTAGTGGCCCGTTTGGTAGAAGGCGCCAAAATAGAGGAAATAGGCAAGGGGATGTACCTGGTTGATGACAAAGCCTACTACGTGCGCCTGGAGGAAACCGCAGGGGCCAAACCAACCATCCGAAATGTGGGTGGTCGGCAGGAATTGGTGATTCCTATGCAGGGAAAGGTGACCTATTCTATTCTTTATTAATTGCTTAAAAGATTATAGATGATACAAGTACGTAAGAAGTTCTTTCTGTCAGCGCTGTTGGCTGGAGCGCTCTTCGCTGGTTCGCCGCAAAAGGCAGCCGCACAGGAGTCGCCTCAAGAGGAAGACTTTTTCAAGATCCTGCGTTTGCCTTCGCCCGAAGGGACGCTGTTGGAAGTGGGTGGTTTGGTGGTGATGCCCAGCGGTGATTTAGGTATTTCTACCCGCCGGGGAGACATCTTTATTGTGGAGAACCCCACTAGCCCCAAACCGCACTTCCGGAAATTTGCCGCCGGTCTGCATGAGGTATTAGGCTTGGCCTACAAAGACGGTTCTCTGTACTGCGCCCAGCGCGGCGAACTCACCAAACTCACAGACACCAACAATGACGGCAAAGCCGATTTGTTTGAGACCGTGTACGCCTGGCCTTTGTCAGGAAACTACCATGAATACAGCTTCGGACCTAAGATTGCGCAGGATGGTTCTTTCTTCGTGACCACCAACCTGGGCTTTCCAGATCCCTGGTGGCACGCGACCAGTTTGGTGCCTTGGCGCGGCTGGATGCTGAAAATATCGCCAGATGGTAAAATGGAGCCTTGGGCAACAGGTATGCGCTCGCCAGCCGGAATAGGCCTGGTAGACGGCGAGATGTTCTACACCGAAAACCAGGGTGACTGGGTTGGTTCTGGCGGCGTGTGGCACGTGAAGAAAGGCGCTTTTACGGTGCACCCGGGTGGTCTCCGCTGGGCGAGTCTGCCTGCTTCCCCTATCAAAATGAGCCAGGAACAGGTCTACGCCAAAATAAACCCGCGCTTTGAAAAGGATGCCCAGGGCGGACATGTGAAACCAGAGAACAAGGTGAACGAGCCCTATGTGACCATGTTTGACATGAAGAAGCAGTTCCCAGCTATGCAATTGCCGGCTGTCTGGCTGCCGCACGGCATTTTAGGGATTTCCAACTCTGAACCTTTGCAAATTCCTCAGGGACACTTCGGGCCGTTTGAAGGGCAACTGCTGGTAGGCGACCAGGGGCAGAGCAAAATCATGCGGGTGGTGATGGAGAAAGTGAAAGGCGAGTACCAAGGCGTGGCTTTTGATTTCCGGAGCGGCTTCCAGTCTGGGGTATTGCGCATGGCTTGGGCCAAAGACAAATCCTTGTTCGTGGGGGAAACCGCCCGTGGGTGGGGAGCCGCCGGCGAGGCCATGGAAGGCTTACAACGCCTCATCTGGAACAACAAGGTGCCGTTTGAAATGCGCACTGTGAGCGCCAAGCCCGACGGGTTTGAGGTGGAATTTACCACGCCGGTAGACCGGAAATCGGCCGAGGACCTGGCTTCTTACTCCGTGGAGAGCTATATCTACAAGTACCATCCCGTGTACGGTAGTCCGCCCGTGAACTCAAAGCAATTAGCTATTAAAGGGGTGAAGCTGTCAGATGATGGCATGAAAGCCCGCCTGCTCGTGGATAATTTGCGGGAAGGCTACATTCACCTGCTTAAGTTAGACGGTGTGCGCGCGAAGGAGAATTATTATACGCTGGTGCATCCGGCGGCCTACTATACCTTGAACGCCATTCCAGAAGGCGAGAAGCTGGCTTTAAAAGATGTGAGTACCCGCAACTCAGCCGCTGTGACAAAAAAGGCTGCGTCAGCAAAAGCGTCTGTGGCTAAAACGAGCCTTAATGCTGGAAAAGCTGCCGCCAAAGCACCGGTTAAAAAAGGTACTTCTTCCACCGCTGCAAAGCCTGCGCCTAAAGCCAGTCCTGCCAATGCTGTGCTCACCTTCAACGACGTGAAACCGCTTCTGGCTAAAAACACTTGCCTGGCGTGTCACACCACTGAGAAGAAACAGGTAGGCCCGGGTTTCAGGGAAATCGCGAAGCGCAAGTACACGAACCAACGCATTGTAGAACTTATCCATAACCCCAAACCGGAGAACTGGCCTACTTACGCCACACCTATGCCGCCTATGCCGCAGGTTCCAAAAGGGGAGGCACTCAAGATTGCTGCCTGGATTAACTCTTTGAGATAACAAGACCTACGAGGGGCGTTTTCGCCTCCGTTTTTAGAAAATGCCTTAAAATGAAATCACCACTATTTATGTCAGCATCTATTACTTCTAAGTTTTCTTTCACCGTTATCGCCATGGGGCTATTGGTAGGCTATCAGGCAAACGCCCAAACGCAGGAGGTTCCTAAACCGCCAAAGATGGTTCCTGAAATGACCGAGTTCTGGGAGCCCGAACCCCGGAAAGTAACCCCCGGCACCAACAATGCAGCTCCTTCAGACGCACTGGTGCTCTTCAACGGGAAAGACTTATCTCAGTGGAAAGCCAAAAACGGCGGAGGTGATGCGCAGTGGCAGGTGCAAAACGGTGCTTTTACCGTTGGCAAAGGCGACATCTCTACCAAAAGGGAGTTTCAGGATTTTCAGTTGCATATAGAGTGGAGCGCCCCAGATGAAGTGAAAGGCACCAGCCAGGGCCGTGGCAACAGCGGCATCTTCCTGCAAGACCGCTACGAGGTACAAGTGCTGGATTCCTACAATAACCGCACGTATTCCAACGGACAAGCCGGAAGTATCTACAAACAGCACCGCCCATTGGTGAATTCCATGCGCCCTCCAACGGAGTGGAACGTGTATGACATCATTTTCACCGCTCCCCGTTTCAAAGAAGATGGTTCTCTCTTCACTCCGGCCAGGGTAACTGTCATTCACAACGGCGTTCTGGTACAGAACAACGTGGAACTGAAAGGCCCAACGGAGTACATCGGGTTACCGGAGTACAAAGCCCACGGCAAAGCACCTATCAGTTTGCAGGACCACGGCAACCCTGTGGCCTACCGCAATATCTGGATTAGAGAACTGTAAAAAGCCAGGGATTAACATCCTTAGCTTCTGTTTTGAGTTGATTTTCATCAAAAGGGCCGCAAAACAGAAGTTTAGAATTCAAGTCATGGCTCTTTACTTGTTCCTTCACAGGACCTCCAAATTTTTCTTATTTCCCTTTTGACATCCCAAATGGCGTACATCAAGTCACTTCTGACTTTTAGCAAATCAACTTCTTTCCCGGTTCTATTATCTAGAATGCTTTTTAAAGCTACTTCTGGAAAAACAGGCTTAAAAGAGGTAGCCGCGCTAAGGTTTACCTTTCTGTTCTCTTGTTTGCTATTGGTGCTCTCCTCTTGTGGTAAACGAGACGGTGACCCAAGAATTCTGGTGTTCAGCAAAACCAGCGGCTACCACCACTCTGCCATTGACGTGGGCAACAAGGCCATCGTGGAACTGGGCCAGAAGAATGGCTTTGCTGTAGATACCACCACCAATGCTGCTTACATTCAGGAAGATTCTTTGAAGAAGTATGCGGCGGTAGTCTTCCTGAACACCACTGGTGATGTGTTGAACCATTACCAGGAGGCCGATTTTGAGCGGTACATTCAGGCTGGTGGCGGGTTCGCGGGTGTTCACTCGGCCACTGATACGGAGTATGACTGGGGCTGGTACGGCCGTCTGGTAGGCGCCTATTTCAACGGGCACCCAGAGCAGCAGCAAGCCATTGTGCGGGTAACAAATGAAAAGAACGAAGCCACCGAACACTTACCCAAAGAATGGAAAAGAAAAGACGAGTGGTACAACTTCAAAAACCTGAGCAAAGATGTAAAGGTGCTGCTCACCCTAGACGAGAAAAGCTACAAAGGCGGCACCAACGGCGCGAACCACCCCGTAGCCTGGTACCATGACTTTGACGGAGGCCGCTCTTTTTACACCGCCTTGGGCCACACCGAGGAATCCTACGCTGACAAGCTGTTCTTACAGCACCTGCTGGCCGGTATTGAATATGCCATAGGCGATAACAAAGAACTGGATTACGAGAAAGCCACCGCTCTGCGGGTACCGGAAGAGAACCGCTTTGTGAAAACCGTCCTGACCCAGGGCAAGTTTACCGAGCCTACCGAAATGGCTGTTTTGCCTACTCTGGATATTTTGGTGGCGCAACGCAGGGGCGAACTCATGTTGTACAACCAAAGTACTGGCGCTTTGCAGCAGGCCGGCTTTCTGGATGTGTACCATACCTCCAGTTCCAGTGAGAATGCGGAAGAAGGGCTGATGGGACTGGCCAAAGACCCTGATTTCAGGAAGAACAACTTTATCTACCTCTACTACAGCCCTGCCGATACTTCGGTGAACCGGCTTTCCCGCTTTGTCTTCAGAGACGGCAAACTGGACATGGCCTCTGAGAAGATTATCCTGCAACTGTACTCCCAGCGTCAGATATGCTGCCATACGGGCGGCTCTATTGCCTTCGGACCAGACAACCTGTTGTACCTATCTACCGGCGACAACAGCACACCCTTTGATGAAAAAGGACAGACCTATACCAACCAGGGGTACGCGCCTTTAGATGATCGTCCGGGTCATGAGAAGTATGATGCCAGAAGATCGTCTGGCAATACCAATGACCTGCGTGGCAAGATCATCCGGATAAAAGTAAATGAGGACGGAACCTACAGTATCCCGAAGGGAAATCTATTCCCCGGAAAACAGGCGAAAACCAGACCTGAGATTTACACCATGGGCCACCGCAACCCGTACCGGATTTCGGTGGATCAGAAAACAGGCTTCCTGTATTGGGGCGAAGTAGGCCCAGATGCCAAAACCGATAGCTTAGCTACCAGAGGACCCAAAGGATATGATGAAGTAAACCAAGCCCGTAAGGCAGGTAACTTTGGCTGGCCCCTTTTTGTGGCGAACAACTATGCCTACCACCGCTATAACTATGGTACCGGTACTTCTGGGGCGGCCTTCAATCCGGCGAAACCGGTTAATGAATCACCCAACAACACCGGTATTGTGAATTTACCAGCAGCCCAGCCCGCTTTTATCTGGTACCCGTATGATGCGTCACCGGATTTTCCGCAGGTAGGTACGGGCGGGCGAAACGCCATGGCTGGTCCGGTCTACTACACCGATATGTTTCCGGAAAACACCCGGTATGCCCAGTACTACCACGGCAAGCTCTTTATCTATGACTGGATCCGAGACTGGATCAAAGTAGTAACCATGAAGGAAAATGGTGACTTTGATAAAATGGAGCCATTTATGGAGAATGAGAAGTTCGCGGCCATCATGGACATGGAAGTTGGGCCCGATGGGAAGCTTTATATCCTGGAATATGGAAAAGGATGGTTCACCGGAAACCCGGATGCTGCGCTTTCCAGGGTGGATTACCTTTCCGGGAACCGACCTCCTAAAATCACGAACCTAACGGTAGATCGCCAAAGCGGGTTGCTTCCTTTCACCATTACCGCTACCGTTGAAGTGGCAGACCCTGAGAAAGATAATCTGAAATACCTCTGGACCGTTAATGGCCTCAGAAAACTCACGGATACCCCGCAACTGGAGTACACCTTTACCAAGGCAGGAGACTACGACATACGGGTAGAAGTCACCGATCCGGAAAAGGCAACCTCCGGAAGCAAGGCGGTAACCGTGTACGCCGGTAATGAGCAGCCCGACGTGGTGGTGGCTTTGCCGGGCAACCGTAGCTTCTATTTTGAGGGAATCCCTATCAAGTACCAGGTATACGTAAACACTCCGGGCGGTCAGGTGAAGCCCCAGAACCTCTTCGTGTCAGCTGAATACATAGAAGGAAAAGACTTAGCGGGCGCCTCCATGGGGCACCAGGTCGCTTCGGCCACCTTGGTGGGCAGAACGCTCATGGAAAACTCAGACTGCAAAGGCTGCCATAAAATTGACGGAAAGTCTATAGGGCCGGCTTACGTAGACGTTTCTAAGCGCTACCTTAAAGATGGCAAAGCCACGTCGCATCTCACCAATAAGATCATCAAAGGCGGCGGCGGCGTGTGGGGAGAGAATGCCATGCCAGCCCACCCAGACATGTCAGAGGCAGATGCCCGGCAGATCGTCTCCTGGATTCTTTCTCTAGCCAGTCCAACCAGCACCAAGCCTTCGCTTCCGGCCAAGGGAGAGATTGTGCCCAAGGTAGCCGAGCAGAAGAAAGAGAACACCGTCCTGAAACTCACCGCCACTTACACCCATGAGGGCGGTACGGGGTTAAAACCTATGGTAGGTTCAAACGCCGTTCAACTCAGAAGCAACAAGAGTGATGTGTCTGAATTCAAGCAAGTGAAGGGTTTTGCCAGTAAGGATTCCGCAGGTAGCAAATACCTGGTGTTTCCTACCAGTGAAGGCTGGATTAAAGAAACCTTGGATCTGACAGACATTGCTTCTATTGATTTGACCGCGGTGAACAGTGGGTATCTGGGCACTTATGCCGTGGAAGTTAGAATTGGGCAGGTAAACGGAAAGAGAATAGGAAGTGGACGTATGGCCTTCGGTATTGAAGGGCAGATTGTAAGCGCTCGTATTCCAATCCAAGTTCCGCTCAATCTACGAACCACAGACGTGTACATCATCTGTAAGGAAGTAAATGGCCGTGGCAACAATAAGCCACTTTTAAAAACGGTCACTTTTACCCCGCAGGGTAGAAGTGCCGGCTCCTCGTTAACCTTTAGTAAAGTGAAATAAACTATACTTTCTACCCACCTGTCATCCTGAAAGGACCTTGTGAGCGAACGGTGATAGCGCTTACTACAAAGCTTTTCTAGTACGCCCACAAGGTCCTTTCAGGATGACAGGGGAAGTGAGTAAAATCATCAAAGGGGTTAAATGTCTGGTTTTCCAAAACAGACCATAAACCAGAATGATTTAGCTCAAGGGTTCTGGACCTGTTTTATCCCTTAGGAATAAACCTTATATTCATACAACGTCAAACCAAAGGTACCGCCCATGACACAAGTAACCGCCGCTAAGAGTGTGACCAATGCAGGGCATCTGGTGGAGAGCAAACCTGCTTTCACGGAGAAGAAATACTTGGTCACGTTTGTCTTTGTCACGTCTCTATTCATGCTCTGGGGCATTGCCATCACCATGGGCGACGTGTTGAACCAGCACTTTCAGGAGGTGCTCCATGTTTCCAAGGCGCAGTCTGGTTTAGTGCAGTTTTCCATCTTTGGGGCGTATTTCCTGATGGGCATTCCAGCGGGACTGTTCATGAAACGCTTCGGGTACAAGATGGGGGTGCTGCTGGGATTGTGCCTGTATGCTATAGGAGCGTTCCTGTTTGTGCCGGCAGCCGGAGCTGAGTCCTTCGGATTCTTCCGGGTGGCGCTGTTCATTCTGGGCTGCGGCTTAGCTACCCTTGAGACCGTGGCGCATCCGTTCATTGCTTCTCTAGGCGACCAACGCACCAGTGACCAACGGCTGAACTTTGCGCAGGCCTTCAACGGTCTGGGCGCAGCGATTGGACCATTCATCGGCGGATTTTTTTTGTTGCGCACCGGTACCTCTGGAGATCTGGATTCAGTTAGGGTGCTGTACACGGTCATTGGGTCGGTGATTGCGCTGCTGGCTGTAATTTACTCCTTTGTAAAAGTGCCGATCCTAGAAGATCACCATGTCATCAGCACTGATACTTATGAAGTGAAAACTGATTCCGAGGCAATTGCCCAGTCTAAAAAATTGTTTCAGTACCGGCATTTTGTGTGGGCCTGTGTGGCACAGTTTTTCAACGTGGCGGCCCAAGGTGGCACGTGGGCGTTCTTCATCAATTACGGGAAAGAAAAGATGGGTTTGCCCGCCGAGGTGGCTTCCTACTACTTCTCTCTGAGCATGTTCATGATGATGGCAGGCCGTTTTAGTGGTACTTTCCTTATGCGGTATATCGCACCAAACAAATTGCTGGCGGTTTATGCCTTGGCAAGTATCACCATGTGCCTAGTGGTGGCCCAAAGCTGGGGAACGGTGTCTTTTGTGGCCCTGCTCATGATCAACTTCTTCTTCAGTATCATGTTCCCCACTATCTTCAGCCTGGGCCTTAAAAGCCTGGGATCGCATACCAAACAAGCCTCGTCCTTTATTGTGATGGGGGTAGTGGGGGGAGCGGTATTTCCGCCCATTATGGGCATGGTGGCCGACCATGACGTCGCCACCGCTTACTATTTACCTATTATCTGCTATCTGGTGATCTTCCTGTTCGGATATAAATTCTACAAAACGTCAACCCCTTCCCATGGGTAACCATGGTGCAGATTTTAGGCCTATTTCTTAGAAAGTAGGGCTAAAACAGGGAGGAAGTATATATTAGCGAGCATCAATCTGTAACCTAACAAATAAAACGAATGAACAACCAGAGACTCAGACTGGGCATGATAGGTGGGGGACAAGGAGCTTTTATTGGCGCTGTCCACCGCATCGCGGCCCGAATAGACGGGGAATATGAGCTTGTTTGCGGCGCTTTCAGCAGCAATCCAGAGAAATCTAAAGCCAGCGGCCAGCTGCTGGGCATCTCCCCAGACCGAGTATATGGCTCATATCAGGAATTATACGAGAAAGAGCAACAACTACCGGAAGACCAACGCGTGCAGGTCATCAGCATTGTGACCCCCAACCACGTGCACTTTGAGCCTACTAAACTGGCGCTGGAAAGTGGTTTCCACGTGATCCTAGACAAGCCCATGACCTTCTCTCTGGAGGAGGCCTTGCAGTTGAGAGAAGTGGTGGAAAGAACCGGCAACCTCTTCTGTTTAACCCACACCTACACCGGCTACCCGATGGTGAAAGAAGCCCGGCAACTGGTGGCTTCGGGTAAACTGGGTAAAATCAGAAAAGTGTACGTGGAGTATCCGCAGGGCTGGTTAAGCACCTTTGAGGAAGGTGGAGACAACAAGCAAGCCGCATGGAGAACCGATCCCAAACAAAGCGGCATCGCCGGCGCCATGGGCGACATAGGCACGCACGCCTTCAATCTGGCCGAATATGTGTCTGGCCTGGAGGTAACTCAAATCTGCGCCGATATCAATGTAGTAGTAGAAGGCCGTCTGTTAGACGATGACGGGGCGGCACTGCTCAAATTCAACAACGGCGCCAGCGGTGTTCTGTTCGCTACACAGATTGCAGCCGGCGAGGAAAACAACGTCAGAATACGCGTGTACGGCGAGAAAGGCGGCTTGGATTGGCAGCAGGACATGGCCAATACCTTGCTCGTGAAATGGCTGGACAGACCCGCTGAGATTTACCGTACCGGCGGCGGACACGTGGGTTCTTACGCAATGCACAACACCCGCACCCCGGGCGGCCACCCCGAAGGTTACTTAGAAGCATTCGCCAACTTGTACCGTAATTTTGCTTTGTGCGTGAAAGCCCGCCTCAACGGCGAAGAGCCACAAGCCGAGGCGCTGGATTACCCAGGTATTCTGGAAGGAGTGCGCGGCATGGCCTTTATTGAGCAAGTGATTGCCTCCGGTCAATCAGAAAATAAATGGATAGAATTTAACCTCTAGCATAGACATGACTACCATACAAGGACCCGCTATTTTCCTGGCCCAGTTTCTAGGAGATAATCCCCCGTTCAACGATTTAGAATCTATCTGTAAATGGGCCAAAAGCCTCGGGTTTGAAGGAGTTCAGATTCCTACCTGGGCTACCAGCTACTTTGATTTGCAGAAAGCCGCCGAAAGCAAAACCTACGCCGATGAAATCAAAGGCATGGTAGAAAGCCACGGCCTTAAAATCACCGAGCTGTCCACCCACCTTCAAGGGCAATTGGTAGCTGTAAACCCAGCCTATGACCAGTTGTTTGACGGATTCGCGCCGGAGGCGTACCGCAACAACCCGAAAGCCAGAACGGAGTGGGCCGTGCAGCAATTAACGTATGCTGCGCAAGCTTCCCGGAACTTAGGCTTAAATGCCAGCGCTTCGTTCAGCGGCGCGCTGCTGTGGCACACGGTGTATCCATGGCCACAGCGCCCAGCCGGTCTGGTAGAAGCCGGTTTCACCGAGTTAGCGAAACGCTGGACGCCAATTCTGGATATTTACGACGAGAATGGGGTAGACTTGTGTTATGAAATCCATCCGGGCGAAGACTTGCACGACGGTATCTCCTATGAGATGTTCCTGGAGAAGGTGAACAACCACCCGCGCGCCTGCTTGCTGTATGACCCCTCACACTTTGTGTTGCAGTGCCTGGATTACCTGGCGTACATTGACCATTACCATGAGCGCATCAAGATGTTCCATGTGAAAGACGCTGAGTTCAACCCTACCGGCAAACAAGGTGTGTACGGCGGCTACCAAAGCTGGATAGACCGCGCGGGCCGCTTCCGCTCTTTGGGCGATGGTCAGGTTGATTTCAAGGGCATTTTCAGCAAATTAGCCGCTTACGATTTCAAAGGTTGGGCCGTAATGGAGTGGGAATGCGCCATCAAACACCCTGAAGACGGTGCCCGCGAAGGAGCTGTTTTTATCAAAGACCACATCATCAGAGTTACTGAAAAAGCCTTTGATGATTTTGCCGCTACCGGAGTGAATGAAGCCTTGAACAAGCAGATTCTGGGTCTTTCCTAGATAGCAGTCTCTTTTCTGGAAAGCAGTGGTACACTGGTGGTTTTCCTCTTCTTTTCAGAAAAGAGGCTACCTTCAGGAGAAACTGCTTTCTGGAAATATGCTGGCTATAAAGTCACCAACAAAGAAAATTTTCCTGTATTGCACACAATTACGAACAAGCTAACCTTCTAACAAACTTCTGTTTTATGCAAAATATCCAACGATCAAAGCTCTTCTGGGCAAGCTGTTTGGCCCTTTTGGTGACGTCGCTGTCCTTTGGGATTAGGGCTGGAATTCTAAACAAATTGGGCGTGGAGTTTCAATTGAATGCTTCTGAGTTGAGTACCATCACTGCCACGGCATTCTGGGGTTTTCCATTAGCTATTGTGGTGGGAGGCTTTGTGGTGGATGCCATTGGCATGAAACGTTTGTTGGTAGCAGCCTTCATCCTTCATTTAACTGGCATTCTGCTCACCATTTTTGCGCAGGGTTACTGGACTTTATTTATTTCCACGTTGTGCGTAGGATTGGCGAACGGAACTGTAGAAGCGGCATGTAATCCGTTGGTGGCCACACTGTACCCTGAAAACAAAACCACACGTCTGAACTACTTCCACTTGTGGTTCCCGGGCGGGGCTGTAATTGGCACCTTGCTGGTGTTCCTCTTTGATAGCTTAGAAATTGGCTGGCAATACCAAGTCGCCGTTATGTTAATCCCCACCATCATCTACGGATTCCTGTTCTCTAAACTGAATTTCCCAGTGACCGAACGGGTAGCCTCTGGCTATACCACCGCCGACATGTACAAAGCCGTACTGTCACCGCTGTTCCTTTTCATGTTTATCTGTATGTTCGGAACGGCTATTACTGAGCTGTTTACCGGCCAATGGATTGACGTTCTCCTGAAAAACGTAACCGACAACGCGCTGCTGATTCTAACCCTTACGGCAGGAGTACAAGTATTGGGGAGAGCCTTTGCCGAGCCTGTGGTGCACAAATTGAGCCCATCTGGGGTGTTGTGCTTCTCGGCGGTACTCTCGGCGCTGGGGCTTTATTTGTTAAGCACGTTAACCGGTAACTCCATCTTCTTCGCTGCTATTATCTTTGGGTTAGGAGTTACCTATTTCTGGCCCACCATGATTGGTTTTGTGGCCGAAAACATCCCTAAATCTGGTGCTCTAGGATTGAACCTGATCGGCGGAGCCGGTATGTTTGCCGTTTCTATCTATACTATTTTCATGGGTAATTTCTATGATGGCATTCTGGCTGACCGTTTACCGGCTGGTGCGAGTTTGGAAGAGTACGTGAAAGCAGCGCCGGGCACCGAAATGGCAACTGTCCTGAACAACGCCCGAAACCTGGCGGGCCCAGAGGTGCTGCAAGTCACGTTAGTTATTCCAATCATTCTGGCATTCGCTTTTGGCGGACTTTTCCTCTACATGCGGTCCAGAAGAAACAAGAACGTGCAAGATTCAAAGTACGCCGCTGCGTAGTTTTATTTACTAGTAGCAGTTTCTACGTCAGTTTTCAACTTCACCTTATAGCTATCTGAAAAGGTAGAAGTCCCGGAGCTTTGAAAAAGATCTCCGGTGCTTTTTAGGCCTGTCTTACAGAAAACATGCCTAAAACAAAGACAATTGGCAGGCAGCTTGGCTAGGTTCTCCCTGGTTAAGCTGCTGCTTTCTTTTACGTACTTTCTGGAAGTATTCTAGAGCAAAGTTTATTATGAAATTCAAAGTAGCTTTATCATTAATAGTATTCGTTTTTTTAAGTATCTCCTTCGGATATAGTCAGAGTTCAGGTGTGTTGCGGGGACAGGTGCAGGATAGAAATGCAGCGGGAATTGCGGGAGCAAGCATTAGACTGATAAACACCAACCTGAATGCCTTCTCTGACGGACAGGGACAGTTTCAACTCACTAATGTGCCCACTGGACAATATACCATACAGGTGAGTGCCCTAGGTTTTTCTACTTCCACTCAAACCGTTCGGCTTTCTGGCAAGGAAACTGACATAGTTTTTCAACTAACGGAAGCTGCGGCAAGGTTAGACGAAGTGGTGGTAAGCGCCCAGAAAGTAGAGGAAGATTTACAACGAGTTCCGGCCAGCATCACGGCGCTTTCCAGCCGTCAAGTGCAGGAGTATCGCTTGTGGAACACCCGCGACATCACCGCCATTATCCCTAACCTGTATGCCTCAGACCCCGGCGACAACCGTAATACCACTTCTATTCGGGGCATTGCCACCACCTCGTATGACCCGGCAGTAGCCACCTACGTTGACGGGGTAAACCAATTCACCCTAGACACTTACTTGCCCGAGTTGCTGGATGTGGAGCGCATTGAAGTTTTGCGCGGACCTCAGAGCACCTTGTACGGCCGCAACGCAATGGGCGGGGTCATCAACATCATCACCCGGCAGCCAAGCAACACCACCAGCGGTTTCGCCTCCCTAGAGTTTGGAAATTACGGCCAACAGCGGTACAGCCTGGGCGTGAGAACGCCTTTGATTCAGGACAAGCTGTTTCTGGGTATATCGGGTCTTTTCAGAAAACAAGACGGATTCTATACCAACACTTTCAACAACACCAAGTTTGACAAACAAAATGTGTTTGCAGGTAATTACTACCTCAAGTACCTAATCAACCCAAGATGGAATTTGACGCTTAACGCGAAGCACAGCGCCAATAGAAACCATGGTGCTTTCCCTTTGGTGTCCAGTATGCAGGAAGCCCTTGAGAATCGGTTTGAGTTAAGCCAGAATTCCGTGGGGAAAATGAATGACAATACCTTTAATGGGTCGTTAATTGTGAACCATACCGGCAGCGCGTTCAACTTCACCTCACAAACGGCTTACCAATCTAACTACCGCTTTTATGAGCAACCCGTAGATGGAGATTTTTCGCCCATTGACGGAGTTGCGGTGGTAAACAACTATGGCAAAGACTGGAACAAGGTGAAGGTTCTGACCCAGGAAATCAGGTTTTCTTCTCCGGCTTCCAACACTTCTGCCTTGCAGTGGGTAGCAGGCGCCTACGGGTTCCTCCATGATAATCCGACCAAGCAGGGCACCCATTTTGGGGAAGACGCTGAATTGGTGGGCGCCCCTTTTCCTAATTTTACCAGCATCAATGTGAATGATGGCAGAAATTACGGAGTGGCCTTCTTCGGGCAGGGCACCTATCAGCTCCATCCTAACTTGGAACTGACCGCCGGGTTGCGGTATGACTACGAACACCGGAAACAGTCCATCAGAAGTGAGTTTCAGCCTGACGGTGAGGAGGCCATGGTAGTGCTACCAGATACTTCCTCTTCGGCCAGTTTCAAAGCCTTTTCGCCCAAAGCCAGCTTGGCGTACCACCTCTCTGAAGACTACCATGTGTACGGCTCCTACAGCCGCGGCTTCCGGACGGGCGGCATCACGCAACTGTCTTCTGACCCATCGCAGCCCCCGCTTTTTGCTTATGACCCAGAATACAGCAATAACTATGAAATTGGTTTGAAAACCTCTTTTCTCCAAAACCGGGTAACCGCTAATGTCTCGGCGTTTTACACCCAGGTAACCGATGCCCAAGTGCCCACCTTAGTGCTGCCAGATGCCATTATCATCACCCGCAACGTGGGCGAACTGGAAAGCAAAGGAGTTGAACTGGAACTGAATGCCACGCCGGTGAAAGGCTTGGAGACCAGCTACAGCTTCGGATACACTGATGCTGAGTACACCAACCTCATCGGGAATGCTGATGGCGAAGAAGTCAACTTAGAAGGTAACAAACAAATCTTTACGCCAGACATTACCTCCATGCTAGCCCTGCAATACGGCTACGCACTAGGCAAAGCCCAGAACCTTCGCTTGGTACTGAGAGGAGAGTGGCGGTACTTGGGTCAGCAGTATTTTGACTTAGCCAACCAGTTGTCACAGGAAGGCTTCAGCGTGTTCAATGCCCGTGTGGGCGTGCAGGCCAAACGTTATGAAATTTTCTTCTGGGGCCGTAACCTCACAGATGAAAAATACATTGACTACGCCTACAACTTCGGCGCAGCCCGGTTAGGAAATCCGGCCACGTACGGTGTTTCGCTTCGGGCTAATTTCTAGTGGAGCAGCACATTTTCTGTTCTTCATTTTTGACCTGCTTTTGTTGAAGCAAGCTTAAAACAGTTTCTTTAAATAGGCGGGCTTTTGAAAACGTGAGTAAACAATAGAACCACATGTTTAAGTTAACAGGCAAAACAGCCGTAGTAACCGGGGGCGGAAGCGGAATTGGCCAAGCTATTTCCCTTCTCTTCGCCCAACAGGGGGCCGAAGTGCATATTCTGGAACTCCACGCCGACACCGCTCAGGAAACGGTCACCCAGATTGAGGCCACCGGGGGCAGAGCCAAAAGCCATGCCTGCGATGTAAGCCAGCAGGAACAGGTGAGGGCTGCTTTTAAAGCTATTTCCCGCGTTGACATTCTGGTGAATAATGCCGGCATTGCGCATGTGGGCAACGTGGAGAAAACCACCCAGGAAGATTTGGACCGCATCTACCAGGTCAATGTGAAAGGCGCCTACAATTCCCTGCAAGCCGCCGTGGCGCTCATGAAAGAACAAGGCCATGGGGTAATCCTGAACATGGCTTCCATTGCCTCGCACGTGGGTCTGAATGACCGCTTCGCGTATTCCATGAGCAAGGGGGCCATGTACGCCATGACCTTGTCGGTAGCCAAAGATTATCTGCCTTATAACATTCGCTGCAACAGTGTCTCGCCCGCGCGGGTGCATACGCCGTTTGTAGATGGGTTTATCTCCAAAAACTACCCGGGGCAGGAAGCCGAAATGTTTGAGAAGCTTTCCCAAACCCAACCCATCGGCCGCATGGCCAAACCCGAGGAAGTGGCCGCATTGGTGTTGTTCCTGTGTTCAGATGAGGCTGGATTTATCACAGGCTGTGACTACCCCATTGACGGTGGATTTATCAGGCTGAATGGCTAAGCTGTTCAGTCAGTCACCTTGAAAGGAACTTGTGGGCGAATTAGAATTGCCATTGTTCACTGCTATTGCCGTTCGCCACCAAGATCCTAAACATAGCATTATATGTGTCTCAGAAAATACCCTTATTATATTTCTAACTGATTTTAATTTATGAAGTTATTCAGATTTGGTGCGCCAGAACAGGAAAAACCGGGAGTAATCCTGAACGATGTTCTGTATGATGTATCTGCCTTTGGGGAAGATTACACCGAGGCTTTTTTTCAAAACGATGGTTTGGCGCGGCTGGAGAACTTTGTGCGGGAAAATGAAGCCAAGCTGACGCAAATCCCCGATGGCGTTCGGTTAGGTTCGGCCATTGCGCGTCCTTCCAAGATTGTCTGTATTGGCCTTAACTACGCCGACCACGCCAAAGAAACCGGTGCTGCCATTCCCAAAGAGCCTATTATTTTCTTCAAAGCCACCACCGCCCTCTGCGGCCCTAACGATGACGTGATCATTCCCCGGGGTGCCGAAAAGCTGGACTGGGAAGTGGAACTGGGTGTGGTGATTGGCAAAAAAGCAAGTTACGTCTCTGAGGCGGAAGCCCTGAACTACGTGGCCGGTTACGTGTTGCACAACGATTACAGTGAACGTGCCTTCCAACTGGAGCGCGGCGGTCAGTGGGTGAAAGGCAAAAGCAACGATACTTTCGCCCCGGTAGGTCCGTTCTTGGCCACGCCAGATGAACTCGGCGACATAGACAATCTGCGTCTGTGGCTCACCGTGAACGGCGAAACCATGCAAGACGGCTCCACCTCCAATCTGATTTTCAACATTCCGGTTTTAGTTTCCTATCTGAGCCAGTTCATGACGCTGCTGCCCGGCGATATCATTTCTACCGGCACGCCCGCTGGAGTAGGGTTAGGCATGAACCCGCAAGTCTACCTCAAGCCCGGCGATGTGGTTGAGTTAGGCATTGAAGGTTTAGGTTCATCCAGACAGACGGTACAGGCCTATGCCTAAAATAGACGCCCACCAGCACTTCTGGAAGTTTGACCCCGTGCGGGATAGTTGGATTACAGAAGAAATGTCTGCTATCCGCCGGGACTTTCTGCCTGAAAACTTGCAGCCAGTTCTGGAACGCAACGGGTTTGACGGCTGTGTGTTGGTGCAGGCCGATGAAGACAATGACTTCTTGCTGGAGATTACCTCTCAGCACTCGTTTGTGAAGGGTGTTGTGGGCTGGGTTGATTTTTTGGATGAGCTGGTGGAAGAAAAGCTGGCCTACTATCATCAGTTTGAGAAGATGAAGGGCTTCCGCTACATCCTGCAAAGTGCCCAGGACCGTGCTTTGATGTTACGTCCAGAGTTCAAACGAGGTATCCAGAAAATGCAACGGTACGGCTACGTCTATGATATTCTCATCTATCCAGACCAACTGCAGTATACTCAAGAATTTGTAGCTGCTTTCCCGAACCAGCCTTTTGTTTTAGACCATCTGGGCAAACCTGACATAAAGCATGGAAAGCTGAAAGACTGGAAAAAAGACATCAAAGCGTTCGCGGAGCAGGAGCATGTCTGTTGCAAAGTATCGGGCATGGTGACCGAAGCAGATTGGAAGAACTGGAAGCAAAGCGACTTTACTCCTTTTCTGGATGCCTTGGTCGAAACCTTCGGGGTGCAGCGGCTTATGTACGGCTCTGACTGGCCGGTCTGCCTGGTGGCTGGAGCTTATGAAGAAGTGCTTGGAATTGTAGAGGAATATTTCTCCACGTTCAGTCAAGATGAGCAGGCGTTGGTATTTGGGGAGAATGCAAGTCGTTTTTATAAACTTAACCTATAAACGCCACTTAGTTCTGGCACATTTAATACAGGTATGGATTTACATCTAGCAGGGAAAGTCATTATCGTGTCAGGTGGCGCTAAGGGCATCGGTAAGGCCATTGTCAAGATTTTGGCGCAGGAAAAAGCCATTCCGGTCATTATTGGAAGGAGCGAGGAAGATAACAATGAAGCCGTAAACGAAGTGGAAAAAGCCGGCGGAAACGCCTTTCAGGTAGGCGCTGAGCTAAGCAATCCCGAAGAATGCAAGCAGGCCATAGAGGCAGTCAGGAAAGAGTTTGGCCGAATTGATGGGTTAGTGAACAACGCGGGCCATAACGACGGAGTTGGTTTGGAAAACGGCAATTACGAAGGGTTTCTAGCCTCTCTGCACCGCAATCTCATTCATTATTACTTGCTCGCCCACCACGCTCTGCCAGAGCTGATTCAAGCACAAGGTTCCATTGTGAACATCACCTCCAAAGTTGCCGAGACCGGCCAGGGAAACACCTCCGCTTACGCCGCGTCTAACGGTGGCCGGAACGCCCTCACCCGGGAGTGGGCCGTGGAATTGCTGAAATACGGCATCAGGGTGAACGCCATTGCGGTGGCCGAGAGTTGGACACCGCAATATGAAAGCTGGATTCAGACCTTGCCAAACCCAGAGGAAAAGCTCCGGGAAATTACTTCCAGAATTCCGCTGGGGAAACGGATGACCGCTCCAGAGGAAATTGCTAACACTGCCGTATTTCTGCTATCTGATAAGTCCAGCCACACCACCGGGCAGATTATTCACGTAGACGGTGGTTATGTTCATTTAGACAGAGCCATTTAAGGGAAAAGTATCCCTGTTTTCCTGCTAAAATCTTCGTTAAAAGTAGTAAGGTACTTTTCTGTTTGCGAATGATTTTAGCAAAATTCTCCTGCTTTCTACCAAAATGGAAGTAAATTTGTAGCCCGCTTTTCTCAAACAGAAAGAAAAGTTCAGGAAAGTGCCAGGTGCAAGCGCTTTGCGTAAGAGACAAATAGTGGAAAGAAGGATACAAGAAGTAGTGACCGGTACTGAACCCAAAGATTTCTTCAAGCAGAAAAGAAGCCCCGCCCAAATCAAGGAGGCTGTTTTGCTGCCGTTTTTCCCAATCTGGTGTGAAACCTTGTTCGCAGGTCAGGAGCCGGTGGAGAAAGTACTGTACGTAGACACCAGTGCCAGTTTAGGCTTGCCCGAGGAAGGTGGCGAATGGCCTGTCTCATTCAAAGTCCTGAAAAGTATTTTCGCCCGCACGGGTGGTCGCATAGACCTGAACAAAGTGGTGCAGCCCTTTCTGTATGAAAGTAACAAAGCGCTGGCCGCAACCCTGCCCCCGTTAGCCGAAGAACTTCCTTTTTACCCCGAACTTCATCAAAAACCCTTGTTCCTGCATGAGCCAGAGATTGTGGCCGCGCTACAGGAGCAAGAACTGGAGGCCTCGGCGATTTTCCTGTTGGTAGACCCGTTCGGGAATAAATTCTCGCAGGAGCTTTGGGCGCGTTATCTGGAACTCGGTAAAACCGATTTTCTGCTCCAGTTTGACTACAAACGCATGGCCGCCGCCCTGACCAACCAGAAATCGCCAAACCATTTGCAAACTTTGCTGGGCGAGAGACTACCCGAACTGCAACGCTTTTTTGCCAAAACCAGCCATGCCGCCAAAAAAGAAACCTATGCTTTAAAGGCGTTTTCCGCCTGTTTACAGGAAAAGGGGCTTAATACGTCGCGGTTCAGAATCAATGTACCCGGCAAAGAACAGAGTAGCCAACATGTCTGGCTGGTATCTAGGAGTAACCTGGCGCATACCAAGTTCAAAGAGTTGCTGCTGCCCTTCTGCGAGGTGCAGGAAGACGGTGTGCCGGTGTTCGGTGCGAATTTGAAAACCGTCCGGTTGCTAGTGCCAGAATATTCTAAATACCTGGAGTTCTCTCTGGTGAACCTGATGGAAGACTTGGTGCAAAACGCCCCTGCCTACAACAGCATGATGTTGGAGAAAATTTACGAGAAGCACAACGTGGGCAAACCCTACAGTAAAGACAATTACCAGACTGCTTTTGAGAAACTGAAGGAACAGGGGAAAATCACACTTCTCAATCCCAAAACCGGGCAAGTGGTGTACAAACTCACTTCGGCCTGCCGCATTAAATTTAAGGTGTAAGTGCTCAGACATAAGGAAACATACACTTCTTCTTTGTCATCCTGAAAGGAACTTGGTGGCGAACGGCAGTGGCAGGCAATAATGGTAATCCTAGCTCGCCCACAAGATTCTTCCAGAATGACAGAATGTAGGTTTTATTTGTCCAAACATTCCAGCGTATTTGCTGCCTTGAGCAACCACATCAAATTAAGGTGAGGCTTCCATGCAGTTTTTGAGAAAGCAGCGTTAAAGCACTGATAGTAGGCATTGTCCTGAAAAGCCTAGTTCCTGAAAAAGAGGAACCCCTTCAATTCCATTAGACATCCTTTTAAGGCATTCTTATATTTGCCTGTTATTCCCATGCACGTATGACCGCCGCCCCCTCTTTGTCCGCCTTTGCTGCCTTGCAAGCTTCTTTAACCGGTGAATTGTTTTACAACGATGCCTCTTCGCTAGACAATTCCCAGAAAATGGTTTATGCCACAGATGCCTCGGTGTACCAAGAAAAACCCGTAGCCGTCGCCATTCCCAAAACCACGGAAGACCTGAAGGCACTAATTCAGTTTGCCAACCAGCACCAGATCACGCTTATTCCCCGGGCCGCCGGGACCTCATTGGCGGGCCAGGTGGTGGGGAACGGCCTGGTAGTAGACATTTCCAAGTACTTCACCCAGATTCTGGAAGTAAACCCCCAGGAACATTGGGTGCGCGTGCAGCCCGGCGTGATTCGGGATGACCTGAATGCCGCCCTCCGTCCGCACGGAATGTTGTTTGGGCCCGAGACTTCCACCGCCAGCAGGGCCATGGTGGGCGGCATGATTGGGAATAATTCCTGCGGTCTGCATTCCATTGTTTGGGGCGACACCCGCACGCATTTGCTCTCAGCTAAGGTACTGCTGAGCGATGGCACAGAGGCGGAGTTCAAGCCTCTGACGCATCAGGAACTCCAGCAAAAGCTGACGCTCCAGAACCTGGAAGGGGAGATTTACCGCAAAATGTATGGCCTCATCAGTGACCAGGGCAACCGCAGCCTTATTGAAAAGAACTACCCCAAGAAAACCCTGACCCGCCGTAACACCGGCTATGCACTGGACTTTTTGGTAGACGATGGTGCCGGGCCGGAAGGACAGACTACCCTAGATTTCTGCAAAGTACTGGCGGGCTCTGAGGGAACGCTGGCCTTTGTGACCGAAGCCAAACTGAACCTGATTCCCTTGCCACCCAAAGAGGAAGGTTTGGTGTGTGTGCATTTCAACTCCCTCATGGAGGCGCTGGAAGCCAACATCATCATCCTGAAGCACCAGCCCATGTCTTCTGAGTTGGTGGACAAATACATCATGGATTTCACCAAGGGCCACCGCACCTATGACGCCAACCGGTTCTTCATTGAAGGCGACCCAGCCGCATTACTGATGGTGGAGTTCATGGCCGATAGTCAGGACGTAATTACGGACAAAGCCGAAGCCCTGATTGCCGACCTAAAAGCCGCTAGTCTGGGCTATGCCTACCCAGTCGTACGCGGCGCGTTGACCAAGCCTGTCTGGGATGTGCGCAAAGCAGGTCTCGGCTTAATCCGGAACCTGCCCGGCGATACTCAGCCCGTGAACCTGATTGAAGACTGCGCCGTGTCTCCCGAGGATTTGCCCGCGTACGTGGCAGATGTGCAAAAAGTCTTGGAGAAGCACAAACTGCAAGCCTCGTACTACGCCCATGCCGGGGCCGGAGAGCTGCACATAGAGCCCATGATTAACCTCAAAACCAACGAGGGAAAACAAGTCTTCCGGCAAGTTTTAGCCGAGACCACTACGTTGGTGAAGAAATACAACGGTTCCCTCAGCGGCGAGCACGGCGACGGCCGTCTGCGCGGCGAGTTCATTCCGCAGGCCTTGGGGCAGGAAGTGTATGAACTCCTGAAAGAGGTAAAGCAGATATTTGACCCTCATCATATCTTCAATGCCGGTAAGATTGTGGACACGCCACCCATGAACGAGTTTCTGCGGTATGAAGAACGTCCTGCGCAGCAGCTTATTCCGGTAGAAACCCTGTTTGACTTCTCCAAACAAGAAGGTATTCTACGCCTCGCCGAAAAATGTTCCGGCTCTGGTGACTGCCGCAAAACGCACGTGAGCGGTGGTACCATGTGTCCCAGCTACATGGCTACGCGTCAGGAAAAAGACACCACCCGCGCCCGCGCCAACATTCTTCGCCAGTTCCTGACCAACTCAGATAAAGTCAACAAGTTTGATCACAAGGAAATCAAAGAGGTGATGGATTTGTGCCTGAGTTGCAAAGCCTGTAAGTCTGAGTGCCCCTCCAGCGTAGATGTATCCAAAATGAAAGCCGAGTTCCTGCAACACTACCATGATGCCAACGGCGTTCCGCTGCGCACGCGCATGATAGGCAACTTCACTAAGATGCAGCAACTGGCCAGCGTGGTGCCCGGCGTTTACAACTTCATGATTAGTAACTCGGCTACCAGTAAGCTGATCAAGAAAACCGTAGGCTTCGCAGCGGAACGTTCTTTGCCCACCGTTGGGAAAACCACACTCAAAAGCTGGTTTAAGAAATGGCAGAAGGAGAATGCAGGACAGGTGAAAGCCGGCAGACCCGTGTATTTGTTTTGCGACGAGTTCACCAGCTACAATGATGTAGAAATTGGCCAAACTACAGTAAAACTGTTATCCGCTTTGGGGTATTCCGTACAAATACCGGAGCACCTGGAAAGTGGCCGAACCTACTTGTCTAAAGGCTTGGTGCGTGATGCGAAAGAGATTGCCATTCAGAACGTGCAGATGCTGGGCAAAGCCATGGAAAGCGGCATTCCCTTAATCGGGATTGAACCGTCTGCTATCTTAACCCTGCGCGATGAGTACCTGGATTTGGTTTCGGCTGATTTGGTCCCATTAGCCCATAAAGTAGCTGCTAACTCTTTCCTTTTAGAGGAGTTTCTGCTAAAAGAGGTTGAAAATGGAAACATCACCGCAGCTGCTTTTAGCTTGGAGAAAAAGCACATCAAACTGCACGGGCATTGCTACCAGAAAGCCTTGCAGGTACTCACGCCTACGCAGAAAATTCTATCGCTGCCTCAGAACTATGAGGTGGAAATGATACCATCGGGCTGCTGCGGTATGGCGGGCTCGTTTGGGTATGAGGCCGAGCACTATGATGTTTCCATGCAGATTGGGGAATTAGTCTTATTCCCCGCCGTGAGAAATGCTGCGCCGGAAACCATCATTGCCGCCGCCGGTACCAGTTGCCGTCACCAGATAAAGGATGGAACTGCTAAAAAAGCGCTGCATCCGGCAGAGATTTTATGGCAGGCTTTACGAAAGTAGAAATCTTAGTTTTGGGAGAGAATCAGACATGAAGACGAAGGCTTATATTTAGCTTAACAACCTGTTTTCAAGTCAACCTTTATGAGATGGATTACCCGCGAGCGCCCCAAAATTGACCGCCTAGCTTGCCCGTGGCTCATCCGGCGGTTTATTGATGCCACCGCGGAGATCCTCTACGTACCTGAAAACCAGGTGCTGGAAAAAGCCAAAGAACTGGACGCCATTCCGTTTGACATTCCGGGGGTGGAGTATTCGCATTACCAGGACCACTGCACCTTTGACTACTTCCTGAAGAAATTCAACCTGCAGGACCCCGCGCTGCAAACCATGGCCGTGATTGTGCGCGGCGCAGACACCGATGACCACACCCTGGCGGCGCAATCGGCGGGGCTGTGGGCCATCTCACACGGCATGGCCTTCAATATCTCTGATGACCACGAACTGCTGGAGAAAGCCATGGTACTGTATGACGGGCTGTACAGTTGGGCCAAGCACCTGCAGAATCAGAAACACACTACACACCCCACCGAGCAACTTTTCCTGCAAGTCTACCACAATTACCTGCAGGAAAAGAAAGACACCACCCAGAAAGTACCAGCCTGGGCGCAGCACCTCAAAGAAATTATCCAGGACCAGATTGACACCAACCTCAGCCTGAATCTGAAGGAAATCTCGGAGGCCCTCGACGTGCACCCAGCCTACGTTTCCCGGGCGTTTTCCAAATACTTTGATAATCTGTCATTCGGGGAATACATCAGGAAACTGCGCATTGAGAAAGCGTTGAACCTGCTGCATACCTCGGGGTACTCGCTGGCCGAAGTCGCTTATTTGACTGGCTTCTCAGACCAAAGCCACTTTACCCGCATTTTCCGGCAGCACATGGGGCAAAGTCCGTCTGAATACCTAAAAATTTTGAAGAAAAGTAAACCAGATACCAAAGGTTAACTCTGTTCTATCTTTCGTATAAGGGGCTGCGTAATCTTGAGCAGAAATTCAGAATCGCCATGGAAACCACTTTGCCAGACACCGCTCCCCCTCAAACCAGACGCACCGCGCCCGAGAAACCTTCGTTCAAAGAGGCTTTCCTGTTCTGGCTAAAATTGGGGTTTATTAGTTTCGGTGGTCCGGCAGGGCAGATTGGCATTATGCACACGTATCTGGTAGAGCAGAAACGCTGGGTGTCAGATTCCCGCTTTCTGCACGCGCTCAATTACTGCATGCTGCTGCCCGGTCCCGAGGCGCAGCAGTTGGCCACGTACCTGGGTTGGCTCATGCACGGCGTACGCGGCGGCTTGGTGGCCGGTATCTTCTTCGTGCTGCCTTCGGTGTTTATTCTCTTGGGGCTGAGCACCGTGTACGTGAGTTACGGGACCATTCCGTGGGTGGCGGCGCTGTTCTACGGCCTCAAACCGGCAGTTGTGGCCATTGTGGGGCTTGCTTTGTTCAAGATTGCGGGCAAATCGCTTAAGAGTTGGTTTCACTACGTGCTGGCCTTGGTCAGTTTTGTGGCGATTTTCTTTTTGAAGGTGCCTTTCCCGCTGATTATTTTGGGAGCCATTGTGCTGGCCGTCATCCTACGCAAGTTGCTTCCCAGCCTCTTCCTAGAAAAAGAAACGACGCAGAAGCAGGCCGCAGATGAGGAAGGCTATTACCTGCACGCGGGCAGTGAAGTGGTGGGTTCTGGTTACAGTTGGGGCAAAAGCCTGCTGCGGTTGGGCATTACGCTGGTGCTTTGGGCCCTGCCGGTAGCGCTCTTCTACTATCTCACCCGCGAATTTGCTTTCTGGAACCACCTCATTACGTTCTTCACCAAAGCCGCCCTGGTGACGTTTGGGGGAGCGTATGCGGTGCTCCCTTACGTGGCGCAGGTGGCCGTGGAGAAGTTTGACTGGCTCTCCCGCTTTGAGATGATTGACGGCTTGGCTTTGGGCGAGACCACGCCCGGTCCGCTCATCATGGTGCTGGCTTTTGTGGGGTTCATGGCGGGCTTCAACCACTACGACGGCTCCTTGGCCATGGGCGCGCTGGGCTTGTTCACCACTACCTTCTACACGTTTATGCCCTGCTTTTTCTTCATTCTGGCCGGTGCGCCCCTCATAGAACGCACCCGCGGCAACGTTGCCGTGAAATCCATTTTGGGCGTGGTGACCGCCGCTGTGGTAGGCGTGGTGCTCAACCTGACCGTCTACTTCGGGGTAGCCGTCCTGTTTCCCGAAGGCCTCAACCTACAAACCATGGATTACTTCGCCCTCGCCTGGATCATCATTTCCTTTCTGGCCATGTTCCGTTTCAAGGTAGGCATGATGACTTGGATTGGCATCAGCGCCTTGGCTGGTCTCCTACATTTCCTTCTGTTTTTAGCTTAGTTTTCCAGAATCTAACCTGAAAGGAGTAGAGTAGTTTTCGGATTTGTATCTGAAAATCAGACGAGTAGTTTAATTATATTAAATTTTTTCCATCTATTGTTTGGATGTCTCGTAAGAAACAACTCTATTTGTCTACCAATCCTATAGAGATTAAGAGTATCTATATAGCTGCGGATGTTTGAGGCTTGCGAAAAGCATCTGCAATTGGAAATGATTTTTCTGATGAGGGAATAGGAAACAAGGTCGTGTGGCTGAGTGGCGAAGCAAAGACCAGCAAAGTCTTTTACGGCGGTTCGAATCCGCCCGTGACCGCAACCCTCCTCTGCCTAAAGTGCTCTGCGGCAAAGCGAGAAAAAGCCGCGGAGTGTTTTAGGGATGCTTTTAGAAAACCAACGCTAAAACGGTAAGGAGGAGAAGTATGGTGGGGAAGAGACGGCCAGCCATCTGCGGGTTTGGCTAAGCCGTTTCTCCCAACTTACTGAAAACAAGCCTAAAAACTCAAGAAAGAGAGCACCAAAGAGTAACCGCCACCCGCGCCAGTTCTGCCCCACTCAAACTGACTACTGACCCAAGGCCAACCCGTGAAAGGTCCCAATGAACCTGATTATCCCTAAACTTTTACTACTATGAAAACCGATGTCTTCCAGAAAAGAACCCAGAAACGAATGCAGGGCCAGTTCTCCGGTTTTGGCTGTTGTTGCCGCTAGCCGTTCTCAACCCGTTTTTCCTTCTTACTTTTCAAGACATCATTCATGAAACCAAAATATCTACTCCTCCTTCATTTTCTTTTACTTCCCCTCATCACCCTGCGCGCGCAGGAAACCAATCTGGTAGAAATCAGCGGCCGGGTAACCGACCAGGCCAACAAAGAGCCCTTGCCCGGCGTGAGTGTGTACGTGCGCGGCACCGTAACCGGAACCGCCACCAACCTCAACGGCGACTTCACGCTGAAAACCCGCTTGAAGTTTCCATTTACCCTGGTGGTTTCCTTAGTAGGATTCCAGCCGCAGGAATTTGAAATCACCGAGCCCGGTTCCCGCCTGGATATTGCGCTGGTAACGCAGACCTTACTGGGGAAAGAAGTGGTGGTAACCGCATCCCGCGTAGAGGAAAGCATCCTGAAATCGCCGGTGGCGATTGAGAAACTGGACATCAGGGCCATCAAGGAAACGCCCGCACCCAGCTTCTATGACGCGCTGGAAAACGTGAAAGGCGTGCAGATGACCACCAGCAGCCTCACGTTCAAAGTGCCCAACACGCGGGGTTTTAACATTCCCAACAACTTTCGGTTTATGCAACTGGTAGACGGGGTAGACATGCAGGCGGCCACCCTGGGCGTACCGCTGGGCAACGCCATCGGACCTACGGAGCTGGACATAGAAAGCGTGGAGATTACGCCGGGGGCGGCCTCGGCGCTGTACGGCATGAACGCCATCAACGGCATGGCCAACCTCATCACTAAAAGTCCTTTCCTGTACCAGGGATTGAGCGTGTACCAGAAAACCGGTATAAACCACGTAGACGGCATTGACGCCGAGCCCAGCATCTTGTCTGAATTCGCCGTGCGGTACGCCAAAGCCCTGAGCGACAAATTCGCCTTCAAAATTAACGCCAGCTACATGAATGGCACCGACTGGCGCTCCAACACCACCACCGACCAAAACCCTAATACCCTGAACACCGCCAACCCATCTTTCCCCGAACTGGCCGGTGCCAACAACCCCGCCTATGATGCCTGGAACAAATACGGCGATGAGAACAACAATGCCGTGACCATTAGCGGTGTGCAATACGGCGGCAAAAACCAGACGTTTCTGGTGCGCAGAACTGGCTACTGGGAGAAAGACGTGGTGAGCCCGCGGGTAGACAACCTGAAATTTGATGCGGCCCTGCACTACCGCCTCAGCGATAACGCCGAGCTTTCCTACGGCTACCGCATAGGCAAGATGGACGGCGTTTTCCAGCGCGGAAACAAGATTCAGCTAGACAACGTGGTGGTACAGAACCATCGTCTGGAACTACGGGGAGCCAACTATTTCCTGCGTTCTTACCTGTCCATTGAGAACACCGGCGACTCGTACAACGTGAAACCCATGGTAGACAACCTGGATATTACCAGCGGCGGCTCCAACAGCGAGTGGGGTGCCAAATTCAAGACCGCGCTGCAAACCCAGCTCAACGCAGGCACCAATCTGGCCACTGCCATGCAACTAGCCCGTCAGGCCGCCGATGCGGGACGGGCCGAACCGGGCACCCCGCAGTTTGAAGCCCTAAAAAACACCATCAGAGGCATTAACAACTGGGACCACGGGAAAGTAGTGCCCGGTGCCCCCGCCACCGGCGGAGCCTGGCTAAGTCAGAAAAGCCGCCTGTACCACACAGATGCCCAGTGGGATTTCACAGACCGCATCAAGTTTGCCAATGTGCTGGTAGGCGCTGATGCCCGCGTGTATGAAGTCATCCCGGACGGGAACAACTTCGTGGATTTCACCCGGCCCATTGAACAACGCACGCAACCCGGCGGCAACAACGTGTACTACAAGAAATTTGGCGCTTTCGCGCAGCTGACCAAAACGTTCCTGGACGATAGATTAAAGGTATTTGGGTCTTTGCGCGTAGACTACAACCCTGAGTTTGCCCCCAAGGTGAACCCCAGAATAGCGGCGGTGTACACCTTGTCTGAGTCGCACAATTTTAGAGTGTCTTACCAGAACGGGTTCCGGTTTCCGGCCTTGTTTGAAGCCGTGTCTTACGTGAACAACGGGAACGTGCGCCGCGTGGGAGGCTTGTCGTACATCAACGAAGGCCTGGGCTACCTGGATAACTCCTACACGCTAACCTCGGTGAATGATTTCAACGCCGCCGTAAACCGAGACGTGACCGCCGGGTTAACCACCAACGAAGCCGCCCTGAAAAACCGCGAAGTACTGCAAATCACCAGCCTTTCGGCCACCCGACCAGAGCAGATTAACTCGTTTGAGGTAGGTTACAAGAGTGTGTTGTTTGACAACAAACTGGTGCTGGACATTGACGCCTATACCAACGTGTATGATGGTTTCCTGGGGCAAGTGGAAGTATCTGTGCCGAAGAGCAATACCGTGCAGGTAGGCACCGACGAAGCAGTGCTTGCCATGCTGGCTGCCAACCGCACTGGGCAGCAGACCCGCTACCGCGTGTATACCAACGCCAAGAACAAGTACAACAACTACGGTTCCTCGCTGGGCCTGACGTACAATTTCTACGAGAAATTCACCCTCTCAGGCAACGTGAACTACAACGCCATTAAAACCAACCAGGAGAAAGACATCTTCGTGACGGCCTTCAACACGCCCAACTGGATCACCAACGTCTCCCTCGGGAACCGAGAGGTGCTGAAGAACCTGGGCTTTAACGTGGTGTGGCGCTGGCAGGATTCCTTCCTGTGGGAAAGCCCGCTGGCCAACGGAATCGTACCAAGTTACAGCACCTTAGATGCCCAAGTCACGCTTCGGGTACCCGAAAGCAAAATCACCATCAAAACGGGAGGCACCAACATCTTCAACCAGCGTTACATCCAATACGCTGCTGGTCCCACCATTGGCGGATTGTATTACGTAGCCGTTACGTTAGACGGGCTGCTGGCGAAATAACATAACGTCTGTATTCTTTCAAAAAGGCAAGCCTGCACCAGGCTTGCCTTTTCTATTTCAAACTATCTTGTAAAATTCCTTTTTAGGCTGTTTTACCACAATCAACCTCAAACGGCGGCTGGAGATAACCTGCCGTTTTTAGCTGATTTGGGTAAAACAGCCCGAAAACAAAAAAATGTGTGCAGCAGGTATCATGGCTTTTCCGGGTAGGTGCTCAAGTTGTTGCATAGCCATGTGGCAGGGGAGATTCTTTTCAAGAAAGTTCTAGGATGTAATATACCATTTGGTTTATTTAGTCCCATGAATCTAGTCCAGCCCACCAAAGCAGAGCGCACCCGGCAATTGATCATTGAGCGATCTGCGGAGTTGTTCAATCAGAAAGGCTTTTCTGGAACCTCTTACCAAGATCTGATAGAAGCCACAGGCGTGACCAAAGGCTGTCTGTACGGCCACTTTGCCAGCAAAGAGGAACTGGCCGTGGCGGCTTTTGAGTTCGCGGCCCAAACTTTGATTGACCGGGTGGGCAGTGCCATTGCACCGTATGAGAACGCCAGGGAAAGGCTGCGAGCGCTGTTGGATTTTTACCGCACGTACCTCACCAAACCCATCATTGCGGGTGGCTGCCCTTTGCTCAATACCGCCGTAGAAGCCGATGACAACCATCCGGTGCTGCATGAGCGGGTGGTGCACGTTTTGAACCGGCTGCACAAAGGCGTCCGGAACCTAATTGAACTTGGTAAGGAGCAAGGTACGTTCCAAGCCTCGGCAGACACGGCGGCGCTGGCCACGTTCTTCATTTCTACGGTGGAAGGCGGCATTCTGCTGGCCAAGGCCTACGGCGAAGAGAAACCGCTCCAGACCGTGCTAGACCAACTGGAGCGCTTCCTGCAACAGGAACTAGGTCCGTTTTAATCCGCTTTTTAGAAAATTACCCCTGAAACTCACTTGAAACTATGATACCCCAAACTTCTTCTCCCAAACCAGCCGTGCTGGAAAGCCAGACCCGCATTCGTTTTGACCATTGTGATCCGTTCGGGCACCTGAACAACAGCGCTTTTCTCAACTACTTCCAGAATGAGCGCGAAGACCAGGTGGAAGCCGCCTACGGGCTTGACATTCACGCGTACTTCCGGAAAACCGGTCGGGCCTGGGTGGTAGGCCAAAACCAGATTGTGTACCTGAACCCAGCCGTGGTTCGCGAACTGGTGACCATCCAGACCAGCATCCGGCAGGTGACAGACAGCAGCATGTTGGTGGAGCACCTCATGTTTGACGAGAAAAAGGAGAAACTGAAAGCCGTGCTCTGGACCAAGTTTGTGTACATAGACGTGCGCAAGACCTCCCGCGCCACCCATGAACCGGAGCTGATGGAGTTGTTTGCCGAAGTGGTGGTCAAGGAAGATACGCCCGCCTTGTTTGAAGATCGCGTGAAGCAATTGCGGGAACAGATGAAGGCGGCGCAAGCGTAGCCTTTTTACGCTGCTTTTCGCGGGCAGAGTGACTGTATTTTTGTGTCTTTCAGGAACTCCTGTTATCAGCTTGTTTTTCAGAAATAAGCCTGAGGACAGGAGTTTTTGATTGGCAAAATCTGCTTCTACCCCTTAAGCCAATCCTGAATCAGCCGGTAAGCAATGGAAAGGGCAGGGGGCAGGGTTATCTGGCCGGAGGCTACTAATTCTTTCAATTCGGCTCTGGTGAACCAGCGGGCGTCTTCAATTTCCAAGGGGTCCAGGTGTAGCGCAGGGTTTTGGACTTCGGCCGAGAACCCCACCATGATAGAGGCCGGAAACGGCCACGGTTGCGAAGAATGGTACTGCACGTGCTGCACGTTAAGGCCGGTCTCTTCCAACACTTCGCGGGCTACCGCACTCTCCAAGGTTTCGCCGGGTTCCAGAAAACCCGCAATGGACGCATACATTCCCGCAGGCCAGGAAGCTTGCCGAGCTAGTAATCCTTTCTCGCCGCAGGTAACCATGGTGATCACAGCGGTGTCGGTGCGGGGGAAGTGGGAGGTATGGCACGCCGAATTGCTGCATTTGCGCAAGTGCCCCGCCTCAGAGAAGAGCGTAGGGGAACCGCACACGCTGCAGAACTGGTGCTGTCGGTTCCAGTAGAGCATGGCTTTGGCGTAGGCCAGCAAGCCACTATCTGGGCGGGCCAGTTGAAGAGTCGCCTCCCGCAGTTCCTGGAAAGCGCCTCCGGCCAGCGGTAGTTCCGGGGCATGGGTGACATCAACGGCAAAATACGCTTTCTCCTCGCGGAGGCCCAGAAAAATAGGCGGCTGGCTTAGGCTTGAAAGCTCAACCTGCGCCAACGGCACCGATAGTAACTGATTCCCTGACGTGAGAAGCGGCTTCATTCCCTGAAAGGGCACAAGTCTCGTTTCGGGGTCCTGCAGACGGGCGGTTATCCAGGCATCGTCTTTCCGGAGAAGGTGGGCCCGGTCCAGGTTTGATTCTCCAAAGTAGTTCAGGGCTGAGTAGGCAAGGTTGTTCTGCATGGTGATGAAGTACGTGAGGAAGGAAGAAGCGTTTAGGGCTGCTTTTCACAAAACAGACCTAAAACTACTTTTAAGCTAACTACGCCTTCAGTACGTTTCAGTAAAGGATAGCTGCTGTCCAAAACGGCTTCAAATTACATCAAATAAAGTTTTGCAAAATGTTGAGCATCTTTTGTGCGCTGCAGAAGACAGAACATGGTAAAACCTAAAAAGCGTTTGGGGCTGTTTTTACAAAAACAGGCCCCAAACGCTTTTTAGAATTAATAAAGAACTTATAGAGTCAATGTACCCGCAATCTCTTTTAAAGCAACTTCTCCAATTTTAGCTAAGTAAAGCGCATTGCTGAAGCGCACGCTGGCGTTCACATAGTTCAATTGTGCATCGCGCACCTCAACGGTAGTTATGCTGCCTAACCGGTATTTCTCCATGGTAATGTCCAGGTTCTGGCGGGCAATGCGCTGGTTGTTTTCCTCCAGCCGTACCAAGCTGAGGTTGGTCAAGTACGTTTGGTAGGCCGAGGCCAGTTGCGCGTTGATGTTCTGGTTTACCTGCTCAAACTGCAGTTGGGCGCTGTTGATGAGGATATTGGCATTCTGCTCCAGACGGCGCTGGTTGAAACCCGTGAAGATGGGCACCGAGGCCGTCACGCCATAGGTCAGCCCGTTTCCCGTGGAAAGGGTGGAGAAGCCTAGGGCTGAACGGTTTCGGTTGAAGTTATAGCCGGTATTCACCCCAATCACCGGCAATCTGGCAGCTCTTACCTGTTTAGCATCCAGTTCGGCAATTCTACGGTTTAACACGGCCGCTTTTAAGGACGGATTCAACTGCGCAGCCTGCGAAGACAAGCCTTCTAGCGTGAGTTGGTCATCAATGGTAATAGCATCTGGAACACTGAACCGGATATTCACATCGCGAACCAGCAATTCATTCATCCTGATTTGTGTGTTGCGATACAATTCCTGTTGCCTTAGGTAATTGGTAGTGTCTGTGTTATAGTCTACCTGGGCATTCAGCACTTCCAGCCGGGCCGCCCTTCCAATCTCGAAACGATTCTGGGCAGTGGTTACCCGCAAGCGGGAAAGTGAGATAGCCGTGTCATACGCTCTTAATTGGTGCTGTTGCTGCACCAGTTCATAGAACGTACTGGTTACATCTCCTATGCGGGTAAGAATGGTTAACTGCAAGTTGGTTTCCCCCAGTTTTTCCAGTTCCTGCAACTGCTCATAGCGGGCGAACATGGCAAAGCCGTTGAAAACGGTCCAGTTCAGACCTACGCCGTAGTTCAGGCTGGATCCCTGGCCCCAACTTACTTCATTTACCTGGCCGTCTGACCGGGTTTGGGAGCTGTTCTGGAGCGTGTTGTTGTTGGTCAAGGTGGCGTTCACGTTGGGCAGCATGCCCGCATTGCCGCGGGTTACGTTGTTTTCGGCAATGCGCTCTTCGTTGGCAGATAGTTTGATGTCGTAGTTCCGCTCCAAGGCAATTCTTACGGCATCTTCAAGCGTCAGTATCTCTTGAGCCTTAACCTCACTTGCCCCAAAGAGCAGTGAGATTAGGAATAAGCTCAAAAGACCAAATCTATAGTTTAACATATACGGTTTAGTTCAAACAAACAATTAGTGGGCCACTGCTTTCTCGTACTCTTCAATGTGGTCAAACTCTGGATGGTGTTTGCGCTCCTTAGACCACATAGAGTAAATGGCAGGAATGATGAAAAGGGTAAGCACAAGAGAGAAAATAGTACCACCCACAATCACTACCCCCATCCCAATCCGGCTTTGGGCTGCAGCGCCTAAGGCCAGGGCAATTGGTAAGGCACCTAAAGCAATAGCCAAGCTAGTCATCAGAATTGGGCGGAGGCGGGCTTCAGAGGCTTCCAGAATGGCGTCCATCTTAGACTTGCCTTCTTCCCGCAACTGGTTCGCGAATTCTACAATCAAGATACCGTTTTTAGTTACCAGACCAATCAACATAATGGTACCAATCTGGCTGAAGATGTTCCAGGTTTGACCAAATAGCCATAATGAAAGCATGGCACCAGCTACCGCCATGGGTACCGTCAAAATAATGATGAGCGGGTCAATGAAGCTCTCAAACTGCGCGGCCAGGATCAGGTAAATCAATAACAAGGCTAAGCCAAAAGCGAACATGGTGTTGGAACCACTTTCTACAAAGTCACGTGATTCACCGCCTAAATCAGTAGAGAAGGTTTCATCTAGTACTTGTTCTCTAATGCGGTCCATGGCTTCAATACCGTCGCCAATACTTTTGCCCGGAGCCAGACCAGCAGATACTGTCGCAGATAAGTACCGGTTGTTGTGGTATAGCTGCGGCGGGCTGCTGCGTTCTTCCATGGTTACCAGATTGTCTAGCTGAATCAACTGACCGGTGGAACTCCGTACGAACAAAGAAGTCAAGTCCATAGGGTCATCACGGTCTGGGCGATCAAATTGACCCATGACCTGGTACTGGCGTCCGTTCATCAGGAAGTATCCAAAGCGCTGTCCGCTCAAAGATAATTGCAACGTCTGTGCTACGTCAATCACTGATACGCCTAAGCTTTGGGCTTTCTCGCGGTCAATGGTAATGTTGATTTCCGGTTTGTTGAACTTTAGGTTCACATCTGGCATGACGAAGGTAGGGTCATTGCTGACCGCTTCCATAAACTGCGGAACTTTCTCCTGTAGTTTATCAAAGTTTGGGGCCTGAATAATGTACTGGATTGGCTGCCCTCCCCGGCGGTTCACCGAAATGGTTGGCTGCTGAATCACGTTGGTACGGGCCTCAGGGTAACGGCGCGTTAGTTTGGAAAGATGATCGGCTACTTCTTTCTGCGAGCGCTCCCGTTTATCAACGGGCTTCAACGCTAAACGCATCATCCCACTGTTAACAGAACCAGAACCACCAAAACCAGGGGAGGTGATAACCAAATTCACTTGTTTTTCAGGGATAGAATCATCTACCAGTTGGCTTAACTCTGTCATGAAGCGCTCCATGTATTCATAAGAAGCGCCTTCTGGGGCTGTAGAAGAAACCCGTAGCATACTGCGGTCATCATACGGGGCGGTTTCCTTCTGGAGAACATTATAGAAGAGTACGATCAAGCCAAGACATGCCACAATGATAGGGAAGCTGAGCCATTTACGTTTCATGAAACCACTCAGTGCTTCTGCGTAGCTGCTGTTCATTTTCTGGAAGAACGGCTCAGTCCACTCATAGAATTTAGAGCGTTTATGAACACCGCCCTTCATCAGGTAGGCATTCAGCATGGGGGTTAAGGTTAGCGACACAAACGCTGAGATCAACACGGCTGCGCCGATCACCACCCCGAACTCACGGAATAATCTACCCACAAAGCCCTCCAGGAAGATAACCGGTAAGAACACGGCTGCCAGGGTAATGGAAATGGAGATAACCGCTAAGAAGATCTCATTAGAACCTTTGATAGCCGCCTCAATAGGCGACATGCCTTCTTCTACTTTCTTATAGATGTTCTCTGTTACCACAATACCATCATCTACCACCAGACCAGTGGCCAGTACAATTGCCAACAAAGTCAATACATTGATGGAGAAACCGGCCAGGTACATGATAAAGAACGTGGCAATCAATGATACCGGAATGTCTATCAAAGGACGGAAGGCAATACCCCAGTCCCGGAAGAACAGGTAAATAATAAGAATTACCAGCACCAGGGAAATAAGAATGGTTTCAGCTACTTCGGTTACAGATTGCTTGATGAACAGGGTGTTGTCCATTACAATGTCTAACTGCAAATCTTGGGGAAGCTCAGTTTTCAACCGTTCAAATTGATCATAGAAATTGCCGGCAATGTCCAGGTAGTTGGTACCAGGCTGCGGAATAATGGCCATCCCTACCATAGGCACGCCAGATTCCGTCATCTTGGTTTCCAGGTTCTCAGGACCTAATTCGGCACGGCCGATGTCACTGAAACGGGTAATGGTTTCGCCTTCCGAAGAGATAATCAGATCATTGAACTGCTGCTCGTTGGAAAGGTTTCCTAAGGTTCTGACCGTTAATTCAGTGTTGTTACCGCTTACTTTACCGGTTGGCAGCTCCACGTTCTGGCGGTTGAGGGCGGTGCGCACATCACCAACGGTTAAGCCGTAAGAGGCCAGTTTCATAGGGTCCAGCCATAAACGCATGGCGTACCGCTTCTGCCCCCAAATCTGGATGCTACTTACGCCCGGAATGGTTTGCAGACGCTGCGAAATCACGTTCTCGGCGTAATCAGACAGTTGCAAGGCATCACGCGTGGCGCTCCTTACAGTCATGGTGATGATGGGCTCAGAGTCGGCATCGGCTTTGGAAACAACTGGTGGCGCATCAATGTCCTCAGGCAAGCTTCTTACCGCCTGTGAAACTTTATCGCGCACGTCATTGGCCGCTTCCTCCAGGTTTTTCTCCAGATTAAACTCAATGTTAATATTGCTGGAGCCTTGGTTGGACGTGGAGGAAATGTTCCGGATACCGTCAATGGAGTTGATAGCCTTTTCCAGCGGTTCTGTGATCTGAGATTCAATAATATCTGAGTTGGCACCAGAATAACTGGTGCGTACAGACACAATGGCGGGGTCAATGGACGGATATTCCCGTACGCCCAGAAACGTGTACCCAATCACCCCGAACAGCATCAGGAGAAGGTTCAACACGATTGTGAAGACCGGTCTTTTTATACTTGTGGTTGATAAACTCATTGTAATTAAATTTTATTTCTTCGCCAAGGCCACCTTAACCGGGCTACCTGCTTTCAAAGACATAACACCCGTGGTTAACACTGTATCACCGGCGCTAAGGCCAGAGGTGACCAGTAAATCTTTCGCGGTACGGGTGCTTGTCTCAATCATCACTTCTTTGGCTTTGCCATTTTCTGCGATGAAGACTTTTTTTCCGTTTTGTACCGGTACTACCGCTTGGGTAGGGATGAGGAGCGCATCATTGATAACCGTTAACGGCAACTGAATGTTGGCGAAGGAACCCGGCAACAGCTTTCCGCTGGAATTATCTGCCCGGGCACGTAACTGCAAGGTGCGGGTAGTGGCTTCAATGCTAGGCTCAATGGCGTACACTTTGGCGGTGTATTTCTCCTGCGTTCCGGCCACGGTGAACGTAATCTCGGTATTGAGTTTTACCTGAGACGCATATTTCTCCGGTACGGCAAAGGAGATCTTGATAGGGTTGATGCTCACCAGATTGGTCACCACGGTTTCAGGGGAAAGGAAACTTCCCACGGAAACGGCTCTCAGCCCCACTTTGCCGGCAAAGGGGGCAGTAATAGAGGTTTTGGCTAATTGGGCGCGTACTAACTGAATCTGCGCCTGAGCGGTTTTCAGTTCGGCGCGGGCTATATCATATTCTTCCCGGCTAATAGCTTCTTTCTCTAAAAGCAGACGGGCGCGTCTTTCGTTTTCGGCGGCTAGCGTTTGTCTGGTCTGTGCCTGCGCTAGTTGGGCGCGCAGTTCAGAGTCATCTATTTTCACTAGCACCTGGCCTTTGCGCACGTTGCTGCCTTCCTGGAAATTGATGCTGCGCACCAAGCCAGAAACCTGGCCGCGTACTTCAATCTGCTCGTTGGCTTCAATGGAACCGGTTACGGAAAGCGAATTGGCGAACTCCTGGGGGGTAGCTACCACGCCGCTCACCCGCATGGCTGGGGCACCAGCACCACCGGGTCCACCCGGACCTCTTCCGCCACCACCACCTGGGCCACCGGCTCCGGCTGCTTCTTTGTTACTTGAAATTCGGTAATACACTAAAGCCCCTAAACCAAGGATAAGCAGCGCATAGACAATGTGTTTTATTTTCATAGAATTGGTAAGACGAAACGTGTTCGTTTGTAGTGAAACAGGTAGATGGTAGGATTTTGTTTTGGTTTGTAAGTAGTTTCTGATGGTGCAGTTCACATAACCTCCCCAAGTAGCCCCTGGGTTCCTTGTGACAGAAAGGAGGCAGGCGGAAGATTACGTTTTCGGGGTCTTTTTGCCTGAACCGGCGCTAAACAGGCGCATGGTGCAAGGAGAGAAACATCATGGCTTGGCCTATAAAATGTGAAGTGGGGATAGGCGGGGGTAAGCTGCCAGCAGGCTGGACTGGTACTGGATTAAAGAGCAGGTTCTTCATTCAGGGCTCAGGGTTTAGGGGATCGGGTAAAGGCAATGTGCTGCCGTGTAAAGGAAGAAAACTCTCCTGAACACCCCGGCAGCAAGTAAATGTATCGCGTTTTTTGGCTATTTTTAGAATTTAGACCTAAAAACAACCCGAAGGTTTAAGGCGCAACCCAAAAAAATATACCAGGGGTACCGGCCTTCGTAAGCGAAGCTTTAAAGCAAAACATATGCCAAAGACTGATGCCTCAGAAAAGCGCACCAATTTTTTCCACGATGTCTATGAAGTGGTGAAACTCATTCCGCCGGGGCGGGTGACGTCTTACGGGGCCATCGCGTCTTACCTGGGGGCGAAAGGCTCCGCTAGAATGGTGGGCTGGGCGCTCATTGCTTCCCACACGCACCAGGGTGTGCCTATTCCGGCGTACCGGGTAGTGAACCGCAACGGCATGCTCACGGGCAAACAGCACTTTGAGTCCTATGATGCCATGCAGCAGCACCTGGAGCGGGAGGGCATCAAAATCAAAGACGACCAGGTGCAGGATTTCGAGAAACTATTCTGGGACCCGGCCAAAGAACTGCTGTAAAATTATCGCTGAATCAGCGGCCAGTCGCCTGTTTTTGCTTTCTTTTCTAAAAATCAGCCCTTAAACGTAGTTTTACGTATTGGGGCGAGATGATTGCTCTTATGCCTTCCCAAATCCTTCCCAGAGTGCAGCCGGTGGTACGGCTTTTCAGAAACGCCTTTGACCTGTTCCGGGAGAACGACCCACTGCGGTTGGCTTCATCGGTGGCCTTCTTTACATTATTTGCGCTGCCGCCCACCTTGATTCTGGTGATTTCTTTATTAGGCGTCCTGTTCAATGATGCGCTGATTACGGGGGAGCTGTTTGAGAAACTGGCCAGTTTGGTAGGCGAAGACGTGGCCGGGCAGATAGAGCTTATTCTCACCAACTTTCTGGACTTGCAGGGAAACGGCTGGGCCGCGGCCCTCAGTTTTGTGTTCCTGACGTTTGTCTCTACCACGCTGTTCACGGTGGTGCAGAATTCTATCAACCAGCTCTGGAGCATTAAAGTACGCGGACACCAGCACCTGAAAAGGGCGTTGCGCAACCGGTTCAGGGCTTTGCTTATCATTCTTTCCAGCGGGTTGCTGTTTCTGGCTTTTCTGGTGATTGATGCCTCCCTGGCCTTCCTGAAAGACAATTTCTTGTTGGTAGACGAGCAGTTTAAGTTGCAACTCATTCAGGTCCTGAACCGCATTCTGGGGTTTGTGGTGGAAACCACCTGGTTTGCTATTATTTTACGCTTTCTGCCTTTCGCGCACATGCCGGCCCGGGCGGTGTGGGTAGGCGCTGCGGTAACGGCGTTGTTGTTCTTGCTGGGCAAAATAGTGTTGGCGCGTTTTCTGGTGAACAGTGACTTGGGTTCGCTGTATGATGCCTCGGGCTCAGTGGTGGTGCTGCTGCTGTTCATCTTCTATTCAGCCATGATTTTTTTCTTTGGGGCCTGTTTTACGCTGGTGTACACCCGGTACCTGAACCTGCCGCTGCGCCCCAAGTCCTTTGCTACGTTCTATGAGTGGCGCGAAACCGACCATGATCCCCTGCAATAACCCCGGTCCGTTTTTAAGCCGATTTCCTGAAATCAAGGTAATAACGGCTTCTCTTTGCCTATACAGATGGCTCATAAGTGCGGGAAAAATAATCCAATGTTTATCTTCGTTGGTGAATAGGTCTCTGCTGAGTTTTACAAGCGTTTGTTTGCTTTAAAAATACAGGGGTTTTATATTGCCTTAGCAAGAAAGACTCATCAGAGTTAATGTATTGTCCATCAAGCATCTTTATGAAAAAGCGTAATTTAATTTGGCTGGCCTTTGCCTTGAGTGGGGTAGTGGCAGCCGGTTGCTCCAAGCCAGCCGTGCAGCAAGCTACTACTACTGAAACGGCGGCGGTAAGTCAGTCTGAGCCCGAAGTGAAGGGCGTAGGCTTGAACATGGCTAACCTGGACCGCAGTGTTTCGCCCTGCGAAGACTTCAACCTTTTCGCCAACGGCGGATGGCTGAAAAACAACCCTATTCCAGCCTCAGAAAGCCGCTGGGGCAGCTTCAATGAACTAGCCGATAACAACAACGCTACGCTGCGGGCCGTGGTTGAGGCTGCCGTGAAACAGACCAATGCCCCCAAAGGTTCTTCTACCCAGTTGGTAGGTGATTTCTACGCCGCTGGTATGGACTCGGCCGCCATTGAGAAAGCGGGCCTTACGCCTTTGAGACCAGAACTGGACAGAATCAACGCCATCAAAGACCGGAATAGCCTGTTGCAAGCCATGGCACGTTTCAGAATGCTGGGCCGCGGCGGCGTGTTCAGCTTCTATGTGGGCCAGGACGATAAAATCAGCACGCAGTATATCGTGAACATCGGGCAAAGCGGCCTGGGTCTGCCAGACCGGGATTACTACACCAAAACCGATGCCCGCTCCAAGAGCGTGAAAGAGGAGTACCAGAAGCACGTAGCCAATATGTTCCAGTTGCTGGGCGACAACGAAGCTACCGCTCGTAAAAACGCCGCGAAAGTGGTGGAAATGGAAACCCGTTTAGCCAACGCCTCCATGACCCGGGTACAGCAGCGCGACCCGCATGCTACCTACAACAAAATGACCGTAGCCGAGTTGCAGAAACTGGCTCCTAACTTCAACTGGCCTACCATGCTCAAAAACATGAGCGTGACCAATGCCAAAGAAGTGATTGTGGCGCAGCCAGATTTCCTGAAGGCAGCCAACACCATGATTGCCTCGGTTCCGGTTTCTGACTGGAAAACCTATCTGCGTTGGCATCTGGCCCGTACCTCTGCGGCGTATCTGCCGCAGGCGTTTGTGCAGGAAAGCTTTAACTTCAACAGCAAATTCCTGAGCGGCGCTAAAGAAATGCAACCCCGCTGGAAGCGTGTGCTACGCATGACCGATGCCACCGTAGGCGAAGCCCTGGGGCAGGAGTACGTAGACAAAGCGTTCTCCCCGCAGGCCAAAGCCAAAGCCCTGGAGATGGTGAACAACCTGCGTTCGGCTTTTCAGGAGCACGTGAAAAACCTGGACTGGATGAGCGAAGCCACCAAACAACAGGCGCTGGGTAAATTGAACGCCTTCGCGGTGAAGATTGGCTATCCAGAGAAATGGGAAACCTATGAAGGTTTAACCGTGAGCCGGGCTTCTTATCTGCAAAACGTGTTGCAGGCCTCTGAGTGGGGCTTCAAAGACAACGTAAGCAAATTGGGTAAACCGGTAGACCGCGCCGAGTGGGGCATGACGCCGCCAACCGTGAATGCTTACTACAACCCCAGCATGAACGAGATTGTGTTCCCCGCTGGAATTCTGCAACCGCCGTTCTTTGATCCTAACGCCGATGATGCCGTGAACTACGGTGGAATGGGTGCCGTAATTGGCCACGAACTGACCCATGGTTTTGATGACCAAGGCAGCCAGTACGACCCAGAAGGTAACCTCCGTGACTGGTGGACCGCCGAAGACAAAGCCAAATTCAAGCAACGCACAGATTTGGTAGACCGTCAGTACAGTGCCTTCCAACCATTAGACAGCGTATTCGTGAACGGTAAACTGACCATGGGCGAGAACATAGCCGATATTGGCGGGTTGAACATTGCGTTTTCTGCCCTGCAGAAAGCCATTGCCAACAAGAACGTAGGCAAGATTGACGGCTTCACCCCAGAGCAGCGCTTCTTCCTGGCATGGGCCCAGATCTGGCGGAACAACTCTACCCCAGCCGCTCTGCGCCAGCAGGTTCTGACAGACCCACACTCCCCGGCCATGTTCCGGATTAACGGTCCGTTGTCCAACATGCCGCAGTTCTACAAAGCCTTCGGCTGTGGCCCAGGCAACAAAATGTATCGCCCAGACGCAGAACGCATTCATATCTGGTAGTCACTGCTTTTACACTGATTCAGCTAAAACGCCTAAAAAGCGCACCTCAGAAATGGGGTGCGCTTTTTTGTTGTTATGGTGGCAGTTTTGAAAAGGGAACTGATAGAGGAATGGCACGACAGGAATGCGCACGCCGTTACAGGGTAACGGCGCTACAGAATAGCAGAATGTAGCCTCGGTACCCTGTAACGAGGTACTCATGCAGAGGAAATGCACACCATCGTTCGGCAAAAGTAAAGGGCAACCACAAGGATTGCCCCTACTGCTGTAAGGTGTGTTTTTAGCCTGTTTATTGAAATTCAGCTTAAATACGGCTTCGGTTAACGGATCACGCGTACCTTCATGCCTACATCTTTGACGGGCCATTTCTGCTGGTCTACCGGTACGGCGGCAATGCTGTCTACTACTTCTATGCCTTCCAGCACTTCGCCAATGACCGTGAAGGTCTGGTCCAGATTGGGGGCGCCGCCCTGCGTGCGGTAAACTTGCTTTTGCGCGGGCGTAAGGTTCAGCTTGAACTCTTTGATGTTGGCTTCCAACTCATACTCCGGAAGTTTGTGCCCTTGTACGATGTAGAAATCTTTGTTAGACGACATCCGCTCCGGGTTTTCATCATCGCCGTAGCGGGCCATGCCTACGGCGCCGCGTTTGTGGAAGTAATGCGGTTTTATCTCCGGCGGAATTTTGTACGTGCCAATCTTCATGGTCTGGAAATCAGACCTGCCGCCCTGGATCATGAAATCTTTCTCTACTCTGAAAAAGACCGTTTTGTCAAAGAAGCCATAATTGGCCAGCCGCACGAAGTTGGCCCGGTGCAGGGGAACGTCTTTGTACAACCTGATTTTGATATCGCCTTTGGGCGTACTGATAAGTACCAGCGTGTCATTGGGATGCGCCTGACCATAAGCGGTAAGAGAATCTACCACGGTTTCTTGGGTGAGCAGGGCTGGAGCGGGCGGGGGAGTAGGGGCTTGGGTGGCCGCCGGTTGCTCTTGTTTCTGCTGACAGGCCCCTAACCAGGCTAGACCCAGAAGGAGAGAGTACTTTGAAAACCCCGAGGTGGTAAAAGGAAATGGAAACATCTTCTTTCGGTTAAACTGCTTTTCTGGCATGGGTAAAACTAGGAGAATCAAGGCAGAATCACAAAAGCCCTGTAGGCGCCCTATTTGCTTCTTTCTTTATTCTTGTTTTAGCGGGGGTATATACTTATTTTGGATATAGTAAAATTCTATTTTAATCGGCCTTGTACGAAGAAAATAATTGAAAGATTCAGAGTTTTGGGGTTGAGAATGGAATTTCTTCTTTCTATATTGGATAACATTTAACCTTGTTTTTTACTTACCTATCACTTATTTAAACCTGTATTGTTTATGCTAAAAAATTACTTTACCCGTCCCCCGTTTAAAATGCTGATTGGAGCAGCGGTCATCGCTTCCTCCTGTACTTTCCAAAGCTGCGAGCAGGTAGAAGATGCCGTTCAGCCGCAAGAAGTAGTGGGTATCTCAGACAGTGGCACCCTCATTGCCGGAAAATACATTGTCGTGCTTAAAAAAGAGAGCGGCCTGCGGCTGGCAGAGAATGCTTCTTACCCCGAGAGATTGCGCCAGGTGAAAAGCTTTGGGCAGCAGATTTTGCGGGAGCGGGGCCTGGATCCCGATGCCATTGAATTATCCTACGGCAAAGCCCTTCAAGGTTTTTCTGCCAGCCTTTCAGAGTCTGAGGTAGACAAACTGCGCCGCGACCCGCGGGTAGCGTACATTGAGCAAGACCAGGTTGTAAGTTTAGGCAAACCTGGCGGAGGCGGAACTACGCCAGCCGCGCAGGAAACGCCGTATGGCATTACCCGCGTGGGATACGCGAGCGGCGTGGGCAAAACTGCCTGGGTAATAGATTCAGGAATTGATTTAGACCACCCAGACCTGACCGTAGACGCAGCCCGTAGCCGCACCTTCATCACTTCTGGAACAGATGCACGCAGCGCCGATGACGGAAACGGACACGGAACGCACGTAGCTGGTACCATTGCCGCCAAAAACAACACCATTGGGGTAATTGGGGTAGCCTACGGCGCCACCGTAGTAGCCGTAAAGGTGCTTAACTCCCAAGGAAGCGGCTCCAACTCTGGCGTAATTGCCGGTATTGACTATGTGGGCGCTAACGGCAAAGCCGGAGATGTAGCCAACATGAGCTTGGGCGGCGGCGTTTCCACGGCTCTGGATGCGGCAGTTGTCAATGCGGCCAAAGGCGGGGTGATTTTCTGCCTGGCAGCGGGTAACGAAACCGATGATGCGAACAACCATTCTCCGGCCCGTGCCGAAGGAGCAAACATCTACACCATTTCGGCTATGAATAACACCGATACCTGGGCATCGTTCTCCAACTACGGTGCACACGTGGATTACTGTGCACCTGGGGTCAACATCAAGTCTACCTGGAAATCCGGCGGATACAACACCATTAGTGGTACGTCTATGGCTACTCCGCACGCGGCCGGCGTCATGCTGATTACGGGTGGCAAGCCCACCATTAGTGGCTACGTGAAAAGTGACCCGGACGGAGTGGCAGACCCAATCATCCACTTATAGTTTTAGATCCTTCATTGAAAAGGCCGCCTCTGAACCAGAGGCGGCCTTTTTGTATTTAGCTCATTTTAAGAGAACAGATGAAAAACTGACCTCGGCCAAGAGCTTCAAGTGTAGAACAACAGAGCGGCAGAGGTCTTACTAGCTGGTTTAAGGCTGATTTTCGGAAAAAAGCCCCAAACCAGCAGCTTTACTCTGCTTTTGGGTCTTCGCAGTTAATGTCTTTGAAAACCTGGCTGATGGCGTCTTCGGCGTTGCGGAGCTTCTGCTTGCACAGCTTGAGCAATTCTGACGAGCGCTGTACCTTTTGGGTCAGTTCGTCAACGTCCACGTCATCGTTCTCAATGGCTTTCAAGATAGTCTCTAATTCCTGAGTGGCTTGTTTATAGGTAAGGTTACTCATAGTAAAGTTTTTAGAATGGGAAATCAGGAAAAAGAGAAGTGCCGGAATAAAATGCCTGCATGGTTATACCGCATGTCTTATTCTTTGTTCTGGTTTCCTAATTCGAAATATATAAAAGGTTAATCAAAAAGGTCTGGTTCTTTGGTTTTGGTGACTTTACTGATCACGGAGCCCGCCAGGAGCCGGGTTTGCAGCACATGGCCTGGGGTAACCTGGTCCAGCGAGCGCAGCAGTTTGCCGTTGACGTACGTGAGCGTGTAGCCGCGCATGAGCATGATTTCGGGGTCATGGGATTTGACATCCATCTCTAGGAGCTGTAACTGGTGGCCTTTGATCTGTAGCTGGTCTTTGGCGCCGTATTGCAGCCGTTGCTGGTTCTTCTGGAAAATCATCTGGGCCTTCTGAATACGTTGCTTGGAAAACAGTTGCAGGCAATGCTCTACATGCGTCAGTTTCCGCTGGCCCGCTTCCAGTTTTTTCAGGCTGTTGGTTTCCAGGTGTACCAGGTATTTCTGCTGTTTGGTTTCTTTTACCCGCAACAGTTGTTCCACTGAATGTGTGAGCCGAAGCTCTTCACACATGACGTGCCGCTGCTCTTCAGTCAGGAACTTCTGGGGCTTGTCAGACAAGGTACGGGTTTGGCATTCCAGTTGGTACTGTTTGCGGTGTAAATACTGGTTGGTGCCTTGCTGCACCTGCGCCGCCAGTAAAGCTACCCGGCGTTCGGCGGCCACCGCCAGCGCCGTAGCGGCATCTCTTATCTGTAAAAACACTTCCTCCACAGACGCCTCAAAGACGGCTAACCGGTCAATTAAGAAAGCCGCAACGGCCGTAGGGGTTTTCAACGGTGTGTGGGCCACCAGATCCGTAATAGACTCGTCGCGTTCGTGCCCAATACCCGTAAGCACCGGTAAAGGCATCTGCGCCACGGCCGAAGCCAGTTCATAATGGTCGAAACACAGCAAATCGGTTTGGGAGCCGCCGCCTCTGATAATCACCACCGCATCAAACGCCTGCCGTTGCAAAGTCACCCTAGACAAAGCCGCTTTAATGGACGAAACCGCTTCCATGCCTTGTACGCTCGCCTCAAAAAGAGTCAGGTTAAAGTCATAGGCGAAGGGGTTATTCTGTAGTTGCACCACAAAGTCCTGGTACCCGGCCGCGGTGGGCGACGAGATAATGGCTAAGCGTTGCGGCACCTGGGGCAACACCTGTTTGGCGTTCAGGTCAAAGAGGCCTTCGGTTTGCAGGCGGGCAATGGTTTCCTGCCGCTGCCGGGCCAAATCGCCTAAGGTGTAGGTAGGGTCAATGTCATGAATGTCCAGACTGAACCCGTACAACTCATGAAATCGGGGGCTGGCGTTGAACAGAATCTTGAGCCCGGCTCTGAGCGGATGCCCGGTTTGGGCCTCAAAGTATTGGGCAATTTCCTGGTATTGGCGTTTCCAGACGGTGCCGCGGGCCTGGGCCGTGAGGGTGCTTTTGGAACCTGGTTCTTTGTCGGTGAGGGTGAGGTAGCAATGGCCGCTTTGGTGGTGCACCCGGGCCTCTGAAATCTCGGCAATAATCCAGTACTTGTTGGGTAGGGCATTCTCAATCTCCTCGCGCAACCTGCGGTTGAACTCGTAGAGCGTGTAAGGCCTGTTGGTACTAACGGTAAACGAAATCTCTTCCCTGCTACTCTGAAAATATGTCCCCATGCCGTGTGCGCTCCTCTTTATTTCAGTGTGCTAAAATTACGGTTTTTATGTGTGCCGCCAATTGTTTTGCTAAAAATTTAAGCAATTTGATTTCGCCTTTTCTTCTAGGCAAGTGGCGGTCCACCAGATTCGGTTCTACCTCTAAGTAAAGGAAAATTACTCTATTCTGATGCCCGTTAGCCGCTTAAAATGTTTCTGCACCAGTTTTGGGAAACCAGCTGCTTCTTAGGGTTTTCTTACTAAGGTAACGCAGTCTGAATCGGTAGTTGAAAATGAGAATATTTCAGAGTGGATGATCTGGAATCCATATTTTTCAGAGAGGGAGCAGAATAATGACTTTGTCATGAAGTTTCTCCAGCCAGGATTGTCAGAGAATTTACCAGTAGGATTTTTATCATAGTTAGAGTGGTGGAACAACGCAAACGAGCCAGGCTTTAACACCCTGAAACTATCTGCCAGGTAAGATTCTACTGCTTCTCTTTCAAAATGAACCATGGCATCATAAGAGAAGACGGCCGTGAGGCTGTTGTCTTTGATCCGGTTAGTGGGTATTCCAAGGCCACTTTCATTGTAGATGTACTCCACATGGGCGCGGTTCCCGAATCTCTGCTTTGCCAGGTCTAATGCTCCTTTTGAAGAGTCTAAAAGGTAAAGCTTTTCAATTTTATCTGAAACCTGTGCCGAATGTCTGCCGGTACCGCAGGCTATCTCAAGCGTGTGGGTTAGGTCTAGTTGTTGAAAAAGCTTATAGAAAATGGTGTTTTCAGCCCAGAAAACCTTAATCCAGTCCTCTTGGTCCGCACTTTGGTAGTAGTCAAAATCTGCGCCTCCCTTCTCCCAGAATGATATTACCCGTTTGGTTGCATTCTTTTCCGTAGGAAAGTTAATCTGAATGTATCTTTTTGCTTTTTGAATAAAATTCATGCGTCTTTGTTTGGTCCTCTAAAGTAAAACTTTTCTTCTGAAGAAACAGGTTTGCCTCTAACTTTGAAAATCAATCTAAGGTAAAGCGAAATTGTTTAAAAAGTACAAATCCTTGCAAGGACTCTTCCCGTTCTAAGAATCATTCCTACCTTTATTGCTTCATTGGTTCAGGAACCACGCACATCCCTATTACTCTATGTCAACACTTGTACTCAGCGAGATTTATATCTACCCCATCAAATCATTAGGTGGCATTTCCCTTACTTCTGCCCAGGTGCAGGAACGGGGTTTGCAGTATGACCGACGCTGGATGCTGATTGATGACAGTGGCATTTTCCTGACCCAACGTAAACTAGCCGAGATGGCCCTGCTGCAAGTAGCCCTCACGCCAGACGGCTTACAGGTATCGCACAAAACAAAGGAACTACCGCCTTTGCAGATTCCTTTTGAAACCAACAGCACCCGCTCTACCCTGGTCACCGTTTGGGACGATATCTGCTTTGCCTATCTGGTAAGCCCCGAGGCCAATGCCTGGTTTTCTGAAGCGCTGGGCATCAGCTGCCGTTTGGTCTACATGCCAGAAAACTCCATCCGGCTCATTGACCCCAACTACGCCAAGCACAATGAGAAAGTAAGTTTCGCTGACGGTTATCCGTTCCTCATCATCGGGCAGGAGTCTTTGAATGATTTGAACAACCGGCTGGAAAGCCCGGTCCCCATGAACCGTTTCCGGCCTACGTTTGTGTTTACCGGCGGGCAGCCTTACGCTGAGGAGAAGTGGAAGACCTTTAAAATTGGCAACGTGCTGTTCTACGGCGCCAAGCCCTGCGGCCGCTGCAACGTAACCACCATTGACCAGAATACGGCCCAAGCGGGAGCAGAACCCTTGAAAACGCTATCCACGTACCAAGCCAAAGGCAACAAAGTCATCTTTGGGATGAACCTCATTGGGTTGTCTGAAGGTACCGTCTCGGTGGGTGACAGCATCACCATCATGGAAGCGGGTGCGTAAGCATGATAGGATCTGGGTAACAGGTGGCATCAGTGATTAAGTAATGCATTAACTGATTGGGTGCTTAATGCTTTAAGGCCGTTTTCTTTAAATCAGACTAAATGTTATGAAAACAGTGCACTTGCAGAGCCAACACTTCTAATGTATTTTGCAGTCACTTGTAACAATGCTACATTTTGCTGAATGGTGCACACAGACAATGATTACGCTACTACCGGTTATGATGAAGTGCTGGAATCTGTTTACCTGATGTACAAGCGCCAAGGAAACTCGCAGGAATTCAGGGACGCGAATAACAGACTTGTTTCTACCATTGCCAAAATTCCAACGCACCGGCTGTACGTAGATGTAAGAGGCATGGGCGTTACCTCGCCCGAGGACCAGAAGTGGGTGGGGCATACCATTGTTCCGCAATTGGCTAAGAATGCACCAGGCAGTTACCTATACATTGCCATCATAGTACCTGAGAAAATATTTACCCAATTAGCGGTCACCTCCATTGAGGAAATCTCCAACGGAAAAGGCATTTGCCTGAACCGTCATTTTTACTCAGCGGCAGAAGCAAAACAGTGGCTGGCGCAGCAAACCAGACTAAAAGTGTAGGAGGCCAAACGCTTCACCTCTCAAACCCAAAGAACATGACACAACATAGCCGCTATTTAGTAACTGCCGCCGGAGGCGAAGAAATAGACCTTACCTACGCCAAGGAGTTGCGCAGCAACAATCTGTTTCCCTTCGGCTTGCACAACTATGCCATCTATCAAACACCCGAAGGGCTCTTTGTGAAAGGAACCAACTCAGATAACCCTCACCTGATGCTGGACCAATACGAAGTGATTGACGAGGCGGCAGCCAGAGGTTATTCCCATCCGTTTCAGCGGGTAGAGGAAGAGTAAATAGATAGTGCACCTGGCAGAACTTTCTGCGTAAGATAACCCGGTCTGGCCCTTAGAACCTTCTAGGACCTGACCGGGTTATCTATGTAAATCGTTTTGAAAGATGCATCTGACTATATATTCCAATAAAGTACGTTCCCTGTTTTTGCTCTTATCCCTCAGCTTGCTGTTTTTCACGGGCTGTAGTCCGCAGAATAGCTTGCGGGGAGTGTTCAAGAAGCAGTCGCCGTATGAGAAATACCAGGATGGCTTGAAAGCGGCCAAACTGGATGAAACGGCCCTAGGGCAGCAGTGGGTAGCCGCAGGTGAGCGCGCCTTGCGGCAGGCGGTGCCGGTCACGCTACCCTTTAAAGAAACCGGCTACTTCCCCGCCGATAAGCCATTGGCAGCCAGTTACCGGTTTACGGTGAAACAAGGCCAGAAAGTAGCCGTGAAGGTACAGACCCAAGGCCGCGACGTACCCCAGGTTTTCATCGATTTATTTGAAATCAGCCCAGATACCGCCACCCGGCCTAAACAAGTGGCGTACGCCGATACCACTGCCCAAAACCTGCAATACGAGATTGAGGAAGACCTGCCGCACCTGCTGCGGGTACAGCCCGAATTATTGAGAAGCGGGCAATATACGGTAACCATTGAAACGCAGCCTTTACTTTCTTTTCCGGTGCAGGGCAAAGACAGCCGGGCCGTACAGAGTTTCTGGGGCCAGGACCGCGATGCCGGAGCCAGACGTCATGAAGGCATTGACATTTTCGCGGCCCGGAATACGCCGGTGGTAGCGGCCGTAGAAGGCGTCATCACCCGGGTGAACACCACGCCCATCGGCGGAAAAGTAGTGTGGCTCTCAGATATGAAACGGCAGCAAAGCCTGTATTACGCCCACCTGGACAGCCAACTGGTGCAACCCGGTCAGCGTGTTTCCATTGGAGACACCTTAGGGTTGTTGGGCAATACCGGAAATGCCAAAACCACCGCCCCGCACCTGCACTTCGGGATTTACCGGTTTGGGCAGGGAGCCGTAGACCCGTACCCGTACGTACACCAGGACCGCACCAAACCCGCCTCGCTGCAAGCCGATGAGAAGAAACTGGGAAGTTGGGTGCGGGTAGCCAAGCCGAATGCTTCATTGCGGGAGACCGCTTCTTCTAAAGCTGCCTCCTTGCAGTCGCTTCCGCAGCACACCCCATTGCAAGTGCTGGCGGGTTCAGCCAATTGGTACCGGGTCATGCTTTCTAATGGTCGGCAGGGGTATGTAGCCGCTTCTTTGGTTGAGTCGCTGGATAAGCCCATTCAATCGGTGCGGTTGCGTCAGGAAGCGCCGCTGCTGGATGCTTCTTCAACCCAGGCTGCCACGCAGAAAAACCTCACCGCAGATTCTACCGTGCGGGTACTAGCCAAACAGGACGAGTACCTGCTGGTGAAAGATACCAACGGCGCTACCGGCTGGATTTCCGCCGAGGCAGCCCGTTAAGCGATGGCCTCCCGGCAGGTTGAACATTCCCCTGCCGGGCATCGTATTTAATTAGAGACAAACAACGCTTCTGACCTTTACTATAACCAGAGTTCTATGCAAACTAACGTAATGCTGTATGGCCGAACTATGGACTGTCAAAAGCGCTCATTCCTGTATTTCGCTTGAATATGTAAAAGAGCAGGAGTGGTTTTATGTGAAATGGAGCGGCCACATCAATTCAGATGATGTGGTATCTGTTGCCCAAAGGTATCTGGAACTGCAGCAGGAGAAACGGTGCCCCAAGCTGTTAAATGACAAGAGCGAGGTTACCGGCGAGTGGGAAGAAGCCAACAACTGGCTGCAGTATGAATGGATGCCCCAAGTACAGAAAACCGACCTGCAGTACTTAGCCTTGGTTATCTCTAAGGACATGCATGACCAAAGCACCGCCCAAGACTTACAACGCAGATTGTCTACTTACTGCAAAGTAGCCCTGTTCTGCGACCTTGTTTCTGCAACAAAATGGCTGGAAAACCCTGAACAGAACTTCCACCCTGAACGGATAACGCCCTGTGGTGAAGTGAAATAACAGCTTATTGCTTTATCTCTTTGTACAAGTCTTTGGCGTCTTTGCTGGTTTCCAGCGTAAGGTATTCGGCTTGCAGGGCTTTGATTTTAAGTTTGTCTTCGCCTGAAATCTGGTCTTCTACCAGGTCTTTCTTCTGGTTAAGGCGAGAATAGATCTCGTCAACATAATCCCAGTCAGCGGCGGTCCAGGTGGCGCGGCGGGCGCGTACGTTCTGTAGAAACTGGGTGTAAACCTCGCGCATCTGGGCAGCGGTGAAAGTAGCGTCCAACGCAGTGCGCGATCCTAAAAGTTCTTCCTGAAAACGCCGTAAAGTTTCCTGGCTCAGAGGCACTTGACTGCGTTGCTGGTTACGCGCTTCCCAGTTCTGGTATTTCCTTCTAAGCTCCTTGTATTCTTCCTTTGACTTAGCCGAAAGACTGTCCATTCTGGCATCTAATTGCGCCATTTTCTCCTTGAACTCTTCGTTCACCTGAGGCTTGTCATTATCTGAGTTTCCGGTGCTGTCGGTTTTGTCATTCACCCATTCCCGCAAATCAGCCAGGTCTTGTTCTGCCCGGTTTTTGGCCTCAGAAGTAGAATTGCGCTCGCAAGAAGTACCACCTAATAAGGTGAGAAGAAGGACGCCGATGACCAGGTATTTTGTAGGCAAAGAATTCATATCGCTTTTTCCCTATACATACGCAAAGTTTCAAGGAACGATGGTTTTCTCTTTTCTGGTCTTTTTTCTGAGCAGGGCTTTGGGTGCGAAATTCAAAAACTAACCTGAAAACAGTTCTGGATAACAGGCTTGGAATCTGTAATTCAAAGGCAAATGCGTGGGCTCTAAGGGAGCAAAGCAAAGTCCCATGCGTGTTTGAGGGCTGTTTTGCACAAAACAGCCCTCAAACACGCATGGGACTTGATAAGAATAGGAGGTTGGCTGATGCCTAAAAAAGTCCGAACAGCTCTATGTTGATGCGGTCAATGATGAGGCCCAGGTCCTCGGGATTCTGCACGAAATCCATGTGGTTCACGTCAATGACCAGCAGTTTGCCCTGTTTGTAGTCGGCTATCCATTGGTCGTAGTGTTCATTCAGGTTTTTCAGGTACGCCAAAGAGATATTGTCTTCGTAGTCACGGCCGCGTTTCTGAATCTGCCCGATGAGTTTAGGCAGATCGGCTTTCAGGTACACCAGCAAATCAGGGGCTTTCACCATCTTGGTCATGGACTCAAAAAGGTTGAAGTAGTTCTGGTAGTCCCGATCACTCATCATGCCGGAATGGTGCAGGTTCTTGGCAAAAATGTACGCGTCTTCGTAAATGGTGCGGTCCTGTACTACGCCCGTGGTGCGCTCATTGATCTGCAACACTTGGTTAAAGCGGCTGTTCAGGAAAAAAACCTGCAGGTGAAACGCCCACCGGGGCATGTCTTCATAGAAATCTTTCAGATAGGGGTTGTTCTCTACGGCTTCTAGAAAAACTTCCCACTTGTAATGTTGAGCCAGTTTAGTGGCCAGGGTGGTTTTGCCAGCCCCAATGTTGCCTACTATTGCAATATGCATGTGTTTCTACTGTTGTTAAACGCGGACGGCAAAAGTACGCGTTTCGCCTCAGATTTCAGGCAGTGTCTTCAGGATGAGGCGAAAAACAGGTGAGGTGTTCTTGAGTTTAATTTAAGCAAAAGGACTGCTGACCCATTCCACTACGTTCATGAGCGAAATCCTGATTTTGGTGAGCAGCAGGTCTTTCTCCTGCAAGGTGCCCTTTTTCCAGGCTTTCTGTTCCTGCTGCAGTTGCTTGTTTTCGGCTTTGGTGCGCGGCGTGGCCAGCAGGGGGGCTAGGTTGGGTTTTCCGCCGTCTACCCAGCAGGTGTACCAGAAGGAAGCCGTTTGTTCGGCAGCGGCTCGCATACGATCTTCTACCATGGTGCCCAGCGCCTGGTTGTAGGCACTGGCGAAGGCATCGGTGTACGTTTTGCGGCTACGGCCGTTTCGTTCGGTCACCGTGAATTTGGTTTCCTCGGTGAAGTTCTCGCTTACCTGTTTTTCAATGGCCAACAGTTGCGGCACCAACACGTGCGAGCTTCGCACCACGTCCCAGATGGCTTGTTCGGGGTTTTTGAGGTACTGGGCTTTGTGGTGTTTCAGGTTGTAAGCAGAAAGGTTCTGCTCCGGCAGTTTAGATTCCCAGAGACTGTGCAGACCGGTTTGGCCGGTGAGTTGCCCGTCATGGTTCAGGCTGGTGTGTAACGGTACGTGGGCATCCTGAATGTAGTGCGCCAGATCTGCAGAATAATATAAGATGCTGTCAAGGTCTTTGCGGAAGAAGGCTTGGGTGAGGCGTTCTTTCAGTTTTATGACCTGCCACGGCACCACCCCATATTTCTGTAGGGTGTCTGCGCTGTATTTGGCGGCCGCCGCGGCCCAGGCATGCGGCATTTTCTCCAGCGGGTGCTCCCCAAAGGCCTCTAAGTCTATGAAGTGGCGCGGGGCCTCTTTTGGGTCTTCGTTGCGACGCTCATCGGGCCGTACCGCTGTTTCCACCAGCAGTGCCATGTGCCGGTGGTACAGCACCTGCATGTCTTTGGGTAACCCGTAAATAGCCAATTGCTGAATAACCTTGTGGCCGAAGAAACCCCAGGAAAATCCAGTATTTGGCGTTATTAAAATAAATATAATTAGTAATAGAAATTTATTGATACGAGCGCAAAACATAGATTTAGAGTATATCACTATTTTATTAAATGAATATAATCGCTATTTCTAAATCTTGCTCTGTGTAAAACTAAGGCACATTGGCTAGATTTAGAACCAAAATGTAGTCATTAAGCGTGAATTGGGCAAGTGGGATGTCGGTAATTTTAGAAATCTTGAAGCCATGCTTGAGATAAAAGTGAAGGGCAGGGTTCTGGCGGTGCACATTTAATTCCAATTTCTGACCACCTAAATATTTGGACTTTTGTATCACTTCTTGCAGGAGGTTTTTGCCTAAACCTAGGCCTTGGCGAGAGGGGTGGATGTATAGTTTGTTCAATTTGAAACGCTGCTGTTCATCGTCAAGCGCTGAGTACGCGGCAAAGGCGGCGGGCGTACCGTTGTAGCGGGCCAGCAAAAACGTTTGCCCGCTTTCCATCTGCTTGCGCAGCGAATCTTCGGTATAGAATTCTGCCAGCATGAAGTTTATCTGTTCGGCTGAGAGAATGTTGCTGTACGTAGGAAACCAGGTGGCGTGCGCAATGGAATGAATGGCAGCAGTGTCTGTGGTAGGTGCAATGGTGATAGGGGCGGTAGGGGAATTCATAAGCAAGTAAGGGTGCTAGGCCGGGCAGCTTTCTTAAAGAATCAACTGTTTGGTAGAAGGTTTGTTTTAAGCTATACTTAGAAGACCTGTTTGTGTCCTGAAATAGACAGAAGTACTGTGGTCAAACGCCTATAGGCGCGTAAAAATCTTGTCAACGCTGTCTCTTCTTTGTTTTTAAAGACTCTAACTGTTTGTGACAAGGACGAATGAGGAAGAAAATGGTTTTGCTTTTAAGGGCACCAGCACTGGAATCAATTCCAAACAGAAAGGCTCCTGCCTCCACAAGAGCAAAGCAGGAGCCTTTTTGAATACAAGACGTTTTGGCAAAAAAGCGGGTAAACAGGCCCTCTGTAAGGTTTATCTGAGTTTGTACCCCAATGACAATTGGAAGACGTTGTTGGCGAAATTCATGCCGCTGTCACTGTCTTCCCTGATGTCTGACAAGCCCAGGTTGTACCGCGCCGAAACTTGCCAGTCGGTTAAGTCATAGCCCAGTCCCAGGCCAATGGCCGCATCATACCTGTTTCTGGAATCAGTGACATCTACCGTCACGTTGCCTCTTTTTTCCTTCGCGGCCAGTAAGATGCCAAACTGCGGGCCAACCTGTAGGTGGAGTCCGCCGGAAATGGTGCCCTTGAAGATAAGCGGAACATTCAGGTAATGGTAGATATGATCGGTGGGGCCGGTTTTTACGCCCTGCTGCGAAAACACTACTTCGGGCTGAAGGGCAAACCTGCTGGAGAGAGGGGTAGAGGCGAAGCCACCCACGTGTACGCCAAGCCTGGGGTCCAGGTCTGTGTTAGGAAACCGGATGGAGGCTACATTCAAACCAGCTTTAATCCCCAACCTTGTTTGCGCCTCGGTGCCCAGGGCAAAAGACAGCACTACGGCTAATAACAACAAAATCTTTTTCATGAAATCTAGGACTGTATAGAATTAAGTGAGAAAGATACGTGAAAGAGATGGGATGGATAAAGCCATCGCCCTTAGAAGCATCTGAATCTTTGTAAATTCAAACATCTTCCTGAATGCCGAATATTTAGGGCTTGTTTTAGCCTTTCTTACTTCATTTTAGCGTTTGCACTTTACGCTGTGAAGGATAGGGTGTTTGCATTCAATTAGTTGGTGCATGGGGTTTGCCTGTCGCTGGCGTGGCGGCGGGTTGATGCGGTGCCCTTATGCTTTGTTGTTGCATGGCTGCCCTCCGTGCGCTCACGGCCGCGAGGCCCCGTCTTCCCCTCGCGCACTGCCCTTTCGGCCTGCCTTGTCCTTTGCGCATAGTTCAAGTCTATCTATGGCCAAAAGCGAGGCGCGCTCGGGAAAGACTGGAATGGGGAAAGTAGCAGATGGACTTCTGTCCTCTGAAGCGGAGATTCCCCCTTTGAAGGGGGCGAAGGGGGATGTTTACACCTGCATGTCCACACGTATTTCTTTCTTCTCTGTACATGGTTCAAGTCTGTGACTTGGACCTGCCATGACCGGAAGTTTGCAACTTCCGTGAGGCCCAAATGAAATTCACCTGTAACGCCTGGCCGTTTCCCTCTACTTTTCATAAAAACAGCCCATAAACAAAACACCGCTGCTTCGTCTAAAAACAAAGCCGCGGTGCCAGGCAGAGGCTTAAAGTAGAATCAGCCTTCTAACTTCTTAAAGCGGTTCCCGAACAGGTAATACACCGGTATGCCCACGCCCACCAGAATCAAACCCGGCCACGAGTAATTGGGCTTGTAGATGAGCAGGATGATGCAAATGAACGAGGCCATGAGTATGTACAGCGCAGGCAGAACCGGGTAGCCAATTGCTTTGTACGGACGCGGGGCGTCTGGCATGGTGCGGCGCAGAATGAAAATACCGGCAATGGTGAGAATATAAAACAGCAACACCGCAAAAATGACGTAATCCAACAGGTCTGAATACCTACCCGAAAGGCAGAGCATACTAGCCCACACGCACTGGATGGCCAAGGCCGCGCCTGGCACGCCGTTTTTGTTCAGTTTGGCCATGTTCGGGAAAAACAGCCCGTCTTTCGCCATGGCGTAGTACACGCGCGGCGCCGAAAGGATAACCCCGTTGTTGCAACCGAAGGTGGAAATCATGATCAGAATGGCAATGGCAATGGTAGCCGGTGCGCCGCCAATCACTTCGGCCACGGCCGTACCCACACGGTCATTGCTGGCAAACTGAAGGCCACGACCCAGTGCATCGGTGGCGGCTGGATCTCCCTGCAAAGGCAGAATAGTAAGGTACACTACGTTGATGAGGATGTACAGGATAGTCACAATGCCTGTTCCAATGGCCATGCTCAGCACGATGGTTCTTTTAGGGTTCACAATCTCATCGCCGGAGAACCCGATGTTGTTCCAGGAATCTGAGGAGAAGAGTGACCCGATCATGGCCGTGCTAATGCCCACGAGCAAAGCCCAACCCGACAAAGCCGTATGGGTGACCGCGCCGGTTTCTTTGTCCATTACCACCGCCTGCGCATTCCAAAGATCAGAGAAGTTCAGGTCCATCACCTGCGGACTTGTGCCCAGCAGCAACCCAAAACCCAGCAACGCAAATAAAGCAATCAGTTTGGTACTCCCGAAGATATTCTGAATCATTTTACCGTTCCGCACCCCTTGCTGGTTGATCAGCGTCAAAAGGATAATGGAGGCAATGGCCAGCAACTGTACCGAGGTGAACTGAAATAAGCCCAAATCTAGCAGGACATTGGTCTCAGAGAACCACGGCACCAGCACGCCGGTAAACCGGGCAAAGGCCACAGCCACGGCCGCAATGGTCCCGCTCTGAATCACCAGAAAAAGCGTCCAGCCATACAGGAAAGCCACTAAAGGACCATAAGACTCCCGCAGGTACACGTACTGCCCGCCCGCGCGGGGCATTAAACTGGTCAGTTCGCCATAACTCAAGGCACCGGCCAAGGTCATTAACCCCGTCAAAGCCCAAACCAGCAGCAGATAACCCGCGCTGCCCACAGACCGGCCAATATCGGCACTCACAATAAAAATACCGGACCCAATCATGGAACCGGCCACCAACATGACGGCATCAAATAACTTGATTTCGCGCTTAAATCCCGTAGAGGTTTGAGACATAGAATCTGTGGTGGGTAAAGTAGGCGTTTGTGACATAGGCTTTGAACGATAGGAGAAGAAGGGAAGCAAAAAGAAAAGGCGAAGACAGAGTCTCCGCGCATTTCTGTATTTATCTTTTCAAGGTAGCCCTAACTCAGAACTCAGGACTATACTTTGCGCGGTGGCAAGTCAAAGGCCACGGCGTTGTGCTCAAAATGGCCTTTGTGAGAGCCATCGCAGAAAGGCTTGTTTTGGGAAAGCCCACAGCGACAGACAGACACCACTTCGCGTCCTTGCAGGTTGTACTCGTTGCCTTGTGGATCTACTATCGTGAACTCGCCTTCGATTTTAAGGGAGCCGTTGTTGTTCACTGTTAATTTTGTTTTCATGCGGTTTTGAAGAAATAAAGGTAAAAAGGTAAATAAAATCTGAGACAATGAAAGCACATGGGTTATGTTCAAAGACAGAATGTCAAGTTTGCCCCGATTCAAAGATAGTATTTTTGGTCAAAGTCTTTCAGGCAGATTACAGTTTCTGCAAGAATCATCTGAATTCTGAATGGGTGGTAGGCTACCTCATTTTATTCTTTGTAACAACAGGAAAGCAAAATCTACCTCTGCGGAGAATTTGCATGGTGTTCATTTTTTTCGGTGTTTTAACCCTGGTTATCACCGCTGCGTAAGTATAAATACCAGGGTTGCAACTAAAACCACTGCGTAAACCATTTGAACTACTATGAAAAAAAGCTTTTATACCCCTGTGTTACCTGCCGTGCTGGCCATGAGTTTGTTAGGTTCCTGCGTATCTACCAAAAAGTACGAAGCGGCCTTGGCCGAGAATCGTTCACTGGTGGTGTTGCAAGATGAACTGACCCGCCAAAAAGCTGAGTTGGAAAGCGAGCGGGCCCGTCTGCAGCAAGACAAAGAGCGCCTGAACCAGGAAAAAGCAGACCTGGCCACCGAGAAAGCCTCCACCGAAGCCTCGCTCCGGACCAATCTGAACACCAAGAACCAACAGGTAGACAAACTCTCAGCCGACCTAAAAGCCCGGGAAGCGCGTCTCGCCGAGATGCAACGTATTCTGGATGAGAAAGACAAGGCGGTAAATAACCTTCGGCAAGTGGTAAGCAACGCCTTGCTGGGCTTTAAGGCCTCTGATTTATCTGTAGAAGTACGCAACGGGAAAGTATATGTATCGCTCTCTAACCAATTGCTGTTCAAGTCAGGCTCTACCAAAGTAGACGCTCAGGGGCAGGAGGCCCTCAAGAAACTGGCCGCCGCGCTGCAGAACCAGCAAGATGTGAACGTGGTGGTGGAAGGCCACACAGATGATGTGCCGGTTTCCAAAGGCACGGCCGGTATGCAAGACAACTGGGATTTGAGCGTACTGCGCGCCACCGAAATTACCCGTATTCTCACCGAAGCGGGTCTGGCTCCGCAGCGGGTTACTCCTTCGGGACGGTCCAAGTACGTGCCCGTTGACCCTGCCACCACGGCAGAGGCCCGTCAGAAGAACCGCCGTACCGAGATTATCCTTACGCCTAAGTTAGATGAGCTTTTCCAGATTCTGGAGCAGAACTAAATAGCCTATCTAATCAAAACCCACTCTTTTTGTCATCAGGAAGGGACCTTGTGGGCGAACTAGAAAAGCTGTGAATAAAAGATTAATGGGCCCTGTCTGGAGAATATCTGGGCAGGGCCTTTGGTTTTAGGCTGATTTTTGGAAATATAGAGAGAAATACATATTATAGGCTGAAAGCTATACTGCTAGGTTCGTTTTGGCGTTATTCTTGTTGTAGAGAAGCCGTTGTCCCTACAGGAAAGTTTTTACCTTTGATTGTGACAACCACCTAACATAGACAAGAAAACCATGCTAAAAGGAAAGATAGTAGGATTGATGCTGGGGCTCAGCGCCACGTTTTCTTCTCCTGTCTGGGCCCAGGAACAGAACCAGGCCGGACCGGCCAAAGAAACGCAGGAATCTCCGGCGGAGCAGGACCTGCGGAACTTCAGGGAGTGGATAAAGCTGCAATCTGACAAAATTGCCACTACTACCCGTGCCGAATGGCCCACCATTAAAAATGACTTCGCGCGGCAAGCCAATAAGATTGAGAACAGTTTTCAAGGCTTGTCAGAGACTTCCAAGCGAGACTTTCTGGAGTTGAAAACCCGCTTCCAGGAACTGGAAGCCAAACCCATGGCCGATGAAGTGCCGTTGCAGGCCGAGGAGGTGCGTCTGCGCGAAAAAGAATTACTGGGCTCTTTTGCGAACGTGCAGAACATCAGTGACATTCACATGCGCGAAGCCTATATCAGGTTCATGCAAAATGTGCGGGTGAAACGCCAAAACTGGACCTCCCGTGATTGGGATTACGCTGACTACATCTTGCAGAACCTGGGCAAACGCAAAGCTGCTGTTGAGAATAAACTCACTACCCTGGATGAAATCAAAATCAGAACCCTGATTGGTGAATTCTATACCCTCAGGTCTGGGCAGGAGTTTAAAGAGCAGCAAAAAGCTAAAAAGCAGTAAATAGAAGAGAATCGGGATTGCCGTAATTACTAGAAGAGAGGCCTTTTCTGGTTAGTTTAAGGAAAACTAGCCAAGAAAGGCCTCTCTTCTTTTATTAGTCTACACTGTCTCTCACGGTAACGTTTTGAGTGGTTCTGGACTTAGAGTTATTTTCATCACCCCGGGTTTGGGAGTTGCCTACCCGTTGCTGGGTTATCTCAGTGGCAGTGGCTCCGGTTGTGTCATTTTGGTTCGGGTTCACCACGCTGCTGTTGTTGTTGGGGTTGCTGGAGTTCTGCATGGCGTCTGAAGTACCAGCATTCGTGTTTCCTCCCGTTTGGGAATCACAGGCAACAAAACTGGTCATGCCAGCCATTGCCAATATCATGAGGATCTTTTTCATAATCTATTCGGTTTTAAGCGCTTTATCAGATTCTCTTAACTGCCAAAAGGAGTAAAAAGTTATGGATACAATTCTGGGCGTAAGTTCTGTGCCCTTGCTGGAAAAATCCATAGCTTTACCGTGCAATACCTTCGGCACAAGTGGCCCTTGGTTAACACTCTTCGTTTGACCTTCTTTCATAGAACATGACCTCTATACGTGCGTTAGTGGCCTCCTTTCTCCTGGTCTCAGGATTGGGAATTTCCACCTCTATAGCCCAAACTCCCAAGAAGCCGGATGCCGCCGAGATTCGGTTGGCTTTGGAAAAGCTGAATGTGCTGGGCAGCGTCCTTTATTTTGCCGCTCACCCAGATGACGAGAATACCCGCCTTATCGCCTACATGGCCAATGAACGGAAAATGCGAACCGGCTACCTTTCCCTTACCCGTGGTGATGGCGGCCAGAACCTGATTGGCCCCGAAATACGCGAAGAGCTAGGCATTATCCGCACGCAGGAATTGTTGCAGGCCCGCCGCATAGACGGAGGCGAGCAGTTCTTCAGCCGGGCCAATGACTTCGGGTTTTCCAAGAACCCCGCCGAGACGTTCACCATCTGGAACAAAGAACAAGTGCTGGCAGATGCCGTTTGGGTGATCCGCAAGTTCCGTCCCGATGTCATCATTACCCGTTTCTCGCCGCAGCCTAGTGGTACACACGGCCATCATACCGCCTCGGCCATGATTGCCATGGAAGCCTTTGATGCCGCCGCTGACCCCAAGCGCTTTCCCGAACAATTGAAAACCGTGGAGCCCTGGCAAGCCAAGCGCCTGCTCTGGAATACTTCCTCCTTTTTCTACGGCCAGGGCCAGCAGTTTGACGCGTCAGACAAGCTCATGCTAGATGCCGGGGTCTACAATCCATTGCTGGGCAGGTCTTATAATGAAATTTCGGCCCAAAGCCGAAGCATGCACAAAAGCCAGGGTTTTGGGAGCAGCGGCACCCGCGGCGAGGCCGTAGAATATTTTGAATTCCTGAAAGGTGCTCCCGCCAAGAAAGATGTGCTGGAAGGCGTGAACACTTCTTGGAGCCGCGTGCCGGGCAGCAAAGACGTAGACAAACTCTTGCAGGAAGCGCTCCAGAACTACAACCCCGGCAATCCGGCCGCTTCGGTGCCTACTTTGTTAAAGGCGAATTCGGCCTTAGCCAAACTACCGGCCTCTTACTGGAAGAACGTGAAACAGCAGGAGTTGCAAGAGGTTATCAAGAATTGCCTGGGCTTGTATCTGGAAGCCTCTTCGGTGAGGGAATATTCTGTTTCGCCAGGTGAGCCGGTGGCGTTGTCTTTGGAAGCCGTGAACCGCTCCGCTGTTCCGGTGAGCGTTACCAAGGTAGAATACCTGTTCGCTAACCAGGACACCACCCTGCAGCAGAAACTAGAACCCAACCAACCGCTGTTTATCAGAAGTGCCAGAACCATTCCGTTAGCGACACCTTATTCTCAGCCGTATTGGCTGCAGGTACCGGGCTCTACCGGTATGTTCCGGGTAGATGAGCCCGCCCTGATTGGTTTACCGGAGAACCCGGCCGCCGCCCAGGTGAGGGTACACTTGACGGTACAAGGCCAACCTTTTGCGTACACGCTGCCGGTAGTCTACAAACGCACCGATCCCGTAGAAGGCGAGCAGTACCGTCCGTTTGAGATTGCCCCGCCCGTTTTCGTGAACATCACCGAGAAAGTGTACGTCTTCGCCGATGCCCAACCCAAGCCCGTTACACTGCGCGTGCGCGCCGGAAAAGACCAGATGGAAGGTACAGTGGCTTTGCGTCTGCCCGAAGGCTGGCGTTCTGAACCAGCTAACGGCACGTTCAAACTAACCCAAAAAGGCGAGGAGCAGACGTTCACGTTCATGGTGTACCCCGGCACAACCCAAACCGAAAGTACCATCAGCGCGGTGGTAACTACGCGGGGTAGAACCTATTCCCAAAGTTTAAAAACCATCACGTACCCGCATATTCCTACCCAAACCTTGTTCCCAGAGGCCGTTGCCAAAGCTGTGAAACTAGACCTGAAACGCAAAGGTCAGCACATTGGCTATTTGATGGGGGCTGGTGACGAGGTGCCCGCCAGCCTGCAACAGATTGGCTACGCCGTAGACCAACTGCACGTAGAGGATTTATCTTCGGCCATGCTGCAGAAATATGACGCGGTGGTGGTGGGCGTTCGGGCCTTCAATACCCTGGACCGGCTCAAATTTCAGCAGCCCCAGCTCATGCAGTATGTGCAGAACGGCGGTACGCTGGTAGTACAGTACAACGTGAGCAACGGACTGGTGACCCCAAATCTAGGGCCGTATTCCATTAAACTGTCCAACGACCGGGTCACGGTAGAAGACGCGGCCGTTCGCTTCCTTAAGCCGAACCATCCGGTACTCAATACGCCCAACAAAATTACCGAACAGGATTTCAGAGGCTGGGTACAGGAGCGTGGACTGTATTTCCCTAACCAATGGGCCCCGGAGTATGAGGCCATTATCTCCTCCAATGACCCCGGCGAATCGCCGAAAGACAGCGGATTGCTGGTAGCCAAGTACGGCAAAGGATATTACGTCTATACCGGTTATTCCTTCTTCCGGGAATTGCCCGCCGGAGTACCGGGTGCGTACCGCCTGTTCGTGAATCTGCTCTCTTTAGGGAAGTAGCTGTTTTAGGGCTGTTTTGTGGAAAGTAGCCCTGAAATAATTCATTATCTAGGCAAAATCTTGTGAAATGTACCGTGAGCCCTATGAAGAAGTATTCCAAAGGAAACCTGATTTTAAGGTAACCTATTCCATATTTACCCAGGAAGAAGGTGGAAGATACAGTTTGCCTTTTCAAGGAATTAGGTGGGACTTTCAGTATGAGGATCCTGAAACTGGGAGAAAAAATATTTTTTATGATTTGGCCAGAGTTTGAGGATATAAGTGGCCAGGTTATCGCAGAAAAAGACATGTCAATCCCCAGACATGGCATAGCCAGAATGTGGATCGTTAACAGTGAAAGAATAAACTACCATTTGGGTAAAATAAAAGTAGGCACCCATGGTTTCTTTATGGAAGGGCCTAGAAAAGTAGGAGAATGTGACGTAATTGAATTGATCGGTCTTAAATAATAATAGAAGCAACCTAAATGGCAAATTGATCAAATTTGTCCTTAATCCAAGCCATTCCAAATGACCAAAGGAGATATTGACCCACCGCCGTTCTTTAAAAGCTGGACTTCTATGTACTGGCTGGTGTTAGGCGTGCTGGCAGGGTTCATCTTATTGTTTTATCTCATCACCGAAGCATATAAATGAGCGGCTTGGATTGGGGCGTGCTAATTGGCACTATTGCGTTCATTGTATTGTTCGGCGTCTGGAAAACCCGCCAAACCCAGCAAATGTCGGGGTACCTGCGGGCCGATAATACGGAGCGTTGGTGGATGATGGGCTTGTCCATTATGGCTACCCAGGCCAGTGCCATCACGTTTCTTTCCACGCCGGGGCAGGCCTTTGATGACGGCATGCGCTTCATCCAATTCTATTTCGGGTTGCCGCTGGCCATGGTGGTCTTATCCATTACCGCTATCCCCATCTACTACCGCCTCAAGGTTTTCACGGCCTATGAGTACCTGGAAAGCCGCTTCGACCTGAAAACCCGTTCGCTGGCGGCGCTCCTGTTTCTCATTCAGCGCGGGCTTTCCACCGGCATCACCATCTATGCCCCGGCTATTATTCTCACCGCTATTTTAGGCTGGAATCTCACGGCCACTATTCTCTTTATTGGCGTGATTGTGACGTTTTACACGGTAGTGGGGGGCACCAAAGCCGTGAGCCAGACGCAGCGGCTACAGATGGCGGTGATGTTAGGCGGCATGCTGGTGGCCGCTGTGGTGGTGGTACGTTTACTGCCCGACGGAGTAGGTTTTTCTGAAGCGATGGCCGTGGCGGGCACCTCCGGTAAACTGAACCTGGTAGATCTCAGCTTTAATCCCAAGGACCGTTATAACCTGTGGTCGGGCCTGATTGGGGGGGTCTTTCTGTCTTTGTCTTACTTCGGCACCGACCAGTCACAAGTGGGCCGGTATCTGGGCGGCGAAACCATTGCCCAAAGCCGGTTGGGTTTGCTCATGAACGGTCTGGTCAAAGTGCCCATGCAGTTTCTGATTCTGCTGGTTGGCGTGCTGGTGTTTGTGTTCTACCAGTTTTACCAACCGCCGCTTTACTTCAACCAGCAGCAAGCGGACAAGGTGCTGGCTGCAACCGAGGCGGCCCCAGCCTGGAAAGAATTGGAAGCGAGTAGCCGGCAAATCTTTCAGGAGAAAAAAGCCGCGACCTTGGCGTTAGTACAAGCCTATCAGACCGAAAACCAGGCAGGCGAAGAACAGGCTAGTGAGCAGATTCAGCGGGCGGAAGTGAAAAGAAAAGCGCTTAGGGAGAAGGCCCAGGTCATGGTTAAAACCTACAACGAGGGCACTGACTTGAAAGACACGGATTACGTGTTTCTCACTTTTGTAACCCAGCAGTTGCCCCGCGGTTTGGTGGGCTTGTTGCTGGCCGTGGTACTTTGCGCCGCTATGGGGAGTACCGCCTCGGCGTTCAACTCCTTGGCTTCCACTACGGTGGTAGATGTCTACAAACGCTCGTTAAAACCCAACGCTTCTGATGGGCATTATGTAAGAGCTTCGCGCTGGTTTACGGTGGGGTGGGGAGCCGTTTCTATTTTCTTCGCCCTTTTCGCTTCTCAGCTCGAAAACCTTATTCAGGCGGTTAACATCTTAGGCTCTTTGTTTTACGGCACCATCCTGGGGATTTTTGTGGCCGCCTTCTATTTCGAAAAACTGCGTGGAAACGCGGTGTTCTGGGCGGCTGTGCTCACGCAAATCATCATCTTTCTTCTGTATCAGTTTACCGGCATTGCGTACCTGTGGTATAATCTCATCGGGACTATTCTGGTGGTGAGCCTGGGTTTTCTGCTGCAGTCTTTCCTGCCTAAAAAGGCGTAATACTCTTTTTTGATTTTTTACTTTCGCATGAATTCCTCCTTCCAGACCTTACAGCACCTTATTCAAAGCCGAAGAACTACCAAACCGCCCAAGATGAACGGCCATTTTATTCCTGATGAACAGATACAGGAAATCCTGGCCCTAGCCGATTGGGCACCCACCCACGGCCACACCGAACCCTGGCGTTTTGTGGTCTATGCCCGCGAGAAGGTTCAAGACTTTTGCCTGGTCCACGCTGAACTCTACCGGACGAACACCGCCCCAGACAAGTTTCTGGACATGAACTATGAAAAGCTGCTGCACATGGGAGACCAAGCCTCGCACGTGATCATCGCTTATATGCAGCGCGGCGATTTACCTAAGATTCCGGCGCTGGAAGAAATTGCCGCTACTTCCTGCGCCATCCAGAATCTGTTGCTGGGTGCTACTGCGTTGGGAATTGCCACGTATTGGGGTTCCGGAGGTATGGCTTACAAGCCGGCCATGAAACATATGCTGCAGTTACGCGACGAGGATACCGTGTTAGGTGTTCTGTATCTGGGCTACGCAGACAGCCCGATCTCTGGAGGAAAACGGGTAGTGCCTCTGAAAGAGAAAGTGCGTTGGGTGTAACTCTTATGTAGATGGTCTATTAAAAACAAAGCCCTGCTGAATACCTTCAGCAGGGCTTTGTTTTTGAGTCGTTTTCTGAAAAAAGGCAGATAAACCGGCTTATTTGTTTTTGATTTCGGCCAGAAGCTTCTCGTTCAATGCCACGTAATCGGCGTTGCTTTCTTTTTTCGCCATTTCAATGGATTTCTGGGCAGTAGCAGTAGCTCCTTTGTAGTCCTTCAACTTGGCCTGGATTTTGGCTTGCTGGTGCAACATGTAGAACTTGGGGTCTTTCTCGTTGGCTTGTTTGATCCAGGTCAAGGCTTGCTTGAGGTCTTTGTTGTTTTCGGCGTAGTAGTTGGCCGCTGCCGCATACAAGCCCGGGCTCACATTAGTGCCGTTTACCACTTGCTGCTGAATCTGGCTCATCACTTTTGAATCCACATCGGTCGTGATTTTTACCGGTACCAGGGTGTTTTCCCACATGATTTGCAGGGTGGCTCCGTTGTTGGTTTGGTCAGCTAAGCCAATGGTGAACGTCTCCACTTTCTCGTTCAGTTTTTTAGGCGTCACTTTAAAACGTACCAGATCTTCTGCGGCTTTGTAGGCGTTGCCACCGTCTCCCCAGTGTTCAATGTTCTTATGGATGATGATGGTCCATTCTTTTTCGCCCGGAATGGTGTAAAGCGCATATTTTCCGGCCGGAACCTTGTTGCCTTCCAGCATCACCTCATCTGAGAAGGTTAGTTTGGTAGAAGCGTTCGCTCCCGTGCGCCATAGTCTTCCGTAAGGAGCCAGATCACCGAAGATCTTTCTACCTTTCATGCTGGGGCGCGAGTACTCAATCGTGACATCAGTGATACCCACGGCTTGTTCAAGAGTAGCAGTAGGGCTGGCGGCGGGCATCTTGATTTGGGCAGACGCTTCGGGGCTCATCAGGAACATGGCAATGGCAAATGCCCATACCAGGTTCAGGGATAAAATCTTTTTCATAAGTCAGGGTTTTCAAGCAAAATTTAGGATTGTAATATTAGTGAAAAGCAGGCAGTATGCCTAGTCTTAGGACCGCACAAGAATAGCACACTCTTTCTCTAAGATGCTATAAATACCATTAGTTTTCTTTCCCTTAAGGGTTGTAAATACTAGTAGAAGATTAGCTGTTCTGTTATGATTACTATCAGTGATTTGTGTCAATATTTAATAATTTCATAATATGCTGCTCTTAAATCAATAAGAAGTTCCATTCTTTGGAGTCAGTTTATTCAGGAAGATAGTTCTTTTGGCTGAGTAGATACTATCTTGAAAATAGAGATTTTTATTCGGTAATATATTGATAATAACGATGTTGTTGTGATGAACGCAGGTTTTCGCTGAAAAAACACGAAAGTGACATGATATAAATGTTCTGAAGTTTATTGCAAAGTAGTTTTCAAACTATAACTTAAGTACAAATCACCAAACTATTAACAAACTAATAAAAACTTCAGATGAAAAAACATGTACTCTTGTTCTTGTTTTTGCTCTCTGTACTAAGTTTTAGTGCAATGGCGCAAAATAGAACCATCTCCGGGCGAGTGATTTCGGCGGCAGATGGTTCAGCACTTCCGGGTGTGAGCGTGGTGGTAAAGGGAACTACCATTGGCGCTAGTACAGACGTGGAGGGGCGCTACTCCATCAGCGTGACGGGATCCCCTACCTTGGTCTTTACCTTTATTGGCTTCATGCCGCGCGAAGAAGTGGTAGGCACCAGGTCTACGGTTGATGTGCGGCTGGCAGTTGATGAAAAGACCCTTGAAGAAGTGGTGGTGGTAGGATATGGCAGCCAGGAAAAACGGGAAGTAACCGGCTCCATTTCGTCTATCAAAGCCGAAGCCATCCAGAATACACCTACTCCCAGCTTTGAAAACGCCTTACAGGGAAGAACTTCTGGCGTGCTGGTAGAGCAGCAAAACGGTAAATTAGGGCAAGGCATCAAAGTACGGGTGCGTGGGTCCTCCTCGGTAAGTGCCGGTAATGAGCCGTTGTATGTACTGGACGGGGTGCCCCTGACCACCAGTGTTCCTAACTCCAACGGCGCTCCCACCAACCCTTTGTCTGACCTCAACCCGAACGACATTGCTTCCATTGAGGTGTTGAAAGACGCGGCGGCGGCAGCCATCTACGGTTCCAGAGCAGCCAATGGCGTTGTCTTGATTACCACAAAAAGAGGAAATACCGGTGACACTAAAATCAACGTGAATTATTTCACTGGTTTTTCAAAACCAACCCGTAAACGGGAGTTCCTGAATTCAGCCGAATATGTAGAGCTTTTAAGGGAAGCCGCCGTTAACTCAGAAGAACGCGAAGGTGAGCCTTACTGGGTAGAATTCAACGAAGACCGTTTACGGCGGTATTCGGCCGGGGCCGATCCGTTAACCTACAACACAGAATGGCAGGACGAAGTCTTTCAGGATGCCGCCGTGAACCAGATGGATGTGAGTGTGACGGGCGGTAATGAGAAAACAAGGTTCTTCACCGGTCTTTCCTACAGCAACCAGGAAGGGATTCTGATCAATAACCGGTTTGAGAAGATGAGCGGGCGTTTAAACCTTGATCATCAGGCCACGGAGAAACTGGCCTTGGGCATGAACTTCAGCTTGACGCGTACTAAAAACTACCGTCTAAGCAATGACAATGCGTTCAGTACGCCCATGCAGATTGTGGCTTTGCCGCCTATCACGCCTGTGATAGATCCTAGAACCGGCTTAATAAGCGGCGTCTTAGATCCGGCTACGGGTCGTCCTAACACCAATTATCCGGTGTACTATAATCCGTTACTGAATGCCCTTGACGCAGATTTCCTGACCACGGTATTCCGTAATTTCACCAACGTATATGCCAGTTACAAGCTCTTCACAGGTTTAACCTTCAGGTCTGAATTTGGTCTGGATTTGCTAAACCAGAACGAAAACGCCTACTATGGTAAATTAACGGCCAGAAACACCGGAACGCCTAACGGTATTGGAGTAAGTTCCAACACCCAGATCGCCAACTACAACACCAATAACTTCTTCAACTACACCACCACCTTCACCGATGCCCATGCTCTAGATGCCGTGTTGGGGATGAGCTACCAGGAGGCGAACCAAACGGAGAATTATGTAGAGGCGCAGCAGTTCCCGAGTAACGCGTACAGAACCATTGCTAGTGCGGCAGATATCACCGAAGGTTCCTCTTCGGGCACAGACTACTCCTTTCTGTCTTACTTTACCCGGGTGAATTACAAGTTCAGAGACCGCTACCTGTTAGGACTGAGCGGCCGGATTGATGGATCTTCCCGGTTCGGAAATGACAGCAAATACGGGTTCTTTCCGGCCGGTTCGGTGGGCTGGATTCTGAGCGAAGAATCTTTCTTGGTTAACTCAAGCCTCATCAACTACCTGAAACTGAGAGCCAGCTACGGCATTACGGGTAACGCTGAAATCGCCAACGCCGCCTCACTGGGCTTGTATTCCGGTGATGCTGGTTACGGTGGTACACCAGGACAGAGACCAACGCAGATAGAGAACCCAGAGCTGAAATGGGAAGAAACCGCTCAGTTTGACGTTGGGTTGGAATATGGTTTCTGGAACGGCAGAGTATCTGGGGAGATTGACTATTACATCAAGAAAACCGATGACCTCCTGTTGAACGTGAACGTACCGGGCACCAGCGGTTACAGAACCCAGCTCAAGAACGTGGGTAAGCTGGAAAACAAAGGATTTGAGTTCAGCCTGAATTCAGATAACCTGGTAGGGGCTTTCAAATGGTCCACTAACTTCAACTTCTCCAGGAACCGCAACAAAATCACCGACCTGCAAGGCCAGATCATTGAAGGCGGTTACCTGAACCGGGCCGTGGAAGGGCAACCCATCGGAGTGTTCTTCGGGGTGGAATACGCCGGGGTAGACCCAGCCAACGGAAATGCCTTGTATTTCCTCAATACTCCCAACCCAGACGGCAGCCTGAACCGTGAAACAACCAGTGACTATGGCGCGGCCCAGCGCGTAGTGATCGGAAATCCAAACCCAGACTATACCATTGGCTTTACCAACAACTTCTCCTTCAAAGGCTTTGATTTAAGCGTTCTTTTCCAGGGAGTAGTAGGAAACGATATCTACAACGGAGCCGGGTCTTACATGAGCGCCAGCGCCACCTGGTATGACAACCAAACCAAAGATCAGTTAGACAGATGGCAAAAGCCCGGCGACATCACCAATGTGCCAAGAGCTTATTTAGGGTATTCTAACGGTACAGACGCTTCTTCGCGCTACCTGTCAGATGGTTCCTATGTGCGTCTGAAGAACCTGACCCTTGGGTATACCTTACCGGCCACGTTTACGCAGAAACTCAAACTGGAAAAAGTGCGGTTATATGCCATAGGCCTGAACTTGCTGACTTTCACAGACTATGAAGGTTGGGACCCAGAAGTGAACACAGACTACCTGGCCGGGAACATCTCCCAGGGAAATGATTTCTACGGGGCTCCACAAGCAAAAACCTTCACGTTTGGAGTGAACATCGGGTTCTAAGAAGCGGTACTCAATTACGAAAAAGAACAGATCATGAAAAGAAAAAATATAAAAGCATACGTTGTCATCTTCGGCTTTGCCGGACTTCTGGCTAGCTGTGATGATCAATTGGATATAGATCCCCAACAATCTGTAGAGGTGGGGCAGGCCTTGGCTACTTCTTCAGATGTGGAGGCCGCCTTGGTAGGCGCTTATGATGCCGCCGGCGATGCCGATGTGTATGGCGGAGATATTCAGTTTTTGTCTGACCTTCTGGCCAATGATAAAGACATTGCCTGGGTAGGGACGTACATACAGCCCGGCGAGGTGTATGAAAAAGCTATACTAGAGAACAACTCCTTTATAGCCAACACCTGGTTAGACAGTTACCGGGTCATTAACATCACCAACAGCGTATTGGCGAATTTAGACAAGGTTGATCAAGCCAAAAAAGCACGAGTAGAAGGCGAGGCGAAGTTTTTGAGAGGTGCTATTTATTTTGAATTGGTGAAGCTCTACGGCAAAGCATGGGTAGACGGAAACCCTGCCACTAATCCGGGAGTGCCTATCGTCCTGACGCCCACTAGCACCATCACTGAAGGTTCTTTTGTCAGCAGAAATTCTGTGGCAGATGTCTATGCGCAAGTAGTAAAAGACCTAATGGAAGCAGAGGCGCTATTGCCGGCTACCAACGGGTTCTTCGCCACCAAGTGGGCAGCGGCAGGCATGCTTTCCCGCGTGTACCTGCAACAGGAGAAGTTTCTGGAGGCCGGACAAGCTGCTGATAGAGTAATCAAATCTGGCCGGTACAGACTTACAGATACCTATGCGGCGGCTTTCAACAACACCGGAAACAGCTCAGAAGATATCTTCGCTATTCAGGTGACCTCACAGGATGGGATCAATGAATTGAACACCTACTACTCTCAGTTGCAACGAGGAGATATTGAAATCCAGGATCAGCTTATTGAGCAATATGAAGCCGGAGATGAGCGCTTAGAAATCTATGAAGATGGTTACACCAACAAGTTTGATGAGCAGTATGCCGTGGTTCCTATCTTGCGTTTAGCTGAAATGTACCTGACCCGTGCAGAAGCAAGCGTAAGAACCGGAACCAACATTGGGGGCGTTTCTGCTGTAGCCGATATCAACACCATTAGAGCCCGCGCCGGCCTAGATCCAATAACAACCGTCACTCTCGCTCAAGTGCTACAAGAACGGAAACTGGAACTCATCTTTGAAGGCCAGCTCTTGCATGACATCAAGCGTACCAAAGGAATGGTGGGGAACACGCCTTACAGTGCAAACAACCTTATATTCCCCATTCCTCAACGGGAAAGAGATGCCAACAGCAACCTAACACAGAATCCAGGTTATAACGGTGGATAAGCTAATCTACTTCAAAACAAAAAGAGGAGGCCCAAGGCCTCCTCTTTTTGTTTATACTAATTGAGTAAATAGTAGTGATTGGTTTGTAAAGAGATGGCGACGCTTAAAATTTCCTCTGAACAAAGGAATACGCTTTTGCAGGAGAGAGCAATGCGTGTGATCTGCAGGTGTAAACATCCCCCTCCGCCTCCTTCAAAGGGGGAGTCTCCGCTTTAGAAAGGGCTTCTCACGCATTGCTACCATCGCATTCCGCTACTTTCCCCTTTCCAGTCTTTCCCGAGCGCGCCTCGCTTTTGGCCCTGGAATGGCAAAGCTAACCGCAAAGGACACTGCAGGCCGAAAGGGCAGTGCGCGAGGGGAAGACGGGGCCTCGCGGCCGTGAGCGCTTACCGGCAAAGATGAAACAACCCAGCACCTGCACCCACGAAAAAAGCAGTCAAGCCAAGGGAACAGCGTAAGGCATGCACAACCAATTCAGTTTAAATCCCTTACGCTACCCCTTATAAGCTTATTTTCAAAAAACAGTCCCAAAAACAAACCCTGCTTACGGCAATAAAAGCGAGCTATCGCCATAACTCAGAAAGCGGTAGCCATTCGCCAAGGCATGTTTGTACAACTTCTGCCAGGAAGGACCAATCAACGCTGAGACCAGCAGGAGCAGCGTGCTTTGCGGTTGGTGGAAGTTGGTGACCAGGCCGGTGCAGATTTTAAACTGATAGCCGGGGGCAATCAAGATCTGGGTGGTGGCGTGCAAATGGGTGAGTTGATGGCTGTCTAAGTAATTCAAGAGGGCTTCCAACGCTTCCTGCACCGAGAGGTTGGTGCGGACGTCATACGGAAACCACTGCGGCACGTAAAGGTCTTCGCCTTCGGTAGGCAAGATGCCCAGGGAGATACCGGTACCCAACCAGTACAGACTTTCCAGGGTGCGCATGGAAGTGGTACCCACGGCAATAACCGGGTGCGGACCATGGTATAACAGTTGCTCCACAAAAGCCCGGCTCACGGATAGTTGCTCCCCGTGCATGTAGTGGTACTCCATCAACTCGGCTTTCACGGGCTTAAACGTACCGGCACCCACGTGCAGGGTCACAAAACCCAATTGGTGGCCTTTGGCGGTAACATTCTCCAGCACCTGCGGGGTGAAGTGCAAACCGGCGGTTGGGGCTGCTACGGCACCAGCCTCAGAGGCATACACGGTTTGGTAGCGTTCCTGGTCAGTTTCAACGGCATCGCGGTTCATGTAGGGAGGCAGCGGCAGCAAACCGGCCAGTTCCAGAATCTCGGCGAAGGTTTTATGGCCTGGTGACCAGGTGAAGTGAATGGCAAATCCTTCCTCGGCGGGAGCCAGACGCTCGGCCCACAGGGAGCCATCGGCGGGGTAGGGGCCCAGGGGTAATTCCAGACGTCCATCGCGCCAGCGTTTGTTGTTGCCTACCAGGCATTTCCAGATAACGGAGTAGGTTTGCTGCATGGCTTGCTGCACCTCGCGCACGGGCTCCAGCGGCTCTAGGCAGAATAATTCAATGGTGCCGCCCGTAGGTTTCTGGAACCGTAAACGACCCTGCACTACCTTGGTGTCATTGAACACCAGCAGTGAGTTGAACGGAAGGGCAGCGGGGAGGTCTTTGAATTGTGCATCTGAGATGCGGCCCTTTTTATAGACTAACAGCTTTGACTGATCACGGTTCTCTAGCGGGAACTGGGCAATTCTTTCTTCGGGCAGGGTGTACGTAAAGTCTGAAATAGACAACTGTCTAGGATGAGTAGTAGGCATGAACGTCAAGCACAATAGAAAACATAGGTAAAAAAGCAGGGCCCGGCATCAATTGGCAGAAGACAGGAAAACGGCAGTTCGCCTGTTTGCTTAAACTGAAACACAGATGGAAATGCGGGGGACATATTTCCTATAAATCCGATTGACTTCAAGAACAGGAAAACCACAGTTTACGCAGGCTGGTCTGTAAAAAATAAGTAAAACAATCTATACCCGGCAAAAAACGGCATCGCCTTCAAAGACAATTTCATTGGCATAAAGATACTTCTTTTTTATAGCCGTTTTCTAGAATATGTGCTAAAACAAGGTTAAAGCCAACTCTTTCCTTAAGAAGCACTATAGGGGGCAATTTCTTCGTCATGCGCTACGTCACTAAGTTCTAGTTCCAGCGCTTTCACTGAGATCTGGATCTCCCATAAAGAAAGTGCCATGGATACCAGCAGCAAAAGCAAACCGGCCCCGAAGATGATTTTTCCGGCCGTTTGCCAACCAGCGTAGAGCATGAACATGCAAAGCACGCACGAGAACATACTGGCAATCCCGAACGCCTGCATGTTTCTGATGAGGACCAGCCGGAGCCTTAGGTTCTGGATTTGGCCGTACACCAGATGGCTGTGGCTGGCCTTGTACACGGGCTTTAAATCTCTGATCAGTTTGGCCAAAGACAGAAAGCGGTTGGTGAACGCCAGTAGCAGCAAAGACAGCGCCGGGAACAGCAGGGCAGGCGTGGTGAGCGTTATTTCCATGGCAGCAAAGGAGAACGGGGCTTACTCTTCGGGAGAATTGTCGTCCTCGGCCTCAAATTCCAGATCCTCGGCAATCTCCAGAGCCCGGTCAATCAGGTCTTCCATCTCGTCTTTGGTAGATGCGTTGAGGGTTTCCTCAAACAAAGCCAGTACGTGTTCGGCGTCTGCGTTCACGTACAGATCTGTGTAGAGTTCTTCAAACAGGTGGCTTTTCTTCTGAATGACCTCGTCTATTCCCTTGACGTTTTTCGCCTGCAAGGCATCCTGCAGCAGATCACGCACCTGGGCACTTTCTTCGTCTCCTCCTAAGTCAGTGAGGAGTTGCAACAGCGAAATGCCGAGCCCTAACCGGAGGCGCTCAAACCTGAAACTAACTTCCTCCTGACTTGTTCTGCCGGGACGAGCCTCTTTCAAGGCTGTTTCCATTTCTTCATGCAAAGGGGTAAGCGTTTGGCGTAACGCGTCATCTGTTGAAGGAAAAACGTGCGCGAGAAGCTGCTGGTAAAGTGAGGTGTTCATATATACTGCCAAAAAAATGAAATACGTTTTCTGTAGCCGTCAGATTCTGGTGGGAACCAAGCGGCTGACAGGGTTACTACGGGAGTGCGGCAAGTTAGGAAAAGAAACAGTGCGTTTCATGCCTGTTTTCCCTAAAACAGTTCCAAAGGGGCCACCAGGCAGAGGATCAGAGAAAGGAATCAAACCGAAACATTCAGGAAAATGGGAGATAAAACAGGGTGAATACCGTGGTATATCTAAGCAAACCTGTAAACCTTGACTTACAAATCTAGGGTTGTAGGTCAGCAAAAAGTAAGGGACGCGTGGCGTTGAAAAGATAGGATTTCTTCCATAAAAAACAGAGACGTTAAACTTGCCCACGGCATTAATTTTTCTTAACTTACTAGGACTGAAAAAGCTATGTATGGGTACAACTCTGCAGAATCATTCATTTCCCGGATTCATTCTTCTGGTGTTCTTCTGCTCCCTGTTTTTGTTCCCAATGTTACTTTGGGCGCAAGAACTGCCGGTGGCCGAGGAGGGCATGCGGTTTCAGTTTGGCCGGAAAAAGGTGAAGATTCCGTTTCAGTTGGTGCATAATCTGGTCATTATTCCGGTACAGATCAACAATTCCAATCCGCTTAATTTTGTGGTAGACACGGGGGTAGACAGAACCTTGCTCATGGAAATTGGGCAGTTTGACACCATCACCCTCAACAATGTAGAAAAGCTTTTTTTGCGTGGTTTGGGAAAAGGGGCCGGAATTGAGGCCATACTTTCCTCCGGCAACAACATCAACTTCTCTTCTGTAGAGGCCAAAAACCAAAAGGTGCTCATGCTGGAGCAAAACATCTTCAATCTTTCCTCCCGGTTGGGCATGGAGGTGCACGGCATCATTGGGTACCCGCTGTTCAAGGATTTTGTGGTAGAGATAGATTACCAGAACAAGGTGCTTACCCTCTACAAGCCAGGTACGTACCCCGAAAAAAAAGCGCGTAAAAGCTCTGTTGTGCCGTTGGAGATTGAATCTTCTAAACCGTACGTGAAAGCGAATGCCAGCTTCCCAGATGGCTCCAGACACGCGTTACGCCTCATTGTAGACAGCGGCATGAGTACCTCCATGCTGTTGTACCCGCCCACTTTACCAGACGCCAAGATCCCTGACAAGAAGATTGAGGCTTACTTAGGCCGAGGGCTGAATGGAGACATTCACGGAGAAATTGCCCGGTTAGAAGCACTGGAAATCGGGAGTTTTACGTTGCTCAATCTGCCGGCCTGCTTCCCAGACACCATGTCCATCAGGCATGCACTGGGGCTCAACAACCGCAACGGAAATCTGGGAGCCGATGTGCTGCAACGCTTTCACGTGGTGTTTGATTACGGCAACTCCCGAATGCTGCTTCGGCCTAATCACCGTTACAAAAAGCCCTTTCATTACAACCTGAGCGGTCTGGAGTTAAACAGCCCTATTCCTGGCCTTAACTTTTACACCGTAGCACTAGTCATCCCCAATTCTCCGGCCGAACGCGCGGGCTTGGAGGCAGGAGATGCCATTGTCAGTATCAACGGCGTGAAATGCATGGACAAAAGCCTGGGCGAAATACTGGAGCTTTTTCAGAAGTACCCCAACCGCCGCCTGCAGTTGAAAGTGAGCCGACATTACAAGTCTTTCGATACCGTGCTGCATCTACAGGATTTAATCTGACTCTGTTTCAGGCCTCCTTTCACTAAAACAGACCTGAAACAGAGTCAGATGATTTATCTCACGCCTTCTGTCCCCCTTTGAAGGGTTAGGGGGATGATTACTCCTGCTGATGACATTCCAATTTTAAGTAGGGGCACTATGGCGCGGAAGTTACTTCCGTGACTTACTTAGTTTCCGCAAGTCACGGAAGTAACTTCCGCGCCATAGAATTCTTTCATAGCTGCTTATTTCGGATCTTCAACCGCCTTTGTCATCCCCTACCACTTCAAAGGGGGACGGAATGCGTGCTTATTGGTTCACCAACCGTGTGGTCAGTGTGGTTCTCTGGCTTTAATTACCGAGTATACCTTATTCAGGATTAACAAACTGGTACAGCGCGGAGAAATCTTCTTTGCCGAAGCCAGCTTGTTTAGCCTGCGCGTAGAGTTCTTTCACGGTGTGCAGGGTAGGAAGCGCAATGCCTTGTTCATAGGCGGTTACGCCAGCCAGGTGCAGGTCTTTGTGTAGCCATTCCAGCGGAAACTCCGGGGAGAAGTCACGGGTGAGGAGCTTGTTTTCTTTCAGCTTGAGAAAAGGTGCACCGCCTGGCCCGTTCAGGAGCGTTTGGCACAGCATCTCTTCGGTAATGCCCAATGACGTACCTAAGCGCAAGGCTTCGGCGAAGGCCGCCATCATCTGCCCGAAAAGCATGTTATTGACCATTTTCATGCTGGCGCCCTGCCCGTGCGGACCAATGTGCTGAACGGCTTTCCCCATGGTATCTAGCAAGGGACGCACTTCTTCCACGTCTTTTTCCTCACCGCCCACCAGAAACACCAATTGCCCGGTCTCAGCGGGTTTAAGAGAGCCGGAAACAGGCGCGTCTAAGAACCGGTGCCCCATTTTGAGGGCCACTTGCGCCATGCGTTGGCTGAAGGAGGGGTTCACGGTGCTGGAGTCAATCCAGAGAGAGTTGCCGGGCAGTTCTTTTAGGAAGCCGTGTTGTCCTAAGGCAGCTTCTTCTACGGCCTCGGGCGTAGCCAGCATGGTGAACACGACGCGGCATTGTTTTCCTACTTCTTCGGGGGTGTTGGCCAGGGTAGCTCCGTTGGAAACCAAGGCTTCTGCTTTCTCAGGGGTACGGTTATAAACCACTAAGGAGTGACCAGCTTTTTGCAGATTAGCGGCCATGCGGCTGCCCATAATGCCTAATCCTATAAATCCTACGTTCATGTATTTCTCTTTTAGGTATGCACGAAAGTAAGGATTTACGAATGGAGCGCGCAAGCGGTACAAGCGAATTACCGTTTAAGGCTTATTTTCAGAAAACAAGCCTTAAACCTGGTTTAAACCTTCTGCGGAAATCTGAACGTGAAAGTGCTGCCTTTACCTAATTCAGAAGAAACGGATAACTCAATTCCGTGAAACGTAGCAATGGTTTTAACAATGGTGAGCCCTAAACCGTGGCTTTCACCATCTGGGGCATGTAAGCGTTTGAACCGGTTGAATATGTGGGGTATTTGCTCTTGGGGAATGCCCACGCCGGTATCAATAATGGAAAGTTCGTACCCGGTGGGGGCAGGTTGCCCTTTGAGGCAGATGCTGCCTTGGGGTTTGTTGTATTTAATGGCATTGTTCACCACATTGAAAAGCATGGTAAACAGTAACGACTGATTCGCTTTGGTTAACGTGTAATCACCAGAGAATTCAAGCTTCAGTTCTATCTCGCGGGCTGCGGCCCGTTCCTCTATTTCTTCGGCTACTTCCTGGGCTAGTTGCGGGATGTCTACAGATTCATTGCGCAGGTATTGTTCATTCTCAATGCGGGAGATGAGCAGCAGGGCTTGAATGATGTTCTTCAGCCTGTGCAAGGTTTTGAGGTTGTCAACCAGTTTCTCTAATAGACTTTCGGGCGTTTCAGGGTCCGCTAACAGGTTCTCTAAGCGGGTTTGAAGAATGGAAACGGGTGTAAGGAGCTCATGCGACACGTTCCCGATAAACTCTTTCTCTTTCTGGAAAGCCTCTTGTATCTGCCCCATCATGGCGTTGATGGTGTTGTTGAGGTACAGGAAGTCATCGGTGGAAGTCTGAAGTTTCTTGGGCGTGAACGTGCTGGGGTGTTCTACCTTTTGCAGGCGTTTCACAATCTGCGCAAGCGGACGTAGCAGGAGCCTGCTAAAAGCCAAATCTGTGAAGGCAGTGAGGAGCACCACGGCGGCCAGAAAATACAGAGCATAGGTTTGCAGCGTTTTGCTGTTGTGCTCAATGGTAGCTAGTGAGCGGCCGATCTCCAGCAGGTACCGTTTTCCGCCTAAATCAAACGTGGAGGACAGTACCCGGTAGTTTACAATTTCGTTGTCTACCTTCCGGAGGCTGTTCTCAATGCTGTTCACCACTTTGCCCGAAGAAATCTCCTCCAGGGAGATAAATTCCTCTCGGAACAAGTTGTAACTACCGTAGGCAGCACCAGTCTCTTCGGTAATGAAAGATTCTATGCCCTGCTCTTCAATAATCTGGTACATCTTTGCCTCTTTCTGCTGAAGCCTTGCATCAGCGTTGAGCAAGGCCACTTTGTTTACCAGCAAAGGAAGCCCCACCACCAGAAGAAGCAGAATGAATACCTTAGAAGCCGCACTAAACAGGGCTAATTTGGATTGTAAGCGCATTTAGATGATTAGGAGATTTGAAGATGTGTAGATTAGGAGATGAGAAGATGTGTAGATTAGGAGATTTAACAAGGTATATTCCCAATCTCCACATTTTCTCATTTCCAAATCTCCACATCAAATTGTTAACCGGTATCCCACGCCGCGCACTGTTTCTAGCCACTCGGTAAGGGCGAACGCTGAAAGTTTCTTGCGCAGGTTTTTGATGTGCACATCAATGTAATTGGAGTCATAATCATCTTCCAAGATGTTGCCCCAGATATGTTCGGTGAGTTGCAGACGCGTTAAAATGCGATTCTTGTGCAGGAGCAGGTAATGCAGAAGGTCGAACTCCTTTTTGGTGAGCACAATTTCATGGGAGCCAAACATGACGCGGCGCGAGCTGCTGTCCATCTCAAACCCATGAAACGTCACCGAGGAGGATTTCAGCTTGAACTTACGGCGTAGAACGGCTTGCATTCGTGCCTGCAGTTCCAGCAGAGAAAAAGGCTTGGGTAGATAATCATCGGCCCCCAGGCCTAACCCTTTGATGCGGTCTTCCAGAGCCCCACGTGCCGTGAGAATGATGATGGCTGGGTCATAGTCAACAGCTTTGATTTCTGGGAGCAGGTCCATGCCTTCATAGTCTGGCAGACCCAAATCCAGTAAGATAAAGTCATACCGGTTTACGGCAATTTTTTCAGATGCTTCGCGCCCGTTAGAGGCCCAATCACAGATGTAATGTTCCTGTGCCAGAAAGTGCATCAATTCGGTAGCTAGACTGGTTTCGTCTTCTACAATCAGGATGTGCATAGGAAAAGTAGGGTTAGTAGCAGATTAGAAAGTATAGCTTAGGTTGAGGGAGACAAAAGACTGGGCCTTTGACTCATCGCCTTCCAGCCTGTTTACCGGCAGCGCGAATCGGTAAGCCGGTTCAATGTCAATGTTCTGTAAACTGAAAACTACCGGCACCGTGATGGAATAGTTCAGTACTTTAAATTTGGTAGTAGTGGTGGTAGTGGTAGTGGTGGTGGTACCATTTCCATTTCCTTTTCCGTTTCCGTTTCCAATCGGGTTCAATGGGTCCAAAATGGTACCCAAGCCTTTTTTCTTATTTTGGGTCTCTACGGTATGCGTCTCGGCAAATTCCTGGGTTCCGGCAATGATGCTGAATTTAGGGTCAATGCCCACCGGGTTCTTGCCTTTCCAGAGGTTCTGCAACGGAATATAGCGGGAGTTGTCCAGAACGGTAAACAGGTCGCTGCTGCCCCCGAAGATGTAACTGGAGGTGAGGCCGGTTAAAAGGTATTTCCAGTCCAGCGTACCAGAAGCAGTGACGGCATTGGAGGTAACGGATTTCACCAGGGGCGTATTGGGCCCGAAGAAAAAGCGCGAATAACTTACTAAACCATCAAACCGCTCGCCCACTTTAAACGAGTAACCCGCCGAGACATCGGTTTCGTCTATAAAGTCGTCGGTATTGAATAACTGATAAGACATGGCAGACAGGAACAAACCCGAGGTATGCGTATAGGTGAGCGAAGCCGCCACGTACGGATACTGGGTTGCCGTATTGCGCCCAAAGAAAGAAGCGTTGTTAGCCGTCTCCAGGCCTACCGTCCACCAGCCTTGTTTTGAAGCGGTATCCTGGGCAGAGATGGAAGAAGGTTCAGCAATAGCTAGCTTCTTCGTATTGGCACAGAAAGCCTGCGCTACGGAAATAAAAAGCAAGAAGCAGGCACCTAAGATGGTTTTCATCTGAGTAGATAGATAAAGTGTAGAAAAAGTACTGCTGTTTTAAAGGAGGAAAGGAGACCAGATATTGGGAAAGGATAATTCTGCCGTATACCTGCGTTCTTAGTTTTTGCCTACTTTAATGGGACCCAAGCCTACGCCAACTTTTACTGGTTTTACTACCTTAACCCCTTTAGTGGCATTTCCGGCCGCTTTTACAACGCTACTGGCGGCACCTCTTCCCGGACGGGCAGCACTCTGCGGACGTGCCGCAGAATTTCGGGCAGCCGAAACTTCATTCGCGGTTCTCTCAGAAACTTTCTCAGGCTTCTCTTGGCGTTTGGCAGTGGCTACCTCTTTTACCCCTTGTTTCTCATTTTCAGGCTCATTTCCGCTTTCTTTCCCCTTGGCTTTACGTGGTCTTTCCTGCCCGGGAAGGTCGCTGTCACCGGAAAGTACGGTACCATTAAACCCAGTTCCAGAAGAGGAAGCAGCAACAGATACCTCAATCTTCCCGGAAACCTCCTTAGGTGCAGAACCTGCCGAAGAAGCAGGACGAAGGGGTTCATTTCGGGCAGCTACCGGCTGGGCAATGGTGATGAAAAAGATAAAAGTGGCAGCTAGTAAGAAGTTGATTTTCATATAGGTTGGGCGCATTCTAATATTGATACTTCAAAGCTACTATTGAAAGATGAAGGAAAGATGAATACTTCAATTTTTATTCATTTTTAAGTAGCTAATGTTTGCTGATGGTTAGGTTTAAGGCTCATTTACAAAAAAGTAGCCATAAACTATGTCGCAAAGAATTTTACACGGTATGGTGGCAGTTGGCTTTGCTACTAACAGGAGAAGAACTGTTGGCATTGCCCTTAGAGCAACCGTATGCTGGGGCGCAGGTAGCCAAAAGCCAGTTCAGAACAAAGCAAGCGCTGATGAACAGTTTCATGGTATTACAGTGGATTAGGTTAAGGAATTTGAACTGCGCTGCCGGTGCAAACGCAGTTCAACAAGGTTGGAATTTTAGGTTATTTGCGACCTATATTCAGGTTAGTGGCGGCATGGACCTTTACCGGTTTCAGCCCTTTGGTAGAAAGACCAGTGTTTACCTTAGCGCGGTGAGCACTGCCTGAACCAATGTTCACAGCCGTTCCTGTTTTAGTCTCCAATCTGCCCGCCCTCTGGCGTTTTTCAGAGGCTGCTTCTTTTACTAGCTGGCCTTTTTCTCTTCTAGCGGCAACGGTTTCTGTTGCCAGATTGCTCACGGCGTCGCCATGGTTTTCAAGCCCCTGTTTTGACATTTCCACCTCGGCTTTGGATTTCAGCTTTAGGTCAGCTTTGGACTGAGTGGAAGTTTCCTGGTTTTCCTCACGCTGGGCTTTGGCTTTCGCTTTTAAATCAGCTTTTGCTTGAGCGGCGGCATCCAAGGTTTGTTCTGTTTGGTTTTTAGTCTCTTCTTTTTTGGCTTTCAGCTCTTCTCTTCGGGTTTTAGCGGCCTCTTTCTGAGAGGTAAGCTCCTCTTTCAGCGCAGTGGTGGTTTCTTCTTTTCTGGCTTTTGCTTTGTCTGCCTTCGCTTTGGCTACTTCCCGCACGGCTTCTCCTTTGCCAGTTACATCAGAAGTGACATTGGCTTTGGCCGCAGCACTAACCGTAGTGCCGTGGGTTGTTTTTGATTTGGTTTCTGGGGTGCCGGAGGTTGGAGTAGTTTGGGCAAAAGAAGTGGCGGCTACTAAAAATGCGGCGGCAAAGAAGGTTAACTTTTTCATATTGGTCAGATGGTTTTAAATGATTAATGCGTCAAAACTATCCTGTCAAGATGAAGAGAAGATGAAGAAAGGACTTCCTATAAAGTTTTTTCATATTTTTTTCTGAACTAGGGTGCAGAGTGATTTTAAAGCCGTTTTGATAAAACTATATCAAAAACAGAAAGGCCGCTCTTTACACAAGAGCGGCCTTTCTGTTTTGTTTGGCTTTACTGCTTACAGTACGTTCACTTTTAAGAAAGAAGGTTGCTGGGCATTGTGGTACACGCGGTGGGTGGCTTTCTGGAAGTCCTCGGGTTTGGCCTCATAGATATTAGGCACATACTTCTGCGGATTGCGGTCTACCAGCGGGAACCAGGTGCTTTGCACCTGCACCATAATGCGGTGTCCTTTCTTGAAGGTATGCAGCACGTCTTGCAGCGGCACATTCACAGCGGTTACCTGGTTGGGTGTGAACGGCTCTGGTTTCTCATAGCTGTTTCTAAAACGGCCGCGCAACACTTCGCTGCGCACCATTTGCTGGTAACCGCCCATTTTCACGCTAGCCGGATTATGCGCATTCTGGCGGGCGGTGTCGGGGTACACGTCTATCAGTTTCACTACCCAGTCAGCGTCTGAGCCGGTGGTGGACACGTGGAGGGCAGATAAGATTTGTCCGGCCAGGGTAATGTCTTCGGTCAGTACATCGGTCTGGTACACCAATACGTCTGGGCGGCGGCCCGCGAAACGCTGGTCATCGGTCATGTATTCTCGGGTCATGCCCACGGTGGTTTCCTCCGAGAACGGTACCGGTTTGTTAGGGTCACTGATGAACTCGTCAAAGCCGTTGCCGGTGGCAGTTGGTTTCTCGAAGCTGAGCTTGCCGTTCGCCCCGAAATACAACTGGCGTTCTTGCGTGTTTTTAGGCGGCCAGGCGGCAAATTCGCGCCACTGGTTCGCGCCGGTGTTAAACATGTAGGCTTCCGGAAGGTCTGGTTGGCCTTTGCCGTTTCCTTTGAGGTAGTGCCGGAAGAACTTGGCTTCAATGTTAGGCCGGTAGAACTCAGACGTATTCTGCCGGAAAGAGACGCTGCCCAGGTTTTCGCCCGCTGAACGCGACCAACCACCGTGGAACCACGGCCCCATCACAATGGTGTTGTACGTCTTGGGGTTGTTTTTCTCAATGGTCTTGTACGTTTCCAGCGCCCCGAACAGGTTTTCGGCATCAAACCAACCGCCTACCACCATCACGGCGGGTTTCACGTTTTTCAGGTGCGGCCTGATGTTCATGGCTTGCCAGAAAGCGTCATAGTTGGGGTGCTGGATGATGTCGTTCCAGAAGGAGACGTTGTTTTTGAGGTATTGGGTATTGGCGTTAGACAGCGGACCCATGCGCATAAAGAAATCATAGCCGTCTGGGGTGCCGTGGTTGAAGCGCGGTGCCCCGGTAGGTGAGGGCTGGGGACGCGGTTGCCCGAAGGAAGCCAAAAAGTTGAAGGCGTGCGGCAGGAAAAAAGCGCCGTGGTGGTGGAAATCGTCCCAGAACCAGTCGGTCACTGGGGCTTGCGGGGAAGAGGCTTTCAGGGCGGGGTGGCTGCCCACCAAACCCACAGTGGTGTAATAGCCGGGGTACGAAATGCCCCATTGGCCTACGCGGCCATTGTTGTTAGGCACGTTTTTCACCAGCCAGGCAATGGCGTCATAGGTGTCGGTGCTTTCGTCCCAGTCGTTTTTGCCTTTCTTGGCTTTGAGAGGGGCCATGTTCACAAACTCGCCTTCGCTCATGAACTTTCCGCGCACATCCTGGTAAGCGAAAATGTAGCCTTCGCGCAGCATGTCTGAAGAAGGACCAATGCTGTTTTTGTAGACATCAGCGCCGTACGGCCCAATGGAGTAGGGCGTGCGGTTCAGCATGATGGGGTATTTCTGGCGGCTGTCTTTGGGCGCGTACACAATGGTGAACAGCTTGGTGCCGTCACGCATGGCAATCTGGTGCTCGGTTTTGGTGTAGTTCTGCCGGATATAGGCCGAATCTGACAGGGTTTGGGCAGAGGCGGCAAGCGTAGGCCATAAAAGGACCAGCAAGAGCCATTGCCAGCGGTTTGGTTTCATACGTGTTTGTTTGGTGAGGTTTGGTGCGGGTAAATTAGAGAATCCGGCGGCAGCAGACAACATCTATTTAGGGATTGATTTCAGGAAATAAGCTCAAAAATGTAAAAGCGGGGGTAAAACAGAAAAGCCCGGGTAGACCGGGCTTTTCTGAATGAACGTAGGGCAGGCTATTTACAGCTGTAATCAAAGGTGGCTAAGCTCTTGACGCCGTTCTGGTTTGTTTTTTCCAATTTGGTGGGGTAGCCGCTCTCGTTATAGGTATAGACATGGGTGTAAGAGGCCGCTTTGTCAATGTTGCTGTCTTCGTCTTTTTCAACTTCAGTACGAGCATTATTTGGGCTTGCTGGCCCGAACAAAGATTGCAGGAAGGCCCCCGGGTTCACTTTGTCATCATAGTTAGACTTCTCTGTAGTAGAGGTTATAAAGTTCTGAGACGAATATTCCTTTATAACTAAAATATTGCCCTTGGCATCATAGGTATACGTCGTGTACCCTCTGGGCAGAGGAATGGTAGAAGGACCAGACGTTGGCCGAAAGGTTCTAGTGTAGGTAGCTTTCGTGATCTTGTCATTGGTGTACTCGTACTGGGTGGTGAGGGTGCTTACCCCATTCTCCAGGTGTTCGGCTTCGCTCATAGAAGTCAGTTTGCCTTGGGTATCATAGGTATACAGAACTTCATCATTGCTGCCCGCATAGGTTAGTTTACTGGGCTTACCCGCCGAATTGTAGTGAACAGTGGCGGTTTCTGCGCCTTCCGTGAAGCTTGTGAGCTGATCACCTGTATACGTGAGCGTAGTGACCTGTTGGCCTTCTGTTGCTTTGGTGAGCGAGCAAGTTTTTAAAACCGGTTGCGGATCAGTGCCTTTGTCTTTGTCTTCACAGGAAGTGAGGAGAAAAAATGCGCTTGCTAAACAAAGGGGTGCTATTCTGTTGAGTTTCATAAAATGTTAAAGTGATTTGATGGAAGAAAGCCTTAGTGTGCCCGCAAATGTCAAGGACACAACCACGGTAATGGAAGCATACACTTAGTAGCGAGAGCTTTAATGGTGGTTAGATTATTCTACTGGGTGAAATGTCTTTTTTTGAAAGAGATGCAAAGCGCTTCTATGCATTTTCAGAAGTATAGACACCCGGCTTTCCCTTTACCCCTAATACTGGCAGAACTTTCTTAAAGTATCTTGATAAGTAGCTACATCTTTAAGATTTGGAAGACCCATCAGCCAAAATTGGAAGGGAACAATGTCTTGTGCCAAATCTGCCCTCGGCTAAAAAGCAGATTCCCTTGTTACTCCTGGCAAGAGAAGAGAACATCTTTTTGAGGAGTTTTCTGAAAAGTGGCCTGAAAACCCGTCTGCGGCATCTTACTCTTTCAGCATTTTTTACAAACTTTGGAAATCGCTTCTTTTGCTTATTACGCTTACTCAAGCCAATTCTTATGCTGAAAATTTACGTAAAGTATGCGCTCTGTTGGGCCATTCTGTGGTGCGGAATGTCGGTGGGTTATGCCCAGGCCACGTTACAGACACCAGAACAATTCTTAGGGTATCGCCTGGGCGACCAGTTCACGTACCATGCCCGCATTGTAGATTATGTGCGGTATCTGGCGGCCCAGAACCCCGGCAAAATGCAGGTGCAGACCTACGGGCACACGTATGAAAAACGTCCCTTGCTGCTGGCCACTATCTCTTCGCCGGCCAACATGCAGCGCCTGGAGGAAATCAGAACCAATAACCTCAAGAGCACTGGTTTAATGAGCGGCCAGCCAACCGGTGCCAAGCAACCGACCATTGTGTGGCTCAGCTACAACATTCATGGCAATGAGTCTGTCTCTTCTGAGGCCGTGTTGCAGGTGTTGTATGACTTAATGAACCCCAACAATGCCCAGACCCAGAAATGGCTGGAAAATACGGTGGTCATGATTGATCCCTGCGTAAACCCAGACGGCCGCGAACGTTACACGCAGTGGTACAACCGGGCTCGCAACCAAACGCCCAATGCCTCACCGTACGCTTGGGAACACCAGGAACCATGGCCGGGCGGACGCCCCAACCACTACTACTTTGACCTGAACCGCGACTGGGCTTGGCAAACGCAGATTGAGTCCAAGCAGCGGGCCGTAGTGTACAACCAATGGATGCCGCAACTCCACGCCGATTTCCACGAGCAAGCCGTTGACAATCCGTATTATTTCGCGCCTTCGGCGAAGCCCTACCATGATGCCATCACGCCTTGGCAGCGCGAAGCCCAGAACTTCATAGGCGAGTACAACCGCCGGTACTTTGACAAAAACAACTGGCTGTACTTCACCCGCGAAAGCTTCGACCTCTTTTACCCCAGCTACGGCGATACCTGGCCTACTTACCAGGGCGCTATTGCCATGACGTATGAGCAAGGCGGTTCGGGCCGCGCCGGGGTGGTCATTCAGAAGTCAGACGGCGACAGCTTAACCTTAAGCCAACGCATTGCCCACCACCACGCCGCCAGTTTGGCCAGTGTGGAGGCCATGTCAGACAAAGCGGACCAGGTGGTGAAGGAATTCAAGAAGTTCTACGCAGATGCCCAGTCCAAGCCCTTCGGGCAGTACCGCAGCTACGTGTTCAAGGTGAAAGGCGAAGAAGGCCGCATCAAAGATTTGACAGATTATCTGGAGCGCCAGCAAATACGCTATGGTTATGCCAAAGCCGCAGGCAGCAGCAAAGGGTTCAACTACCAGACCGGCAAAACTGAATCTGTGAAATATGAGTCCGGCGATTTGGTCATCAGTGCTTATCAGCCTAAATCTACGTTGCTGAACGTGCTGTTTGAACCCTCGGCTCGCCTGGAAGACTCCGTGACCTATGATATTACCGCGTGGTCGTTGCCATACGCCTATGGCCTGAAAGGAGCCGCGTTTACCGGCCGAGTTGCCTTAAACGAAGCCAAACCAGCCGCCACGGCGGTGACCAATACGGCCACACCCAATACCTACGCCTACCTAGCCCGCTGGAACGGCATTCAGGACCTGAAATTCCTGGCGGCGTTGCTGAAATCTAAGGTGCGCGTGCGCTATTCTGAGGTGCCGTTTGAGCAGAACAACCAGAAATACGCGCCTGGTACGCTCATCATCACCCGCACCGGCAACGAGGGCCTGGGTGCTAAATTCGACCAACTGGTGACCCGTGCCGCCGATTCATTGGGCATTCAACTGGCTTCTACCAGCACCGGCTTTGTGACCAACGGTTCAGACTTCGGCTCGCGCAGCATCAGGTACGTGAAAGCTCCTCGCGTGGCCTTGCTCACCGGCGAAGGTGTGTCGGCGTACGGTTTCGGGGAAATCTGGCATTACTTTGAGCAGCAGATAGACTACCCCGTAACAGTGCTGGGCGGCGACTACTTCGCCAATGTGCCTTTGTCTGAGTTTGACGTGCTCATTCTCCCAACGGGTAACTACGGCCGCATTCTGAGCGAAGCCACCCTGACCAAAGTAAAAGACTGGGTACGTGCCGGCGGCAAGCTGATTGCCCTGGAAAGCGCCGTAACGTTCCTGGCCGATAAACCAGATTTCGCGGTGAAGAAAAAGGCCGCTGATACCACCAACGCCAAGAAAGGTCCTTCCACAGATGACCTCAAAAAGTACGGCAACCGTGAGCGCGAGTCCATTTCGGAAGAAGTACAGGGCAGCGTGTATAGAATCAACCTGGACAACACGCATCCGCTGGCATTTGGTTACGGCGCCACGTACCCGGCCTTGATCAGAACCAACACCTTGCCCCAGTTCATGAAAGACGCCTGGAATGTGGGGGTAGTGAAAGGCGAAGCCCCCGCCACTGGTTTTGTGGGTTCTAAAGTGCAAAGCAACCTGCAGAATGGCCTGGTCTTGGGCGTGCAGGACTTGGGCCGCGGACAAGTGGTGTACCTGGTAGATAATCCTTTGTTCAGAGCGTTCTGGCAGGGCGGTAAACTGATGTTCGGGAATGCCGTGTTCCTGGTGGGGCAGTAAGTTAGGAGCTAGGACTTAGATGAACTTTCAGTTAATCTTGCACGTATTAACTATTATATTTCTGCACGTATGAACACGAAGCTGACGTTATTACTGGACAAGGATATTATTGAAAAAGCTAAGTTCTATGCCTCTTCTAAAAAAACAAGTTTATCAAAGTTGATTGAGTCTTATCTGGACAGAATCACGGCAGAAGAAAAAACCAATGTAGAGCTTTCACCTTTAGTGAAAAGTCTTTCAGGGGTAATTTCTCTTCCAGAAGATGTTGATCGAAAAGACGAGTATGCCAGTCATTTGGCAAAAAAGTACCTGAATGACTGAGCTATTCATTGACACAGATGTCTGTCTAGATTTGTTAGCCCAAAGGGAACCGCATTACGTATATGCGGCTACTTTATTCACCTTAGCAGATAAAGGCGAACTTACCTTAGCGGTTTCTTCGCTTTCTTTCTCAAATCTACACTACCTGCTTTCCAGACAGTTTTCTATGGGGGAAGCGAGAAGGGTTTTAAGTAAGTTTAAGGTATTAGTGCAGGTTCTTTCAGTTGATGATAAAGTCATTGAATTAGCCCTTAATTCAAAATTCAAAGATTTTGAAGATGCCATTCAGTATTTTACGGCCATAGAAGCTGGGTTAACTACTGTACTTACCAGAAATGTAAAAGACTATAAAGAAGCCGAAATACTGGTACAAACGCCGGAGTTGTACGTCCAGACAATTGGAAGGTAGCAAATGCCTGCTGTCAACAACTGGCCGCTTTAATCAACTAACCCAACAGGAACGCCCGCCACTAGCGGGCGTTCCTGTTTTCGGGCGCTTTTTAGAAAACAGCCTGAAAAAGTGTAGTTTCGTATGCGTCTTTGGTAGCGTTGCTCTACTATTTTGTGAACCTAACCCCAGCCCCGCATGCGTTCTGCTCTTCAAATTGCTTCTGTAGTCCTGGTTTGTCTGTCTGGCCTGGCAAGTTGTACCAAGTCAGTTTCTTCCACCGCCACTTCAGCCGGGAATGCGCCCGCGGCAGAGCAGCAATTAACCAGTTCCCAGGTAGCCGATGCCCGCAGCACTTACGTCAACTATTGTGGCGGGTGTCATGGCCGGGAACTGGAGACGTTTGTGAATCGCAAGTGGCAGCACGGGAATTCGCCGGAGGCGATGTTCAAGAGCATCAAACACGGCTACCCAGACCAAGGAATGCCCGCCTATGCCAGCACTTTCTCAGATGCGCAGATAACCCAACTGGTTAGTTTCATCCAGCAGGGCGTAGTGGCCCATAAGGACAAGCCGCAGAACCAAACCAACACAACAGTTCACCGCTCAGAGCAGCTCAGTTTCCAACTGGAAACGGTACTAACCGGCATAGATGTGCCCTGGGCCATGGCGTTTTTGCCTAACGGCGATATGCTGGTCACCGAACGCTCCGGAACCTTGTACCGCCTTACCAAAAACAGAGATCTGGTAAAGATAGAAGGCACGCCCGAGGTGCTGGCCCAAGGCCAAGGCGGTTTGCTGGATGTCAAACTGCACCCGGACTTCGCCAAAAACAACACTATTTTCCTTTCGTACTCAGCGTTTAAAAAAGATGGCGGGCAGACGTTGTCCACTACGGCCATCATGCGGGCCCGCCTGGACGGGAACAGCCTGAAAGACCAGAAGAACATTTTTGAGGCGCAGCCTTACGCCAGAACCCGCCACCACTACGGCAGCCGCATAGAGTTTGGGCCAGACGGGTATCTGTACTTTACCATGGGCGACAGGGGCGGTACCAAAGTGAATCCGCAGAACCTGACTGTACACGCCGGTAAAACCCACCGCATCAAAGAAGACGGCTCCATTCCCGCAGACAACCCTTTCGTGAACCGCGAGGGCGCGATGCCGTCCATCTTCACCTTCGGGAACCGAAACGCGCAAGGCATGGCCTTAAATCCGGCTACCAAAGAACTGTGGCTGCACGAGCACGGCCCCCGGGGCGGCGATGAGGTGAACATTGTAAAGAAAGGAGCCAACTACGGCTGGGCCGAGGTCACGCACGGCATTGACTACAACGGCTCCATCATCTCTGACCTGAAACAGAAAGAAGGCGTGACCGATCCCATCAAAATCTGGGTGCCTTCCATCGCCCCCTCGGGGATGGCGTTTGTCACCGGAAACCGCTACAAAGGGTGGGAGGGTAGTCTATTGGTAGGTTCGCTCAGCTTTAAATTTTTAAGCCGCTTAGAGGTAAACGGAAACAAGATTGTAAAGGAAGAACGGCTGCTTCAGGATATTGGCCGGGTGCGCGACGTACGCATGAGCCCCGATGGGTACGTGTACATTGCCGTGGAGAACCCCGGCGTCATCTATCGCTTAGTGCCTATCAACCAATAGGTGCCTCAAACTTAATCAGGCACCTGCACGAATACCCCGTCTTCTCTGATTTCCAGCGTAAAACGCTCTAAGGGGCGGGTTCGGCCTTTGCATTCCTCGCCGGTGCCCAGGTGGAAACGGTAGCTGTGCCAGGGGCAGATAATCTCGTTCAAGTAATTGATGGTTCCCCGGCTGAGGGCATCGCCTAGGTGCGGGCAGGGGTTGTCTACCGCATATAGCCCAGAGGGTGCATGCGCGAGGCAGATTTCCTTTCCGGCTACTACCATGGCTTTGGAACGGGTTACCGGAATCTGAGTTTTGGCCTCGGCCTCGCTGTCAAAGAGTTTGATCCATTGCATAGGAGAGCGTACGAGGAAAGGGAAAAGCTGTTTTAGCCTTGTTCTCTGGAAAACGCCCTGTAAACAGTAGAACCTGTTTGTAAACCGATGTAAAATGAAAAAGCCCGGAAAAACCGGGCCCCTTACACCAAACTAACAAACAAAACTTTAAACAAACCTAAATACCAAACAAGAACCTGGGAGAGCAGCTAGCTGAGAGGGATTCAGGGGCTGTGGTCTCGTTTAGTGTTACAAAGATGCAGTGCTTTGAGCCGCACCACAACCCAAAAAGGAGGAAGCAGTCCTTTTTCTGGCTGAACCTAGACAAAGCCGGAGTGAAGTGGAAACAGCCCGCGTGAAACCGTCCTTACGCCTCCTGAACCGGACAGAATTTTCACTAAAATGACCCGTAGGAAACGCTATCATTGTTAGAAGACTCTTTACTGTTCTTTGGCTGTTTTACAGAAAAGGGCCTGAAACGCGAAATCCTGTGAGGTTTCCAAAACCTCACAGGGTTGAAATACCTCAATCCACTGGCGCGAGACTCCCGTCTCGTGACTAAGGATGAAGCGAGTCTCCAGCCTCGCCGGGAACCACCGGCAAGGCACTATTCTTGATTCTGAACCACCTTCTTCATTATTCTAGCAGATGCGGGGATTGAGCCCCCCCGACAGAGTACTTTCGGATTGATAAATCTGAAAGAGCAGGGAGCAGGAGAGTAGGAAAAATTATGTACAAGATTCCCTTCCTCGGAGTGGTAGAGGTAGGTTGCACACTTTCCCTCTTAGTTAGCCGATGGACATTCTAAGCTAGACTGAACATCCATCCCAGCTAGCAGAAATCCGTTTTACGGCCCCTTTCCGGAAAGTACGTCTAAAACGATTTTCAGCAACGGAGTTGGAATGGACCTGAAATGAAAAAGCCCGGAAAAACCGGGCCCCTTACACCAAACTAACAAACAAAACCTAAATTCTACTAGAAGTGCTGCGCTGGGCAGCAATCAACCAAATGGTGGGGAATCTTCCTGTGGGCAGGTGACTCAACCGCTTCCGTGCTGATTGATGATACAAATATGCAGTGACTTTGCGCCCACCACAACCTAAATAAGAAGAAGCGGGCCTTTTTCTAACTGAAGCCTGATAAAGCCGGAGTGAACCGGAAAAAGCCTTACTGAACCGTGAAGTCGCATCTCTAGGGGAAAGAGCCGTGGGGCAAAAGAAAAGCCATTCTGGGCAGAATGGCTAAGGAAAAGTAAAGGCAAAAAAAATGCTTAAAAGTAGTCTATCACCAGAGCGCAAGCGGATAGACTAAGACTACTTTTAAGCTGAAATAGAGTGTGAATGTATAGGTTTTAACGGAGCTAATCCATTAAGGTTTAAGTGTGTACAAAGAAATGTTAGATTTTTTTTCAACACCTTCTGTAGGACGCTCCAGGAGCATTATTTTCAAGGTTTTTTCTCCGGTGTTCCAGTTCTTGAACTGAGTCAGATCCATCCAAAGACGGTCACCGGCTTTCACGTTGATCGTTTTCTCCTGGCCGTCTGCGGTTACGGTGCGCAAGGTTCCGTCTGAGGCGGCGTAGGCTTCCTGCTCTGGAGAGGCATGGAAATCCAGGAATTCACCTGGTTGCAGTTCCAGTGACAAGATGCGCAGGTTGTTGGTTTTAAGCACGTGCGAAAACGCTTTGGTGGTGCGGTTGTCAACTCCGTTGGCAGGCGTGTTTCCAGCAAAGGCAGGAACCATGTTCAATAGGAAACAAACAGAAAAGAAGGCGGTGGTTAATTGAGTTTTCATAATTTTTTATGGTTAAATTTTTTAAACGGTATAAGAAGAGTTCGTCCGTTGGGAAGTAGCCCTTTTGATTATATAGATGCAAAGTTGAGCAAAACGTTGCTTGGTTGTATGTTAAGGATTTCTTAAAAGGCTTAATATGAGGATGAAGCCGAAGATTCTGAAACTGAGCCCGATTTTTTTGAGGATGAAAAAGACGTTGGTTTTTAACTGTTTTTGCGGAATGAAAACAGATACTGCTTAGATGCAAGTCAGAACCAATAATAGTGATATTAGAAGAGAGCCCGTCTAGCTGAAAAAGACGGCGCTCTTTCATCTAGACGGGCTCTGAGAAGGGGTAGAAGTCTGTAATCAGGAAGGGTCTACGTCTATGACAACGCGTACCTGCTTCAGTTCTTTGTTCTGCAGTAAGGCCTGAACCGCTTCCAGCACCTGAGCTTTGGACTCCCGCAGGTGACCACTGTCACGGTCTAGTTTCACGTGAATTTCCTGTAAAAACTGGTTCCTGATTTTGAAGATGTGCGGGGCCTCGGGACCTAGAACGCCCGTTCTGCCTAAACGGTCTACCAGTTCTTTGGTCAGCAAGATAGCGGCCCCTTCGCAAGGCTTAGCCTCGGGGTGTTTGACGGTTAACCGAATCATGCGCACAAACGGCGGATACCGGAACTTCTGCCGCTCGGCTATTTCCTGCTCGTACAAGCCCTGGTAATCGTTTTGTATCACGCGCTGGAAAATAGGCTGGTTCGGGTTGGCCGTCTGGATCAATACCTTTCCTTTGTTGCCTTTCCGGCCGGCCCGGCCACTCACCTGCACAAACAACTGGTACGCCCGCTCATGCGCCCTAAAATCGGGGAAGTGGATGATGCTGTCGGCGCTGAGGATGCCTACCAGGCTCACGTGTTCAAAATCCAGCCCTTTGGTCACCATCTGGGTGCCTACCAGTACGTTGGTGCGTTGCTGCTCAAAGTCCTCAATGATCTGCTGATGGCTGTTCTTCTTCTTGGTGGTATCTAAGTCCATGCGCTGGATACGGGCGCTGGGCATAATCAGCTTCAATTCGTCTTCAATCTTCTCGGTCCCGAAACCCACGGTTTTCAGCATGGTAGAGCCACAGGCGGGGCAATCGTTGGGTTTGCGTTCGGTGTAGCCGCAGTAATGGCACCTGAGCTCGTTGGAAAACTTGTGGTAAGAAAGGCTTACGGCGCAGTTGCGGCATTTAGGAATCCAGGCGCAGTCATTACAGTCAATGAAAGGCGCGTAGCCCCGGCGGTTCTGAAACAGAATCACCTGCTCATTCCGGAACAATGCGTCTTCTATGTCATGCACCAACCTATTGGAAAAATGGCTGAGCATATTCTTGCGCAGGCTTTCCTGCCGGGTATCTACCAGTTCTACCTGCGGCAAAGTGGCCTCACCGTAGCGTTCGAGCAAGTTTACCAATCCCCAACGGCCGCTCTTGCAATGGTAATAAGACTCTATGGACGGCGTGGCCGAGCCCAGCAACGTTTTAGCGCCCTGGAACTGCGCCATCATAAACGCCACCTCCCGGGCATTGTAGCGCGGCGCGGGTTCGTGCTGCTTGTAGGAGGGTTCGTGCTCTTCGTCCACAATGATGAGCGAAAGCGAATGGAATGGCAGAAACACCGAAGAACGTACGCCCACCACCACCTGGAACCGGCCCGAGAGAATCCCGTTCCAGACTTCCACGCGCTCGTTGTCTGAGAACTTGGAATGGTACACGCCCAACCTATCCCCGAACACCCGTTTCAGGCGGGTCACAATCTGGGCGGTAAGCGCAATTTCAGGGAGAAGATAGAGCACCTGCCCGCCCGCTTCTACCGCTTTCTGAATGAGGTCAATGTAAATTTCAGTTTTACCGCTGCCCGTGATGCCGTGCAGCAGCACCGTGCTTTTCTCATTGAACATTTCCAGCACCTGGTCACGGGCGGCAGTTTGGGCCGGTGACAAATCAGAGCTTAAGTACGGCCCCCGGCCTTCGGCCATGGGGAAGCGGCTCACCACCACGTCAAACTGCTCCAGAATGCCATTCTTCAGCAAGGTGGTAATGGCGGATAGAGACAAGTGAGGGTTGGACGTGAGCACGTTTTTCTCCAGGCCTTCGTCATTCAGGCGGAGGTTCTGCAGAATGGGCGTGAGCTGCACGTATTTGAGCAGCACATCCAGTTGTTTCGGGCGGGCCGCTAGTTGATTGAATAGCTCTTCCAAGGTTGCCTCATCGGTCACGAAGTGAGGGGCGAGGCGCACCTTCTTCACTACTTTGGGCGCGTATTTCTCGGCTATTTCCTCATAGATGATGATGACATCTTTGAGTAAGAGTGATTTAATAATTTTATGGAAACTGGTGAGTTGCAGCAACTGCCCTACCTCAGTAAAGGTGAGGTGGGGCTTCTGGCGCAGCGCGAAAATGATTTTCTCCTCATGCGCCGTCAGCGGCCATTCATTGGTTTCCAGCTGAAATTGCGGATGCAACTGGATTTTAGATTCGCTGCTGAGTTTCAGGGCCGAGGGAAGGGCCGCATTGATGACTTCGCCCAGGGTGCAGAGGTAGTACTCGGCCATCCAGAGGAAGAGGCGCAACTGCGGACCGGTTACCACTGGTTTTTCGTCAATGACTTCCAGTATGTATTTGGCCTGGTATTCTTTGGGGGGCTGCTCATGCACGCGGGCCACCACACAGCTCAGTACTTTCTTGGAGCCGAACTGCACCAGCACGCGGGCACCCACCAATACCTCATCACTCATCTGATAAGGCACCCTGTACGTGTAAAGCTTGGGAAGCGGTAAAGGTAAAATGACGTCCGCAAACAGGGTTATCCGTTCAGGGACGTCATCAGCGGGAATATGAAATTCTAATTCTGGTGTCAAAGCGTCCGATTTGAGCCAAAGTTCGGAAAAACAGCCCGTAAACGGAAACTTTCCTTATCTCACCTGATAGTCTTCTACCAACAAGGTCACAGGAGTATGCTGGGGAATTGGGTTCTGCAAGACGGTAGTGTACAGCAACACCGGGGCGGCAGGGGCTACTTCAATCTGCAACTGGTCTACCAACGTGGCTTTCACGGGCAGCCAAACTTCCTTCTCAGCCGAGGTGAAGAGCATTTCTTTCCTGAACTGCCGGATAAGAGCCGCTTTCAAGCCTTTCTTCTTCATCACTTCCAGATTCTCCTCTGAAATGTCACGGGTTTTGCCGCCGTATACCAAAGCTAAACGGCAGGCCGGAAGCTCTGGCAGGCCAGAAGGGGCTTGGGAAACAGCCGGCGTGATGTTTTGTAAGGCTTCTAAGGTAGTTTCGGGGTGGGTTTTCTGTAATCGCTTCCAATAACCGTCTCCGTCTTGAGAAAAGGCGGAAGCTGAACAGGCCAGCCAAAGGCCGCCTAGTACTAGTAACTTCTTCACGTACGTTATTTGGGTTTAGGTTCTTGCCACTCCAACAACGTCTACCTCTAGCCAGTTCTGTATGCCCGAGAATAATATTTTGTGGGTTGCTTTTAAGGACTTCTATAGAGCCGAATTCTGGGAATGTAGGGTAAAAACTGAGGAATGTGCATTGGATGGTTGATATTGTGCTTTTCTAGTTTGCCCACAGAGTCCTTTCAGAATGATAAAGAGAGGGTGAGTTAAGCAATAAATGATTTCACTCGCTCGCGTCCCGCGAGTGTGAGCTACTTGCGGCGTCCCGCCGCTTTTTGGAAGTTTATTCAAAAGAATCACAGAAGCGGCCAGAGGCCGCAGGTAACTCACACTCGCGGGACGCGAGCGAGTATTCTGTTTTAATTACTAAAATTAGTACGCACATTTTCCTCTTACTCCATCAAGAATAAGGCCTTTCATCTCTTAAAAGAGTAAGGCCTTTCATCTCTTAAATAATAGAGTTTTAAATACGACTGACCTGTTCCAGAGCTTCGGCTACGGACTGCACGGGTAGTTGGCAGGCTTGGTTGTAGCACACATAGATGGTGGTTTGCCCGTTATGGGCCGTGCGGTCTTCCAGCAGGAGGAGGGCAGAGGCATCTTCTTCTTTGGTGCCTGCTAATAGCGCATTCGGGAGAAAATGTTGTTGCAGGAGGTATCTGAAGGCATGGACTTCCGGACCTACAATGGCAATCTCGGCAGTGGGCTTTAGTTTTAGGTAAAACAGGGAAGCCCAGTTGGCTAGATGGGAAGGTTCTTGCACCACTAAATCGCGCACTTGGGAGAGCATTCTATCTGAAAGGCTGGAATAGCGCTCTTTTCCTAATAACAGGCCTAAAAAGTGCAGGTTCATGGCCATGACGGAGTTGGAGGCAGGCACCACGTTGTCAAAAATCTCTTTTTTGCGGGCAATCAGTTGCTCGCCGGCGTTACTAGTAAAGAAGAAAAGCTGCTCTGTTTCATCAAAGAAGTGAGTGAGCGTATAGTCGGTGAGTTTTCTCGCTTCTTTTAGCCATTTCTCGTCAAAAGTAACTTGGTATAGGCCCAGTAAGGCCTGAATCAGGAGCGCGTAATCTTCCAGGAATCCGTCAATGGTGGCTTTGCCTTCTTTATAATTGTGGAAGAGTCGGTCTCCTTGTTTTACATGGTCCAGAAGGAAGTTGGCGTTGGTGCAGGCTAGTTCCAGTATTCTGGCTTCGCCGAAGGCGCGGTACGCATCTGTGAGCCCGGTGAGTAGAAGGGCATTCCAGGAAGTAAGAATCTTATCATCCAGACCCGGTCTGGGGCGCTGGGTTCTCGCTAGCAGCAGCGTGTCTTTCCAGTTTTGGACAAGTTCCTGTAGTTCTTCCAGAGAAAGTCCCTGGTCGGCGGCGAAGGCTTCATCGGTTTGGCGGCGGTGCAGAATGTTGACGCCGTTCTCCCAGTTTCCTTCCTCTGTGGTGTGGTAGTATTTAGCCGCCAATTCGGCTTCTTCGCATAATATCTCTTTCAGTTCGGTTTGGGTGAACACGTAGAACTTGCCTTCCTCGCCTTCACTATCAGCATCAAGAGACGAGTAGAAGCCACCTTCTGGGCTGGTGAGTTCCCGTTCTACAAACGCGATGGTCTCCATGGCTACTTGCCGGTACAGTTCATTGCGCGTCACTTGGTAAGCCTCAGCATAAAGACTGAGGAGTTGCCCGTTGTCATAGAGCATTTTCTCGAAGTGAGGCACCAGCCATTCCTGATCAGTAGAATAACGGGCGAAGCCGCCGCCCACCTGGTCATAGATGCCCCCGAAGGCCATTTCTTCCAGGGTGAGGTTGACCTGTTCCAGCGCCGCCGGGTCCTGGCTGTGGTGGTAATGCCGCAGCAGGAAGCGCCAGATGCTAGGCATGGGAAACTTGGGGGCTTCGCCTGTGCCGCCGTGTTTCAAGTCAAAGCGGCGCTTCAGATTGGTGAACATCTGCTCAAAAGCTTCTGGAGTAAAGTCTGGGTTGCCTTGCTGAAGACCGTATTTCGCCAGTTCACTTTGCTGTAGATGCTCCAAAAATTGTTCGGCTGAGGTATCTAGTTCCTGACGACTTTTAGTGTAGGCTTCGGCGATGTTCTGAAGTAACTGTTTCCAGTGCTGCGGCGGAAAATAAGTGCCCCCGTAGAAAGGCTTCGCGTCGGAGTTCAGGAATACGTTGAGCGGCCAGCCACCTTGTACGCCCATAGCCTGCAGCGCATCCATGTATACCTGGTCCACATCGGGTCGTTCTTCACGGTCTACCTTGATGCAGACAAAGTGCTGGTTCATGACCTGGGCAATCTCTTCTTTTTCAAAGGATTGATGCTCCATGACGTGGCACCAGTGGCAGGCCGCGTACCCAATGCTCACCAGAATGGGTTTCTGCTCGTCTTTCGCTTTCTGCAGCGCCTCGGTTCCCCAAGGGTACCAATCTACCGGGTTGTAGGCGTGTTGCAACAGATACGGGCTGGACTCCTGCGCGAGGCGGTTGGGCTTTCTTTCCATTTTTTTCTAATCGTGAGGTAATACGCATTTCAGGCCTCTTTCTTGAAAAGAGGCTTGAAATGCCTTAGTTCATACGTAGCTGCCGCTGAACTGTATCAATTTCGGCCTGCACATCGGCTTCCAACGCCATGCCTTGTAATTTCTGCAGTAGTTTTTGAAGGAACTGCTGGTGCGCAGGGCTATCTGGATGGAAGGATTTATGCGCCAGTTCGCGCTGTACATCGATCCAGCGTTCTATGAAATGGCTAAAGGCATGGTCGGCGTAGGCCTGGATGAATTTCTCCCAGATGTAGTTTTCGGCCATTTCTGAGGGGTGAAGTAAATCTGCGGCGTAGAACCGGTAATCGCGTAGATCGTCCAGCAGTAGTTCATAGGCGGGGAAATACGTGATGCGGGGGTGCTGTTCCATGGCCAGATGCGCGGCCACCCGCAGCAGGCTTTTGCTCACACTGTTTAGAGCAAGCGTGTCTTTGAGATGACGTACGGGGCTTACCGTCAGGATTACCTGTAAACTGGGGCAATGCGTGTGTAGAAGCTCCAAGGTTTGCTGCGTATCCTTGGTAATTTCCTCTACCGTAAGTAGGCGTTTGCTGAACTGTTTCTGGGGTATTTTATGGCAATTGGCCACTAAACCGCCGGTGTCTACGCGTTCATAGACGTACGCAGTTCCCCAGGTAACCATGAGTACCTGGGCCTGTTTCAAAAAAGTATGCGCTTGTTGTAGCTGCGCCCGAAGCATTTGCAGCAATGCCTGGGGTTGGGCGTGGGAGAAGGACGAGTGGAAATCATAGTGGTACCAGATGCCGTTTTGCTCTACGAGCCCCGCTTCTAAACTGCTTTCATCTTGGGTAAGCGCGGCCCGCAACAGCTTGTGAATAGACAACGGGTTGAAAATAGTCCCGAACGGATTCACCAGCACATTGGCTTTGACTTCCTGTAGTTTCCGGCCCATGACCTCGGCGAAGCAGGAACCTATGGTGAAGATTCCTTTGGTGCGGGAGAACCGGGAAGGGGCAATGGGAACGTTTAATTCAGTGCGGAACTGCATAGGCAGAAGGGGCGAAGTACCCCGCGAAGATAGTTATTTCTGTTTTTACGCATTGGCCGCCACCAACGGATAGAGTTCTTCTAAGGAGTGGATGGTGTGCGTAGGTTGGGCAGCTAAACAAATATCTTCCGCACCGTACCCGTACGCGGCCCAGCAAGACGAGATTCCGGCGTTGTTCGCGAAAAGCAAATCAGGTTCGGTGTCGCCTACCATCAGTATCTGGGAAGCGGTACAGTTAGAGTAATGCAGCTTGATCAGCTGTTCATACGCCATGGGGTCTGGTTTCTTATTTAGCGGCTTTTCAGGATTATCGCCCACAATCATGTCAAAGTACTGCCGCAGGTGAAAGCGTTCAAGCGAATCTTCAATGGCGCGCTGGCCTTTGTTGCTGATGACCACACAGGCGATTCCGGCTTCTTTTAGGCGCGGCAATAACTCTTCCACTCCTGGGAACAAGGTAGTTAACTGACCTCCGTCCGTGTCATAGATATGGCGGTAATGGAGCACCCAGTCTTCCAGTTCCTTTGGGTTGTCTTGCAGCACCGCATGCAGTTGAGGCAAAAGTTCTGAAAGATTTCCGCCGGTGCCAATGGCTTGTTTAATGGCATCTTCTGAGGGCGGCGTGATGCCTTTCTGTTCAAACGTCTTTTTGAAGGTGTACAGGATAGCCTTTTCGGTGGCGCACAATGTACCGTCAAAATCAAAGATGACAACAGGGTAGGGAAGCATAGGAAAGTAGAAAGAGGTAAACCAAGCAATACTCTATTGAGTCTTCTTTTGTTTTTAACGTTACTAAGTAGAAGGACAAAAAACTTTCCTTTTGTCATCCTGAAAGGATCTTGTGAGCAAGCTAGAAAGTCGTTTAGTTAACGTTCTTGCCGTTCATCACCAAGATGACAGTATAGTTAAGGAAGGCAACCTCAGAGAACTGTGAGGATAAGTGATTTCTAGCTATTTTACTGAAAATGAAGAGGAAACTGAACAGCTTCTTGAAGGGAAAGCTGTTTTCAGGGTGTTTTGAACAACTCTCTGGCAAACCGGAAAGAGTATAAAACAAAACATCCTGCCGGAGTGCGGCAGGATGTCTGTAATGAATAAGAAATTGTGTGAACCTAGGCGGCTACCACATTGAAACGTACTTGGTGTTTCACTTCTTTGTGCAGGTTCAAGGTAGCAGTGTACTCGCCTAATGATTTCACCTCTTGGTCAAAATCAACGCGCTTACGGTCTACATCGTAACCAAGGGCTTTCAGAGCCTCAGAAACTTGCAAGGTAGTAACAGCCCCGAAGATCTTGCCAGACTCACCTGCTTTGGCAGGGATTTCCAGCAATGTATCACCAATACGGTTTGCTAACTCTTGTGCGTCTTTCTGGATTTTCTCTGCTTTGTGCGCAGCCTGGCGAGTGTTCTCAGCCACTACTTTGCGGGCAGAAGGAGTAGCCATTTCAGCCAAACCTTGTGGGATCAAATAATTACGGCCGAAACCTGGCTTTACAGAAACGATATCGTTTTTATAGCCAACGCCTTTCACGTCATCTTTAAGAATAACTTCCATCTCTTTTTACCTCCTTATTTTAAAGAATCTGTTACGTAAGGCAAAATAGCCAAGTGGCGTGCTCTGGCAACCGCCTGAGATACACGACGCTGGAACTTTAAGCTGGTTCCGGTTAAACGACGCGGTAATAATTTACCTTGCTCGTTCACGAACTTCAATAAGAAGTTACCGTCTTTGTAATCAATATACTGGATTCCGTTTTTCTTGAAACGGCAGTATTTCTTGCGCGTGTCTTGCTTGTGGATTTTTTCGTTTACTAAACTCATGACGCTTGGGCCTCCTTCTCTTTTTTAGATGATTTGAACTCACCGTTTCTGCGGCGTGCATTGTAAGCAACAGCGTGCTTATCAAGGGCAGTAGTCAAAAAGCGGATGATTTTCTCATCACGACGGAAAGCAAGTTCCAATGCATCTACAATAGTAGAAGGACCTTGGAACTCAACGAGGTGATAGAAGCCTGTGTTCTTCTTCTGAATTGGGTAAGCCAGTTTTTTTAGACCCCAGTTCTCCTCGTGAATAATTTCGGCGCTATTTTCCTTAAGCACCTGTCTGAACTTCTCGACCGTCTCTGTCATCTGAGCCTCGTTCAGCAACGGGGTCATGATGTAGAGTACTTCGTAATTTTTTAAAGTCATTTGAAAAAATGATTTTGGTTCGAAGGGGCAAAGGTAAGGCAATATATAACAGAAACCAAGATTCAGGTAAGATAAAGTACATAGACTGAGACATTTTTCTATGAATGGAGTTTCAGCCCCATTTTTCGGAAAACAGGCTGTAATTATTGCACTCAAAAGTGAGCATAGCTTATAAAAGTTGGTGTGTAGGAGACTGTGGGCAATCTTTTGCTTTCAGTAAGCAGATGTTCACCTACTCTATAATATATTGTTCGCAACGTAGCTTGGTCATTCGCTACTCTCACCTTATAATATATAAGTACTGTTTCTCTGCCCAGGAGTAGGTTGAAGTGGAAGAAGTGGCATTCCTATCTTAAGTATCAAACCTAAGAAGGAACCAGAGCACAAGTATGCTTGGCTAACGTCTGCTAAGTCCACTATCTATCATGGCCATGGAAGCATGACAGCAGTAGTATGTGAAGCAGTGCTATCAGAAAGAGCAATCGTCATCAAAGCAGCTGAGTTAGCTTGCACAACGTCTAAAAGAGGTCCTTAGGCAAATCCTTCAGGTTTAAAGAAAGTCCAAGACAAAGGCAGGAGTTCACAACGAAAAGGTTGGGAATCTATCGGTTAGCAGCTTGCTATGATTATTTCAAGTGCCCTTTTTAGAGCTGTTTAGTAAAGTTCGATGCTGCATCAAGAGAAGCAGTACCTTGTAAGAATAGAGAGGAATGTATTTTACTAGAGTAAGACTACTCTGCTGTTGGTATTACTACTATGGATGAAGTAATATGTGTATTTAGTTATCCGTATAAATACTTAAAAATATTCTTATTTATAAATATGATTTAATTCATAAAACTTAACTTTTAACTAAGAGTAGAAGAAGCGGGTCAACTACTATACGCACACTACATCCTTATCCAAAAGCTATACAACTAAGGTAATTTATAAAGCTTCTAAATAGTGCTTAAACAGGCTGTAACAAAGGGTTTAGAGGCTAAAAACACCCTTTTGCCTATTGGTTTCAGAAGCCTAAAAATAAGGAATATTGTGTTTGATTAATGGTGTTCGGGTAGTAAGTTTGTGGCCGTAATGTACTTTCACTATTCTTAACACTACAATTTAGCTATGATTAGCTGTAAAAAGAGAGCAAAATATACTTTCCTACTCCCTTTTATCTTTATCTTCTTTGTGATCACTTCTGCCTTTGCACAAGGGACGCAAGAGATGGGGGTTGAAGGGACGGCTGGTGTGACTCCGGCTCCGGCAGCGCCGGCGGCTGGCGCAGGAGGCGGTGCAGACGCCGGCGTGATTGACAACGGCATGACTCTTTTCAAAAACAACTGTACTCAGTGTCACTCTGTGGGTACAGATGTTGTGGTTGGGCCTGGTCTGCATGATGTACAGAAAAGAAGATCAGAAGCCTGGTTGCTGAAATGGATCAAGAACTCCAGCGCTCTTATCCAAAGCGGCGACAAAGATGCAGTAGCACTTTTCAACCAGTACTCTAAGCAGCAAATGCCATCATTCGCGTTTTCTGATGAGGAAATCAAATCTATCATTGCCTACATAGGGAGCGAAAGTGCCGCCCCAGCAACAGCAGCTGCTCCTTCCGCAGGACCAGAAGGCGCTACTGCTGGTGAAAAAGTGGGTACTAATGCCGTTGGAAACGTTGGCGGAACGGTAGATCTTCTGTTGATCGTATTGGTGGTTGTGTTAATCGTGTTGGTAATCACATTGTTGATTATTGCCTCGGTTTTGAAAAACTACCTTAAAAATAAGAATGACTTAACCGGTTCAGAGCGGGAGATTCTGGAGCGCAGAACCAACTTCGCTAATATCTATAAGTCTAAAGCGGTTAGAATCATTGTTGGGCTGATCTTGGTAGTCGTAATCGTTGATATTTCCATTGATAAAGTGATGGGCGTGGGTATTCACCAAGGGTACGCCCCAAGGCAACCTATCGCTTTCTCCCACAAACTGCACGCGGGAGATCACCAGATTAACTGTAATTACTGCCACACCTCTGTTTATAAGAGCGCTAGTGCCAACATTCCTTCGGCTAACATCTGTATGAACTGTCACAGCCAGATCAAGAAAGAATCTCCTGAGATTCAGAAGATCTACCGTGCCATTGAAAACAACAAGCCTATTGAGTGGATTCGGGTACACAACTTGCCAGACCTGGCGTATTTCAACCACTCGCAGCACACCAAAGTGGGTGGCGTAGAGTGCCAGACCTGCCACGGTCCAATTGAGACCATGGAAGTTGTAGCTCAGTTCTCTCCATTGACCATGGGCTGGTGTATTGATTGCCACCGGAATACCCCTCTTAATACCGAAGGCAACGCTTACTATGACAACTTAGTGAAGTTGCATGAGAAGCAATCTAAAGGCGCATTCATTGTAGCGTCAAATGGTGGTACAGAATGTTCAAAGTGCCACTACTAATCAATTCCATATCCTGAATTTGAGTTTTTGAGATATATGCAAGAAACAATTAAATACTGGAGAGGGGTAGAGGAGTTAAACAATACTCCGGAATTCCAGAAGCATGCTCATAACGAGTTTCCTGAGTTCCTGCCAGTAAGTGAAGCCAATGAAGGGGATACCTCTTCCCCAGTGGCTCCAAGAAGAGATTTCTTAAAATTACTAGGTTTTGGTGTGGCTGCTGCCACGCTGGCCTCCTGTGAGTCGCCGGTACGGAAAGCAATCCCTTACCTGAACAAGCCGGAAGAAGTAGAGCCAGGTGTGCCCAACTGGTATGCCTCTACCTATTTCATGGGTGATTTTTACAACCCCGTGCTGGTGAAAACCCGGGAAGGTCGTCCTATCAAAATTGAAGGAAACACCCTTTCACCTATCACCGGAGGAGGAACGCATGCTCGTTCACAGGCCTCTTTGTTGAGCCTGTATGACAATAACCGCCTGAAAGGACCGGTTGCCAAAGGGAAAGAAACCTCCTGGCAAACCATTGACCAGGAAATCCGCACCCGTTTAACGGGCGTGCAGGGCAGAGTGGTGCTGGTTTCTAATACCATCATCAGCCCAAGCACCAAAGCGGTTATCCGTGATTTCGGTGCGCAGTTCCCTGCTTTTGAGCACGTAACCTATGATGCCAATTCGGCCTCTGCGTTACTGAGAGCCAACGGCGGTCTGGTACCAGGCTATGACTTCAGCAAAGCCAGAGTAATCGTATCTATTGGCGCTGACTTCTTAGGTACTTGGATTTCTCCGGTGGAGTACTCCAGACAATACATCACCAACCGGAAAGTTACGGCAGACAAACCTGTCATGTCCCGTCACTTCCAGTTTGAAAGCTTCCTGACCATGACTGGTGCGAACGCCGACGTTCGTGTTCCGGTTAAACCTTCTGAATACGGCGCGGTAGCAGCTGCCTTGTATAACAGAATTGCGGGTGGTACTGGTGGAGCTGCCATTCAGGCTCCAAACACAAGAGTAGCCAAGCAAGTAGATGCCGCTGCCAGTGAGCTATTGGCAAACCGCGGTGGAGCTTTGGTTGTTTCTGACTCTAATGATCCTGCTGTTCAGACCTTGGTAACTGCCATCAATAATGCCTTAGGTGCTAACGGAACCACTATCAATACGGCGGCACCGTCTTACGTTCGTCAGGGAGATGATGCCCGCATGTTGCGTCTCATCAATGACATGAACGCTGGTGCTGTTGGAGCAGTGATTTTCTACGGAACTAACCCCGTGTATGATCACCCACTTAGCCAACAGGTGGTAAACGGTCTTAAGAAAGTAGGAGTGAAGATCTCCTTCGCCGACAGACTGGATGAAACCGCAAGCCTGGCTGATTATGTATGCCCAGACAACCACTTCCTGGAGTCTTGGAATGACTTTGAGCCGAAGAGAGGCTTCTTGAGCTTAGCTCAGCCTACTATCTCTACTATCTTCAATACAAGACAAGCGCAGGATTCATTATTGAAGTGGACTGGTTCTACTTCAGATTTCTACACCGTTATTCAGCGTACTTGGTCTGGTGTTGTAGGTGGCGGTGCTGGCTGGGATAAAGCTGCGCACGATGGGGTGGCTACCGGTACAACCGGAGCGAATGAGCCAACAGCGCCTACTGCTCCTATGACGTTAGCCGCTGCTGCGGTTAGCATCAACAGAGCAGGTCGTGCTACTGGAAATAACCTTGAACTTGAGATCTACGAGAAAGTAGCTATTGGAACCGGACAACACTCCAACAACCCATGGTTACAGGAGATGTCTGACCCAACCACAAAAGCTACTTGGGATAACTATGCTGCCATTTCACCTGCCACCGCTAAGAGATTAGAGATTGAGCAGAATGATGTGGTACGGGTTACAGCCAAAGGCAAATCAATTGAATTGCCAGCTTTGATTCAACCAGGTCAGGCAGCAGATACCGTAGCCATTGCTATCGGATACGGCCGTACCCATGCCGGTCAGGCCGCCAATAACGTAGGAGCAAACGTTTACCCATTGGTTTCTGTAGTAGGAGACTCTTTACAGTTTGCAAACACAGTAACTATTGAAAAAGTAGGAGCTGATAAGCCAATTGCCCAGACGCAGACGCACCACACGGTGATGGGCCGTATTGTAGTACAGGAGAATACCCTGGCTAACTACAAGAAAGATCCTAAGAGTGTAACGGAGTACGTGCGTATTGCTACGCCAGATGGTCCTCAGAAGCCACAGAAAATTTCTTTATGGCAGGATTATGAGTACAAGAACCACCACTGGGGAATGGTCATTGACCTGAACTCTTGTATTGGTTGCGGTACTTGTACCATCAGCTGCCAGGTAGAAAACAACGTACCGGTAGTAGGGAAGCAAGAAGTACTGAACCGTCGCGAAATGCACTGGTTGCGTATTGACCGCTACTATAGCAGTGATGCCACCCGCGAAGACGGCGGATTTGAGAAAATGGAGAATCCTTCAGAGAATCCATCTGTGATCTTCCAGCCAATGCTATGCCAGCACTGTAACCACGCACCGTGTGAAACAGTTTGTCCGGTGGCCGCTACCATGCACAGCACAGAAGGTATCAACCAAATGGTGTACAACCGTTGCGTAGGAACCCGCTATTGCGCCAACAACTGTCCGTATAAAGTACGTCGTTTCAACTGGTTCAACTACGCCAACAACGAGAAGTTCGACTACCAAATGAACAACGACCTTGGTAAAATGGTGTTGAACCCAGATGTTACCGTTCGTTCCCGTGGGGTAATGGAGAAATGCTCTTTCTGCGTACAGCGTATCCAATACGGTAAACTGGAAGCTAAGAAAGAAAGCCGCCGCCCGGTAGATGGAGAAATCGTGACGGCTTGTGCCCAGGCTTGTCCTACCAATGCGATTGTATTTGGGGACATGCTGGATCCAAACAGCCAGGTATCTCAGATCCTGAAGCGGGAGCAAGGCGAGCGCGCATTCCACGTACTGGAAGAGTTGAACACGCAGCCGAACGTGACCTACTTAACTAAAATCAGAAACCAAGCTTAATTTAACACAAAAAGATATATGCAGCACGTATCTCCGATAAGAGAGCCCTTAGTAACTGGGGGTAAAACTTATGCAGACATCACGGAAGACGTATGTCGGCAGGTGGAAGCCAAGCCGAATGTACGTTGGATGATGGGTCTGGCGGTTTCTCTGGTTCTTCTTGGCGTCTTTATCTACTCTGTTTATCGTACGCTTTGGTTCGGTATAGGCGAGTGGGGACTTAATAAAACGGTAGGTTGGGCATGGGACATCACCAACTTCGTATGGTGGGTTGGTATTGGTCACGCCGGTACCCTTATCTCCGCGATCTTGTTGTTGTTCCGCCAGAAATGGAGAACTTCCATTAACCGTGCCGCCGAGGCGATGACCATCTTTGCGGTAATCTGTGCGGCCATGTTCCCGGTTCTGCACATGGGCCGTCCTTGGTTAGCGTACTGGGTACTTCCATTGCCTAACACCTTCGGTTCTCTTTGGGTAAACTTCAACTCCCCACTGCTTTGGGACGTGTTCGCGATCAGTACTTATTTCTCAGTGTCACTGGTTTTCTGGTACATTGGTCTAATTCCTGATTTCGCTACTATTCGTGACAGAGCAACCGGACCTATTTCGCGCAGAGCATATTCTTTGCTGAGTATGAACTGGACAGGATCTGCGAAACACTGGTCACGATATGAGACTGTTTCCCTGATTCTGGCAGGTTTAGCAACCCCACTGGTACTTTCGGTACACACCATTGTATCCATGGACTTTGCAACCTCTGTTATCCCAGGTTGGCACACCACTATCTTCCCTCCCTACTTCGTGGCAGGTGCGATCTTCTCAGGTTTCGCCATGGTATTGACTTTGATGATCATTACCCGCAAAACCTTCAAACTAGAGGATTATATCACGCTGGAGCACGTAGAATCCATGAACAAAGTAATCACTTTGACAGGTTCTATTGTAGGGGTGGCGTATATCACTGAGTTCTTCATTGCCTGGTATTCAGGAGTAGAGTATGAGCAATACGCCTTCATTAACCGGGCAACTGGTCCTTACTGGTGGGCTTACTGGTCCATGATGACGTGTAACGTAATTACGCCGCAGTTATTCTGGTTCCGTTCTATCCGTCGCAGCTTAACGGCTACGTTCATCATTTCCATTTTCGTGAACATTGGTATGTGGTTTGAGCGTTTCGTGATCATTGTGACGTCTCTGCACCGTGACTTCTTACCTTCTAGCTGGGTAATGTTCTCGCCAACCAGCATTGATGTTGGAATCTATGTAGGAACCATTGGTTTGTTCTTTACTTTATTCCTGCTGTTCGCCAAGTTCTTCCCTGTGGTGAACATGGCTGAGGTAAAATCTATTTTGAAATCGTCTACGGGGGTAAGCCACACCCACAATCCAGGCGCATCAATGCATGGCACAGCACCTAACAACTCTCACAAACATGACTAGTAAGAAATATATACTCGGGGTATTCAACGACGAGGATGTGCTGCTGAACGCCATTGAACAGACCCGCGCGGCAGGCACTAAAATCTATGATGTGTTCTCACCTTATCCAATTCACGGAATTGATGATGTATTGGGAATTCAGCGCTCCAGATTGCCTATCGTAGCGTTCTTTTGCGGCCTTTGCGGTACTTCGTTCGCCCTCTGGATGCAGATTTATATGTTAGGTTTTGACTGGCCAATGATCATTGGTGGTAAGCCGCACATTGCCCTGCCAAGTTTTATTCCGGTAACATTTGAGTTAACGGTACTTTGTGCAGCCTTCGGAATGGTGATTACGTTCTTTATCATTAGTGGACTGCGGCCTACGCTCAAAGTTCCAGTAATGGATGTTCGGTCTACAGACGACAAGTATGTGATGGCCATTGAACTGAAAGAAGGAACTGACATTAATAAGTTGAATGATCTTCTCCGTTCAAACGGGGCTATAGAAGTTAACGAGAAGGAGGTAGTTAAATAATGAACAATTTCTTTAGAACAGGGGCAAAAGCCTCTTTGATTCTTTTCTCTTCCGCTCTTCTTGCTTCTTGTAGCAGCAATGATCAAGATCCTGGGGTGGAATATGCACCAGATATGTATTATCCGGTAGCTTATGAGCCGCTTAAGCAATTGGCAGAAAATAAGAACGCCATTAACCCTGGTGGGTTGAACATGCGCGTTCCTGCTGCCCACACCATTGCCAGAGGTAAACTTGGGTTTTACACCCATATTTCCAAAGATAGCGCAGAAGTAGCCGGACGTGAGTTAGTAAACCCATTGGCTCGAACCACAGCAAACCTGGAAGAAGGGAAAGTTCTGTTTCTGCGGTTCTGCTCGCCTTGCCACGGTGAAACCGGCCAGGGCGATGGCTTGGTAGGAGCTAAATTCAAAGGGGTTCCTAACTACACCCAAGGTCGTTACGCGACTCTGCCCGTTGGCCATATTTATCACGTAATTGTGAATGGCCGTGGACGTATGATGCCACACGGTACTCAGGTAAACCCAACAGAGCGTTGGAAAATTGCCATGTATGTGCAGCAACTACAGAAAGGTATTACGGAAGCCACTGGAGCTGATGCGGCTGATACAGGCTCTCAATCTACAGATGCTCCGGCAGGTGCAAGTACGACCGAGAATACAAATCCAGTAACAGGTACTACAGCAGATCCAACCAAGGACACGCGTAACTAACCTATAAAAGGTATATTAGAAATGATAACTGAAGAAAGACTAATTATTCCTGCAGGAGCCACAAAGCGGTTCTTCTACATGATAGCCATTGGGTTAGTTCTCCTGATAGCTGGTCTTATCATCGCGGCGAACTTCAGCGGTGGTGGTCATGGGGAAGCACATGGGGCAGAAGCAGGACATCATGCGGCGGGTTGGGGACAGCGTTTGTTGGCTAACCTTTGGATGAACAATGTTTACTTTACGGGTATTGCCGTTGTGGGTATCCTGTGGGTGGCCATTCAATACGTAGCTTATGCTGGCTGGTCAGTAGTAATCAAGCGTGTACCGGAAGCCTTGGGTAGCTATATCATAGTAGGTGGCGTAATCATGTTGCTTCTGTTTTTATTGCCTATCATCTTCACAGGGCATAACAGCTTGCTGCACTGGACAGATCATTCTGTACACGAAGTAGGAAACCCTAACTATGACCCAATCATTGTAGGGAAAAGCGGCTACCTGAACACTCCTTTCTACGTGATTAGAATGGTGGCTTATTTCACGCTGTGGTTCCTGTTCTTCAAATGGTTGAGAAGAGAATCAATTGCAGAAGATTTGAACGGCGGCTTGAACCACTACAACAAAAGCATCAGGTTGGGAGCCACTTTCCTGGTAATATTCGGGGTAACTTCCTCTATGTCTGCCTGGGACTGGGTTTTGTCTATTGACACACACTGGTTTAGTACTATGTTTGGTTGGTATGTGTTTGCCAGCTGGTGGGTATCTGGTATTGCTGCCATCACTTTGACCATCATTTTCTTAAAACAGATGGGATTCTTGCAGATGGTAACCTCTAACCACTTACATGACTTGGGTAAATTCATATTTGGTTTCAGCATTTTCTGGACTTACATCTGGTTCTCTCAGTTCATGCTGTATTGGTATGCCAACATTCCGGAAGAAGTAATCTACTTCCAAGAGCGTTTGGGCGGAAACAACAACCACTTTACCTGGATCTTCTTCTTTAACCTTGTAATAAACTTTGCTTTCCCATTCCTTGTTCTCATGACAAGAGACGCGAAACGCCAGATGATCATCTTAAAGATTGTGTGTATCGCTATTTTGGTTGGTCACTGGTTTGACTTTTACATGATGATCATGCCAGGAACTATGGGTAGTGAAAGCGGATTTGGATTGATAGAGATTGGAACAGCGCTGACTTTCTTAGGGATATTCTTGGTTGTTTATACAAAAGAATTGACGAAAGCTTCTTTAGTTCCTGTGAACCATCCTTTCCTGGAAGAAAGTATTCACCACCACGTTTAAGATTTACATTTAAAGAAACGGATAATGATTACAATTGTAGTAGCACTATCAATCCTACTCTTACTGGTTGTTCTATACCTGCTGTTCAGAATTCAGGTACTGGCATCAATCTTCAAAGGTAGCTACAGACGTGACATTGGGCAGAGCAACAAAGTAAATGCCACTCTTTTACTGGTGTTCTTTTTTGTGATGGGAGCCCTTTTTGTTTGGTCTTTTGTCGCTTCCAAAGAAGGAATGACACTTCCTCTTGCCTCTGAGCATGGTATTGCCATTGACAGTATGTTCTGGCTGACCATGGCTGTGATTGGGTTTGTCTTTGTATTAACGCACATCCTATTGTTCTTCTATTCTTATAAGTACCAACACCAGGAGGGCAAAAGAGCTTACTATTACCCACACAATAACAAGATTGAGATTATCTGGACCGTGATTCCTGCGGTGGTAATGGCTTTGTTGGTATTCTCAGGATGGAAAACATGGGCTAAAATCACAAGCCCTGCTCCAGACAACGCGGTAGTGGTAGAATTAATGGGAAAACAGTTCAACTGGCTGGTTCGCTACCCTGGTGCAGATAACAAGCTGGGTCACGTGAAACATACCTTAATTGATGCCACCAACGAATTTGGTATTGATTTGAATGATCAGAATGCCAAAGATGATTTTCCCGGCGAAACAAGTGCTTTTCACGTACCTGTAGGAACTCCTGTACTGTTGAAGATTAGATCCAGAGATGTGATTCACAGTGTATTCCTTCCTCACTTCCGGGTGAAAATGGATGCGGTACCTGGTATGCCAACTTCTTTCTGGTTTATTCCTACCAAGACCACTTCTGAAATGCAGTCAGAAACTGGAAATGCCAATTTCCAATATGAACTGGCTTGTACAGAGGTGTGTGGCCGTGGTCACTTTGCCATGAAGATGACCATGGTGGTAGATGAGCCCGAAGAATATCAGAAATGGGTGGCTGCCCAACAGCAGAAATCTTTTGCTTCTCAGTTACAAGCTGCTCCGGCAGACAGTACTGCTGCTACTGATGCGGTTGCTGTAAATTCTACATCTGGTGCCGCAGGGGCCATTGCTTCTGCATCAAAACAATAGTTATAATCTTTTAAAAGTATTGTATGTCTAGTACTGATATTTTACATAAAGATGTGCACTTAGAGCACGATGATCATCATGACGATCATCATGATCAAAGTTTCATTGAGAAGTACATCTTTAGCCAGGATCATAAAACCATTGCGAAGCAGTTTCTATTTGCGGGTATTTTCTGGGCCATCATAGGGGGCACACTTTCCAGTTTGTTCCGGATGCAGCTAGGTTTCCCTGAGGCTACGTTTACGTTCCTGGAGCCGCTTCTTGGGAAGTGGGTAGACGGAGGTAAACTGAACCCGGAGTTCTATCTGGCCTTGGTAACCATGCACGGAACCATCATGGTGTTCTTCGTGCTTACGGCAGGATTGAGCGGTACCTTCAGTAACTTCTTGATTCCTCTACAGATTGGTGCCCGTGACATGGCTTCCGGGTTCATGAACATGCTTTCGTTCTGGTTCTTCTTCCTGGCGAGTGTGATCATGTTTTACTCTATCTTCCTGGAAACAGGACCAGCTGCTGGTGGTTGGACGGTGTATCCGCCGTTGAGTGCCTTGCCGCAAGCTATTTCAGGTTCTGGTACCGGTATGACCATGTGGTTGGTGAGTATGGCCTTCTTCATTGTTTCGCAGTTGCTGGGTGGGGTAAACTACATCACTACCGTAATTAACATGCGGACCCGTGGTTTGTCCATGACCAAACTTCCTTTGACTATCTGGGCATTCTTCCTGACGGCTGTTTTAGGCCTTCTCGCTTTCCCTGTACTGTTCTCTGCCGCGTTATTGTTGATTTTTGACCGTTCATTCGGTACCAGCTTCTTCTTGTCAGATATCTATGTAGCAGGAGAGGCGTTAACGCACACTGGTGGTAGCCCGGTATTGTTCCAGCACTTGTTCTGGTTCCTGGGTCACCCAGAGGTATACATCGTAATCCTACCTACTTTCGGTATTGTTTCTGAAATCATTGCCACAAATTCCCGTAAGCCTATTTTCGGTTACCGTGCGATGATTGGTTCAATGTTAGGTATTTCCTTGCTTTCCTTCATTGTTTGGGCGCACCACATGTTCGTGTCTGGGATGAATCCTTTCTTAGGATCTGTCTTTATGTTCCTGACCCTGATTATTGCGGTTCCATCTGCGGTGAAGGTATTTAACTGGATTGCTACCATCTGGAGAGGTAATATCAACTTCACGCCAGCCATGCTGTTCTCTGTTGCTTTCGTTTCCTTGTTCATCACAGGTGGAGTAACAGGTATCATCTTAGGTAACTCTGCGCTTGACATTCAATTACACGATACTTACTTCGTAGTGGCTCACTTCCACTTAGTAATGGGTAGTGCGGCTTTCTTCGGCTTGTTCGCGGGCGTTTACCACTGGTTCCCTAAGTTCTTTGGTAGAATGATTGACGAGAAGCTGGGTTACGTTCACTTCTGGATTACGTTTGCCGGCGTGTACCTGATCTTCATGCCAATGCACTACATAGGTATTGCGGGCTTCCCAAGAAGATATTATACCTGGACTGGTTTTGAGACATTCAACAAGTTCATGGATATGAACACGTTCATTACCGTAGTTGCTATTGTGGCCTTTGCTGCCCAGTTCATCTTCTTGTTCAACTTCTTCTACAGTATCTTTAGAGGAAGAAGAGCTACAGAGAACCCATGGAAATCTAACACCTTGGAATGGACTACTCCAGTGAATCCGGGTCACGGTAACTGGCCAGGTCCGCTTCCAGTAGTGTACAGATGGCCATATGACTATAGCAAGCCAGGTGCTCCTGAAGATTTCATTCCGCAGAACGTACCTTACTCTCAGACGCAGTCATCTAACCTGCCGTACGAGAGAGACACTGAATAATAATGAGAGATAAATCTTTTATTCATAAAAGGTTTAAGCGCATAGGAGTACTTACTATTGCTTCTGTCTATATTTTAATCTTAGTAGGGGGGATCGTTCGCAGCACAGGTTCAGGGATGGGTTGTCCAGACTGGCCGAAGTGTTTCGGATCGTGGGTCCCCCCCACTAGTTTAGAACAGTTACCTTCAGATTATTTGGAGGTGTACAAGGAGAAGCGAATCCAGAAGAATGAACGCATTGGCAGAGTTCTTCAGGGAATAGGCTTTACGCAAGTAGCCCAGGAGATTTTTGCACATCCGTCTCAATACATTGAAACGGAATTCAATGCCACCAAAACCTGGATTGAATATGTGAACCGGTTGGTGGGAGTGGTGATAGGGCTTTTGATTATTTTAACAGTTCTATTTTCGGCTCCTTTTCTGAAAACTGATCCAAAAGTATTCTGGGGAGCTGTCGCCTCTCTGGCGTTGGTTCTTTTTCAAGGGTGGTTAGGTTCACTGGTAGTGTCTACCAATCTTCTGCCAGAAATGGTAACGCTGCATATGGCCTTGGCGCTAGTGCTCCTGGCAATCTTGATTTACATTGTCATGCGGGTGCAACGGAAAGAAATGTACCTGCACACGTTACAGCCTTCTGGCAAGCTAAAGTTTGTTCTGGTTGCGGTACTTCTGATTACGTTTCTTCAGGTAATACTAGGAACACAGGTAAGAGAACAGGTTGATCTGGTTGCTTTTGAATTAAACAACCTAGGCCGGGAAACCTGGATAGAGAGATTAGGGACATCTTTTTATGTGCACCGGTCCTTCTCTATTTTACTCGTTCTTTTAAATGTAGGCCTTTACTTTTCAGTGAAGAAGCTTGGAATAGCCAAGTTAGTGAGTACTGCAAAAGCCATCTTGGTGGTCATTGCCCTGGAGATTTTACTGGGGATTGTACTGGCTTATTTAGCTTTGCCGGCTTATGCTCAACCACTGCATTTACTGTTTGGTACTCTCTTGTTTGGACTACAGTTCTTGCTGCTCATACAATATTATTACGCTCAAAAACCTAATCAGCCCACACCCGAATTGGTGGCATAAACACGTTTATGTACGTACAAGACGTAACATCCAGTGCCCAGACATCATCGGCTATGAGTAAAGCGACCGCTTATTTTCAACTTCTAAAGTTCAGGCTTTCCGCCACGGTGGCTTTCTCCAGTGCAATTGGTTTCCTCTTAGGTAGACCTAACGCTGCCTGGATTGATACCGCTTTGGTGATGCTGGGTGGTCTTTTGGTCACCGGTTCTGCCAATATCATCAACCAGGTTTTAGAAAAGGATCTGGACAAGCTGATGAAAAGAACCGCGAAGCGTCCTCTCCCTACCGGGGTGATCACCGTGCAGGAAGCAATTATCTATTGTGTTCTGTTGTGTGTAGCAGGAGTAGGGTTACTAGGTCTCTATTTTAACTGGCTGGCAGCAGCCTTGTCTTTTCTTTCTTTACTTCTTTACGGTTTCTTCTACACGCCTTTGAAGAGACTTTCTCCTATCTGTGTTTTTGTAGGGGCAATCCCTGGCGGGTTACCTCCGCTCATTGGATGGGTAGCCGGAACGGGTTACATTGGAGTAGAGGCATGGATTCTTTTCGGGATTCAGTTTATCTGGCAGTTTCCGCATTTCTGGGCCATTGCCTGGGTGCTGGACGATGACTACAAGAAAGCGGGTTTCAAAATGTTACCCATGGCCGGAGGCAAGAACCTGAAGACTGCCATCCAGATCATGATCTATACGTTACTGCTGATTCCGTTGGGTTTGTTACCCATGCAATTTGGAATGGCAGGGAAGACCTCGGCTTTCATTGCCGTGGTTTGTGGAGTATTGTTTTTAATGCAGACGTTTTATCTCATGCATACGTGCTCTAAAAGGGCAGCCATGAATATTATGTTTGGATCGTTTTTATACTTGCCTATTGTGCAGATTGCGTTTGTGGTAGATAGCCTTTAAAGGGAATTAGTAATGATCATGAATCCTGAAATACAGCCGGAACAAAGACGGGTAAATCCGTTAACGTTCATGCTGATCTTATTGATTGTAAGCATCGTCATGATGTTTGCAGCCTTCACCAGTGCCTACATTGTGCGCCGGGAAGAAGGAAACTGGCTGGAGTTTGATCTTCCGTCAGTCTTATTGGTGAACACAATTGTGCTGGTATTGAGTAGTATTTTCATGCAGTGGGCCTATGTTTCTGCCAAGCGTGATAATATCAAGAATCTGAAAATCGCGTTGATCCTGACCATTGTAGCCGGAGCTGCCTTTTTGGTGGGCCAATGGCAAGGTTGGGGAGAACTGGTGCAGAATAATGTTTTTTTCGGGGGTATTACAGCCAACCCTTCCGGTTCATTTCTGTATGTATTAACCGGAGTGCACGCATTTCACTTAATTACGGGGTTAATTTTTCTAATTATTGTAGTAATTTCGGCCCTTAGGTACAGAGTACATTCCAGAAATATGGACCGTATTCAACTATGCACCATTTATTGGCACTTCTTAGGTGCCCTTTGGATTTACCTGTACGTATTCCTAGTTTTGAACCATTAATAATTCTGTAACACATATGTCGCAAACAACAACCTTTGAGCAGCCAAAAACCGGCACCTGGGAAGGAGGGAACGAGCCGTTCAAGGCTAGTTATGGTAAACTGATGATGTGGTTTTTCCTCTTATCAGATGCTTTTACCTTTGGTGCTTTCCTTACAACCTATGGTTTGGCCCGTCATCGGCACAAAGCCTATGAAGGAACGCATGAAGCCTTTCAATTTTCAACGGAATGGTGGCCTATTCCAGACAAGGTATTTAATGCTTTTCCTGGCTTCCATGGGGTTGACTGGCCGCTGGCATTTGTGGCCTTAATGACCATGATCCTTATTCTTTCTTCCGTAACCATGGTATTAGCCGTGGAAGCCGGACACAGAATGGATAAGAATGATGTGCAAAAATGGTTGTTGTGGACCATCTTGTTTGGTTCTATGTTCTTGGGTTGCCAGGCGTGGGAGTGGACTCACTTTATCTCTGGTACTGAAGAAGGCATGAAACTGGCCGACGGCAGTGTGATTCACGGGGCTAACCTGATTGTAAACCAATACGGCCCGCCCTTGTTTGCCGATCTGTTCTTCTTTATCACTGGCTTCCACGGAACCCACGTATTCAGTGGGGTGGTCTTGCTACTCATGATCTTCTTCAATACGGTGAACGGAGTTTACCACAGAAGAGGACACTATGAGATGGTAGAGAAAGTAGGTCTTTACTGGCACTTTGTAGATTTAGTGTGGGTATTTGTGTTCACCTTCTTCTACCTGGTGTAATTGTTGAACTGATTAAAACTGAATAGACATGGCATCGCATTCACATCATACAGACGAGTTTGCCCATACTGGTGAAATACCTAAGGCGCAGACGGGCCCTATCTGGAAAACTTTCTTCATTCTTTGCGGACTGACCGCCATTGAGTTTGCCTTCGCTTTCATGATGGATCCAAGCACGTTGCGTAACGCAATCTTTATTGGACTTACCCTCTTCAAAGCATTTTACATTGTAGGCGAATTCATGCACTTAAAGCATGAGACCAAAGGCCTTATTTGGGCGGTATTGGTTCCTACCGTATTATTGGTTTGGTTATTAGTAGCCTTACTGGTAGAAGGTACTTTCTACGGAGAGTCTGTTTTCAACTACTTTAATTAATGAGTCCAAAAAAAGCGCTGGTATTGGGTACACTTCTGTTGTTACCCGTACTGGCGTTTTTGTTTTTGAAAATGTTCGGAGTGAATAGATTTTCACTCCGAACTTATTTTCCGGCTACGGTAGATTCTACCTTGGTGGAAGGGCAGTGGCGGTATGACACCACGTATTACCAAGTGCCAGATTTCAAGCTCATCTCCCAAACTGGGGCTCCATTTTCCCAACAAGAGCTGGAAGGGAAAATCTATGTGGCCAACTTCTTCTATACTTCCTGCGCGGTTCCCTGTAAACAGATGAGCACGCAACTATCTAGGGTGCAGGATGCTTTCAGGCTCAGGCCAGACGTAAGAATCCTTTCCTACAGCCTAAGACCTGCAGAAGACACCCCCGAAGTGCTGCGGCAGTACGCGCATAGTTTTAAGGCTAATCCCGAGAAATGGATTTTTGTGACCGGTTCTGAGCCTGAGATAGTGGAGTTTATCAGCAAATGGGCTGAACTACTTTCACTAGATGCTTCTTCCCCTGGCTTGCGGACTGATCCTCCAAACAAAGATCTTTACTTGATAGATAAGCAGAAGCACGTGAGGGGGATTTATGATGGAACAGACGCGGCAGATGTAGACAGATTGATTACCGAAATAAACGTACTCCTTTCTGAGTACAACATAGACAATGGAAAATAAAGCCCTAGGCAACCGTAACGATACCCTTTACCTTATCCTGATTGCTGTTCTGTCAGTAGTAGTGCCACTGTTGGTGGCATTTCTGTTGTTTATGCCACAGACTGGGAAATTGGGAGACCTGGATGTTTCTTTCCTTCCTAAGTTACACGCAGTACTCAACTCGCTTACGGCCATTGCGCTTGTCATAGGATATTACCAGATCAGGAAGCAGAACCGCCGGTTACATCGTTTTGCTATGGTGACCGCCTTTGTGCTGTCTTCCTTCTTCCTGATTTCGTACGTGACCTACCACTACCAGGCAGCGCCAACTCCGTTTGGCGGGGAAGGCACCATCAAGCTCATCTACTATTTCATTCTGATTACACACATTATTCTAGCGGCAGTCATAGTGCCGTTGGTACTATTATCGGTTTACTTTGCGGTGTCTGAGCAGTACGTGCGGCACAGAAAAGTATCTAGATGGACATTTCCTTTGTGGTTGTATGTGGCTATCACGGGTGTTGTCGTTTACTTGATGATTGCGCCGTATTATAGTTGAAACTTTACGGGAGCAGAGGTGTTCATATAAAGAGAAATAAGGCATAAGCGATGAATAGGAAATATATTGTATGGTTGGGTGGTCTTTTTCTGGTGGTGCTTTTAACGCTACAGGCAGCTCCCACCCAGGCACAGTGTGCCATGTGTACGGCCTCGGTGGAATCTTCCAACAACGAGACCGGCGACAGTATTGCCAATGGATTGAACAAAGGCATTCTTTACCTCATGGCTATTCCTTATGTGATAGCGGGATGCGTAGGTTTCTTCTGGTATAAGTACAGCCGGAAAAAATAGTGGAGGCTTGGGAGCATCTTAAAGCCGGGCTTAAGTTGAAATGTCCGCGCTGCCATCAAGGCTCTATGTTTTCCCATTCTGCCCTCAACCTGCGTAAGTTTGACCAAATGCCCGAAAATTGCCCGGTATGCGGGTTTCGGTATGAGATTGAGTTGGGCTTCTATTGGGGAGCCATGTACATGAGTTACGGTCTCTCCGTTCTCATCGTGTTTCTGGTAGGTATTTCCCTTTACTTTCTGGCTAATGACCCGCCTACGTGGGTTTATCTCACCACGGTAGCAACCATCGTGGTGCTCTTTACGCCGGTGCTCTTCCGGTATGCACGCGTCATGATGCTCTATTTCTTCGGAAGTGTCTCCTTTGATTCTAAATACAAGCGTTCATAGAGGCAATTCAGAATCCATCAAGTTTCCTGTTTCTCCCGTGTAGTCATCCTTTGTTTAAAGGCTCCTTTCCCTAAAATGGGCCTGAAACGGCATCTTTCACGTAATACTTTACTTTTTAGCGTACTGGCGGGATTTTTGCGCGTATTATGGCTAAATTCGTAAAAAAACTGAGTTGAAGTTCAGGTACACCCTTCCCTTACTTTTCTTGATTATCTCCCTTCTTTTAGGCGGAGGCGCGGCTTTTTTGCAGGTAAGTGTACAACGCGACCTGCTGGCGGCCCCAGAGAAGCAGATGTTGGAAGAAGTACAGGAACGTCTTCACGGTCAACTGCGGCAAGCCGAACAGGATATAGCCCTGGTCTCGCAGAGTCTAGCGCCAGATTCTGGCCTGTTTTCCAGAAATCTCCCCAAAATCAGTACCCCCATCTTTATTTACCGGCAGAACAAACTGGTGTTCTGGTCTGAGCATTCGTTGAGGCCAGAACTAGATCCTAGGTACTTAGAGCGGAAGCAGCAGGTGGTAGAAAACCGTTTCGGGCGTTTCCTGGTCCTGCATCACAAACCCAGCCGAGAGCAGAGTGTTGTGGCGGTTATTCCGCTGGAAGTCAGGTACGGAATCAGTAATACCTTTCTGCGGAGCGGTCTTAATCCTCAGATCTTTGATAATCATGTAGCCTCTATTCAATTGGAAAGAGGGGGGCATGCTATTCCTATTGCAGATGTCAAAGGCAATTACCTTTTTTCTTTGCAGATACTAGACCCCGGGCAGTGGTTGCATGCCGGGATATTTACGTTGGTGCTTTATTTTCTGTCTATTGTATCGGGGGTACTGTTCCTGGTTACCCTTTACCAGAAACTTAGAAAAGCAGGCAACGAAGTGGCGGCGTTATGGACATTTCTGCTGGGGCTGTTGCTGCTCCGCTTTGTGATGCTGATGGCGCAGTTCCCCAACAACGTGTATGAGCTGGAGCTGTTTAGCCCTCGAGTGTACGCCTCCTCTTGGTGGTCACCTTCCTTGGGCGACCTTCTGCTAAACGAAATCTGCTTTCTAGTGATGTCCTTGCTGGTGTACCGCTTCGTGAAAATAACCCGCTTTGTCTCTGATTTCCATAAAACAGCACAGAACCAGCTTTGGAGTTGTGCGGGCATAGGCCTGGTGATTACGGTGCTTATCATTGGCTGGTATGAAACGTACCGAAGCCTCTTCATCAATTCCCAGCCTAACTTTGATATCACCCAAAACATACAGATTGATCCGGAAAAGCTGTTGCTGTACCTGGTGATGGTGTTACACACCCTGGCCATAAGCTGGATGCTGAGTCTGTTACTGCGGTCGCTGCCGTTTACCGCCACTGGTAAGCTGCCCTTCGCCTATGCCTGGATCACCGTTCTGGTATTGGCCTTGGGCTGGGCCTTCTGGCGCGATGCCCCTAGCGGTAACTGGGTGGTTTTGTTGGCGAGTGCCGCCTTGGTGGGGTGGGAGCAACTACACCGAAAATTAGGCCAGCGGGCAGGTATTTATTCCGGTATCTTCCTGGTGAATATGCTGAGTGCCAGTTTAGGAGCCGCCGCGCTTTATGATCTCTATACGGTGCAGCTTCGGACTGACAAGCAACGTATTGCGGCTCAACTGCTCAAAGACCGCGATGATCTCACCGAATATTTACTGGCCCAAGCCGCCGAAGATATTAGCCATGATCCGCTGGTTCAGTATGTGGTGAACGCTCCCTGGGGTGATCTGAATCTGATAGAACAGAAAATAAGACGCCATCATTTACGCAATATCACCGAAAATTATGCGGTCACGGTGCGGATGTTTGACGTGAACGGGGAAAGTTTCCATACCACGGAAGACAGCCTTACTAATCTGCAGACGTACGCCCAAACGTGGGGACCCAAAGCTAAAATCACGAACCAGCGGGGGCAGTTACTGGTAGGCTCTGAAACGGACCCTGGTAGATTCACTTACCTGCAGGAGATAAAAGTACCCGTCAATTTTCAGCAATGGATTACGGTGGTGCTGGAAGTAAGCCCTAAGATAACGGCTCCCAACAGCGTATTACCAGAACTTTTGGTAGAGCGAAGAAACGCACAGGTAAACACTATCCCGTCCAGTAGTTATGCGCTCAGGAAAGGAAACCGATGGCTGAAAGCCGAAGGGTACTTTGAGTACGGGCAAGAGTTTTCGCCCAAGCTATTCAATATTCCGCAGTTGTATACCCAGGGATTGACCTTTGCTGGGTATCATCATTTAGGCGCCAGGTCCAACAATGGAATGGTGGCTTTGGTCAGTACGCCTTCGTACGGAGCACGTTCCTGGCTGTCTAATTTCTCGTTCCTGTTTCTGCTGCATACTTTTTCGCTTTTCTCGTTACTGCTGTTGGTCATGCTCTCGCGCGGGCAGTTGATTGAAGCTATCATGTCTACGTTCAGCACCAAGATCCAGCTTTTCCTAAATCTGGGTGTGCTGGTGCCGCTGGTGCTGGTTAGTTTGACCATAGGGAGTCTGGTTACTAATTCGTACCGCCAGGATTTGATCAGGGGTTATACAGATCAGGGGGAGTTTGTACGGCAAAACATTCTCACCAGTAACTGGGGAGCCAACTTGTTTAAAGGAAGAGCAGATTCGCTGGCCCGCCGGGTAAACCGGTTGGCGGTAATTGCCCAGGCAGAACTGAATATCTACAACGCAGATGGGGTGCTGCGCATTTCTAGCCAACCGGCCCTATTTGAAGCCGGCGTGCTTTCTACGAGGCTGAACCCCAAAGCCTATGAAGTGCTGAAAGAACAGGGCTTGAACCGGATTTTGTTGGAGGAAAAGGCCGGTGCACTGCCCTACAGCACCATCTATGTTCCTTTGCGGTCAAATCCTACCACCAACCCGCAGGGCTATCTGGGAATTCCGTTTTTCGATTCGCAGAAAGAATTGAACACCAAACTCATTCAGCTGATCACCACCATTCTCAACATCTTTACGGTGCTGTTCCTGTTGTTCGTGCTCATGAGTTACATGGCTACCCGCGCATTAACGGTTCCCTTGCAACTTTTAACGGAGCGCCTGAAACGAACTTCTTTGACGGGCAGCAATGAGAAACTGGTGTATCAGTCTAGAGACGAGATTGGCTTGCTGGTGCATGAGTACAACCAAATGTTGCAGAAACTGGAGGAAAGCAAGCAGGAACTCACGCTTCGCGAGAAAGAGGCGGCCTGGAAGGAAATGGCCCGGCAAGTAGCCCACGAGATTAAAAACCCGCTCACGCCCATGAAGCTTTCTCTGCAATATCTGCGCAAAGCCATGCGGGAAGGGCGCGGCAACCTGGAAGACTTAATTGAGAAAATATCCAACACCATCATCACGCAGATTGATGTACTAAGTGATATTGCCACCTCGTTCTCCAACTTTACAGCCATGCCTGACCTAAAACTGGAAACGCTGGAGTTGAACGGCCTCATCCGTAGAACCACTGACTTGCACCTGAATCCGCAGCAGCATAGAGTAGAGGTAATCCTGCCGCCGGAGCCCGTGTACGTGCGCGCCGATGAAAACCAACTCATCCGGATTTTCAATAACCTGTTGCTAAACGCTCTGCAAGCCGTTCCGTCTTCGCGAACACCAGACATAAAGGTGAGCATGGCGCTTTTGGGCCCGCAATGGGTGCAAGTAACCGTGCAGGATAATGGTACCGGCATTCCGGCAGACGTGCAGCCCAAGATTTTTATTCCGAATTTCAGTACCAAATACTCGGGTTCAGGCATTGGCCTGGCCGTGGTGAAGAAAGGGGTGGAGGCGATTGGTGGTTCAATTTGGTTTGAGACGGAAGAGCAGGTGGGCACTACTTTTTTCCTCAAACTGCCCGTAGTGCAGCCATGAGCCGCTGGGGCATTATACTTTTCTTTGTTTCGGTACTACTATGGGCCGGGAAAATCCAAGGGCAGGAACTCAGCAACCGGCGTTGTCAATGGGTGAAAGTGCAGCCGGGCGTTTTCAGGCTAGATTCTTTAACCATCGCTGAAAACACCATTGAGATTCTGGACCGGCGGCAGATCCGGAGGCCGCTGGGCTTTCATTATGATCCCGTCACCAATCTGTTTCAGTTCATCGGGGTACCCGAAGCGGAAACTTCTCCTGTTTTACTACCCGACAGTATTGCCCAGGATAGCGCCGGTGCGTTTTCCCCTAGATTTTCCAAATACATTCCAAAAATAGACTCAGTGCTGGTTTGTTACCGGGTGCTGCCGTTGAATGTGGCTGCGCCTAGCTTTAAACGTGACATCCGGACTTGGGACTCTACTTCGTTTGAACGCTCCTACGTGATTAATGAAGCGGCTCCGCGCGAGGAGCTTTTCAAAACGCCGGGCCTGAACAAAACCGGAAGCATTTCCCGGGGCGTTTCCATCGGGAACACCCAAAACGTGTTCGTGAATTCGGCCTTGAATTTACAACTGGAGGGAAAACTGACCGATGAGATCAGCATTACGGCTTCCATCACAGATCAGAACATTCCGTTTCAGCCCGAGGGGAATACGCAACAATTGCAGGAATTTGACCGCGTATTCATTACGTTGCAGCACCGGCTCTGGACCTTGACTGGTGGAGATGTGGTGCTGCGGAACCGGCCCACCTCACACTTTCTGCGCTTTTACAAAAATGTGCAGGGCGGCGCGCTGGAAGTAAACCGCGGAAAACCCGGCTGGGAAAGTGCAACCTCAATAGCGGCCTCGGTGGCGAAGGGGAAATTCGCCTCGGAAAATATTACACCCATTGAAAGTGTGCAGGGGCCGTATCGGCTGCGCGGGCCCAACGGCGAGCGGTTTATCATTGTGCTGGCCAACTCAGAACGGGTGTACTTAGACGGTAAACTGCTGGTGCGCGGCTTTGACTATGACTATGTCATGGACTACAACCAAGCTGAAATCACATTCACGCCCAAATGGGTTATCACCAGAAATTCCCGAATACGGGTTGATTTTGAATATTCAGATCTGAACTACACGCGCACCGTAGTACATGCCAGCCATTACCAGAAAATGGGCAAGTTCAACGTGTACGGCAACTTCTACAACGAAGCTGATAATCCCAACAGTCCGCTTACCCTGAACCTGAGCACCGAGGAGAAGCGCTTGCTTTCCCAGATTGGCGACAGGTTGGACTTAGCTGCCACGCCCAGCGGAGATTCCGTTCGGTTTGACCGTAACCAAGTCTTGTATTTGCGCAAAGACACAGTAGCAAATAGCGGCACGTACACTATCTTCCAATATTCCACAGATTCTACCCAAGCCCATTATGCCGTCAGTTTCACTGAAGTGGCCACCGGCGGAAATTACATTTTAAAGAACACCACCGTGAACGGACGCGTTTTTGAGTGGGTAGAGCCGGTGAACGGCGTGCCGCAGGGCCGCTATGAAGCCATCCGCATTCTGCCTACGCCTATCCAGAAACAGATGATGACCTTGGGCGGAGTCTGGTCTTTGGGTGAAAAGAGTAGCGTGTTTCTGGAAGTGGCCGGGTCCAAAAATGACTTGAACCGCTATTCAAACCTGGATTCTGAAGATGACCAAGGCAAAGGCATCAGGGTGGGGTACCAATTGAGTGACCGCAACGTCAAGTTCCTGGGCGACTACAAACTGCGTAGCACCATGACCTACGAGTACACCGACCCCAATTTCACGCCCATTGACCGCTACCGCGACATAGAATTTGACCGTGACTGGAGCAGCCCCACTAATACCACGCTGGCCCGGCAGTCCAGAATTGAAGACCATATTTTCACGTTCACGGTGGGCGGGGTCAAAGACGCGCTGCATTTCCTAAACTACCGCATCAGCCGCCGGTACCGGCCCACGGAGGTAGACGGCGTGCAGCATACGCTGGAATTGGCGCAGAAACTCAAAGGACTGGAACTGCGCGGAAACTTCTTTCTACTGAAGAATGAGCAAGCCGAAAGTACGTCTGACTGGGTGCGCGGCGAGATTGGCGTGCAGTTTCCTACCCGCTTATTCACGCCGGGCTACGTGTATCGGTTCGATAAAAACCGGATTACCTCTACCCTCAACGAGGCTTTGCTGGGTTCTGCCAACTACTTTGATGACCACCTCTTCTACATTGAAAGCCGCGACACCGCCACTTTCAAGTACCGCGCCGAGTACAGCCGCCGGGTAGATTTCAGGCCCGAAAACGGAGAATTAGGCAATAAACAGGTAGCCAACACCTTCAACTTCAGCACCGCTACCGTCATTAAGCAGAACCATCAGCTAACGGCTTTGATTACCCTCCGGAAGTTACAGGCGCGTGACAGTCTGGCAGAAACCACGGTACTAGCCAAAATAGACTGGACGGGAGATTTTCTGAACCGGCACCTTCGGTCTGAGATGTCGTATGCCATAGGCACCGGGCGCGAACTGAAACGCGAGTATTTGTTTGTGGAAACCATTCCGGGTCAGGGCACGCACTTTTTTGAGGACCTGAACCAGGATGGCCGCCAGGATTTGAACGAATTCTTTGAATCGCAACCATCAGACCCACCGTACCGGCGAAATTTCATCAGGCTGTTCATTCCCACCGATGAATACGTGCTGGCCTACACCAACCAATTCACTTACCGCCTGAACAGCAGTTTGCCGCGAGATTGGCAAACGGCAGAGACCAGATGGAAACGGATTGCGGCTAAGTTTTCAGCGCTGTCTTTTGTGACCATTGATAAACGTACCACCGAGGCCAACCTGCGTAACCGCTTCAACCCCTTCAGCCTGAACTTCGCCGATACCAGCTTACTGGCCCTGAACCGGTCTTACCGCAACACACTCTATTTCAACCGAAGTAACCCCAAATACGGCTTGGAATGGACGTTTCAGCAGGGACTACAGAAAACGCTGCTTACCAACGGTACCGATGTAAGGAACAATACGAGCCAACAAGTGCTGGCGCGGGTAAACCTCACCGAGGTGTTTTCGAGCCGTTTAAACGTAACCAGGTCTAAACGGGAAAGCGCCTCCAATTACCTGACCACCAAAAACTTCTTGATTCGCTCCTGGGAAGCCACACCCGAACTGTCATATCAGCCTAATCCTACTATTCGGTTTACCGGCACTTACCAATGGATGCACAAAGCCAACGAGCAGGGCGCGCAGGAGCAGGCGCAATTCCATGAACTAGGCACCGAGACGCGGTTGAGCCAGGTGGGCAAACGGACCGTCACCGGCATTGTGCGGTACATCAAAATAGAATACACCGGGCTAGACACTTCGCCGGTAGCCTATGAAATGCTGAACGGTTTCAGAGCCGGCAATAACCTTACCTGGAACCTGGCCCTGCAGCAGCGCCTCAGCAGCGGCCTCAACATCACGGTTGACTATGACGGCCGCAAACCCCAGGGCATCAGAACCATTCACACCGGCCGCATGCAGGTTTCGGTGCTGTTTTAACAACGTGCTTTTAAAGCAGTTTTTCAGAAATCAGGCCGAAACGGGAAACGATTACTGGTTTTCGTCTCTTTCATAACGCGAGATAAGTTCCTGCGCTTCTTCCTGGTCTAAAGAGGAAACGAGCACCTTTACGGCCCCGCCGCCACCGGCAGATACTTGCCAGGGAGCAATTGAACCAATGTGCTCGTCTTTCAGGAAGGCCTGGATATGGGCGTTTTCCAGCATGCTTTTCACCACATTCGCCTCCATGGCATTTCCGGAGAAAACGATGACCGGTTTTGGTTTAAAGTTGTTACTCATAATTTGGTATAAAAAGGAAGTGATTGAGTGTGTGGGAAAGATAGCTCTTTCTCATGCATTCAATCACTCATTCTCTCCATCATTCAATCAAGTAGTAGTATAATGCCGCTTGAGCCAGGCACTGATGCCGCTGAGACCGGGGAAAAGCACCCGTTCGGTAATGTTAGCCTGGTCTAGTTTGTCTCTAATTTCCCATTTCAGTTTGGCCGGAATGATTAACCGGTAGTACAACTCAGGGTGTTCCAGTAGCCACTCGCAAAGCATGGCATCTGGCGAGGACATCATGGAGAAAAGCGCGTATTGGTGCACAATGCGTTCATCTAAGGAAGGCGGTTCCATGAACAGTACGAAAGGTTTCTCTTGAAATTCATTCAGACTGTTGAGGGAAGTAGCAATAGGCTCCAACACCTCCGGAGTGAACACGTTAGACCCTTCCTGCCGGATGGCCTTCTGCAATTTCTCAGGAAGGTAATCGGTGGATTTGACATAGTTCACGCACCAGATAACCCCGTCTTCATGGAAATTGTTGAGGTCTGACGTAGCAAAATGCAGCGCCACGTACGGCGAATACGTCCAGTCCATGAGGCGAGTGGGCAGACCATGGTGTTGGGCAACGGCCAGCCAGTTCCAGAAAGATTCGCCTATCTCCATGGTGCCCCGGGAGTATTTGCGGAAGTTGCGGAGCAAGTGTGGCTCTAGTTTGGGGTAATCGCCGCCAATGCGCATGAGGCTGGTCTTCAGGTTGTAGCCTTTGTTCCATAAGCCCCTGAACACATAGGGAGAACGATACCGGTTTAGTTTATCATCCCAGGAGTCGCGGAAAAGCTCCCGCTGTAGTTCTTCCCAGGTTTCAATTCGTAAGTCATTGGGCATGGCCAATGATTCAGATGAAGCTTCTTCACTCATGTCGTTTTCTACGATGTTGTAGGCCATGGGAGTTCTGGTGCTGAAACAGATTACGGGTTAATTCAAGCGTTTAAGTACTAATACGAAATCTGCCGGGCAGATTGTTCACCCTCTTACAGGCGCAGAAAACGGCAGCCGTTTAGGTGCCGTTTTAACTAAAACAGGCGAAAAGCAGAAGAGCAGACCCAGGGCCTGCTCTTCTGCTTTCTTAATAATAGGTACCTGACATAAGGTAGTTCTGCACGTAATCCTGTATTCCCTGTTCCAACGTGTGGAACGGTTTGTCATAGCCAATGCTTCTTAGTTTGGCCATGTTGGCTTGGGTGTAGTACTGATATTTGTCCCTGATGTCTTCGGGCGTGTCCTTGAAATCTATGTTGATGTCAGCGCCCATGGCGGTGAAGGTGTTAAAGGCCAGATCCAGGAACGTGCGGGCCTCGCCGCTGCCCAGGTTGTAAATGCCCGAGTTTTTGCGGTGGTGCATGAGCCAGAACATGACGTCTACCACATCTTTCACATACACAAAGTCGCGCATTTGTTTGCCGTCTTCGTAGTCTGGGTTGTGGGAGCGGAACAATGTGAGGCGGCCGGTGTCTTTGATGGAGTTGAAAGCGTGCATGACCACCGAGGCCATTCTCCCTTTGTGGTACTCATTGGGCCCGTACACGTTGAAGAATTTCAGCCCCACCCAGAAGAAAGGCTTCGCGGTTTGTTCCAAGGCCCATTGGTCAAATTCGTTTTTGGAATCGCCGTAGGCGTTCAACGGCCGAAGCAAGGAAATAAGGGACTCATCATCGTCATAACCCAGCGTGCCGGAACCATATGTAGCCGCCGAGGACGCGTAGACCAACGGAATCTGGTATTCGCAGCAGGCGTTCCATACTTTTTTGGAGTAGTCCAGGTTGAGCAAGTCCAGCACTTCACGGTTGGTTTCGGTGGTATCAGTCCGGGCGCCCAGGTGGAAAATAAATTCTACGTCTTCGTAGTTGGCATCTAGCCAAGTGAAGAAATCATGGCGGTCTACAAACTCTTTTATCTTTTTGCCTTCAATGTTAGGCAGCTTTTTCGCCACAGAAAAGTTGTCTACCACCACTATGTCATTAAAATTGGCGGCATTAAGACGGGAAACAAGGCAACTGGCGATAAAACCGGCAGCTCCGGTGACTACTATCATGTATTTCGGGATTTTAAGTTCAGTACAAAGCTATCCAAAGGTACGAAAGTTTTGCACCGAAGGTCTTTCGCCAGACGGCTCAACAATCCACGAGCGCATTTGTTTTAGCCGCTAATTTCTGAATTTAACCTCTAAACAGTTTCGCTCCGAGCAGCTGTTTCTAGACAATTTTCTGAAAAGCAGCCCAGAAACAATAGAATAGGTGAGAAGCACCGGAATTTTGCTTCATGCAAATCCTGTATCTTTGGTGTTATCTATAAGATGTTAGCAGAATTTATAAGAATGAATCAGCTTTTTGCTCTTGTATTCATCATCGCATCAATTATTCCTATCACTCGGAATTCTGAAAAATCTTGTGCATTACTGATTGACCCAGAGTTCTCAGAGAATGTTGCTGTATTTGACAAACCTGACGGAAAGTTAGTGGCATCTGCCAAACAGGACTTTGAAAATGAAGATTTCTTGACTTTAAACGTCACAAACCAGACTGCTGATTTCTTTTATGGAACATTGGAGTATTCAATATCTGGAAAACAGGTAAAGGGCTGGATTAAAAAAGGCAAGCACGTTGGAGTTTATGTAAGAAACTACGAAGGGGAAAAACCTTTTATTCTTTACTCAGCACCTAGAAAATCTTCGAAGGTCAGTTCAAAGATACAAGTTCCAGGAAATAAGTTTCATCAGGTTACCTCTGTAGAAAGTGATTGGGTATTTGTGAAGTTTGAATACAAAGGAAGAATTAAGCAAGGCTGGCTAGATCCAGACATGCAATGTGCTAATGCATATACAACCTGCAATTAAGAAATAATACTACGGTCAACTTTATCAAAACGATTAACTGCCGCCATTTTATAAGGCTAACAAAAAAACAATCTGTGACACGAACTCATTTAAGGAGCATTTTTCAAAAACAAGGACTTTTCTGGGCGTTGTTCTGTTTGCTGGGTTTTTCGGCCTGCGAAAACAAGAAACCGGCTGTCGCCGAAGCTTCCTTCGCGTTCCATACCGTAACCGATGATCTGGGCCGACAAGTAAAACTACCGGTACAACCCAAGCGTGTTTTGGCGCTGGTACCCTCCATGACCGAGATGCTTTTTGCGGTAGCAGATACCGCCACCATCATAGCCCGAACCCAAAACTGCGACTATCCGGCGGCGGCGCTCACCAAACCCGTGGTCAACAACTATCCCATGGACTATGAACGGTTGCTTTCTTTAAAACCAGACGTAGTGTTTGCCACTGAAGGCATCATCTCTATGGAAGTGGCCGCCCAGGTACAGAAACTCGGCATTCCAATCTATTTCCAGACCTATGACAGTGTGGCTGATATTCTGCGCGGACTCAAAGACCTGGGCTTTCTGCTGCGCCGCGAAGAAAAAGCCAACGCTCTTGTAGATTCCCTTCAAAACCAGCTAAACCAATTAGCTGCGGATACTACGGGAAAAACCCGCCCCCGCGTTTTAGCCATTACCTGGCGTGACCCCATTTACGTCTATGGCCGCAACACTCTGTTCACCGACAAGCTCCGCTACGCCGGTGCCCTGAACGCCGTCACCGAAACCTTTGACCAACCTTATCCGGCCCTTACCCGCGAGTACATCCTCAAGATGAATCCCGAAGTGTTTATAGGCGGCGATTTTGAGCAAATGGAAAAAACGTTCTTCTCGCTGTATCCTGAGCTGCGCCGCATCAAAGCCTACCAACAGAAACGGATCTATAACCTGGATGATGATTTAATGTCCAGACCCAGCCCACGGGTGGTAGAAAGCATTGCCGAACTTAAAGCTACGTTGCGGTGAGGAAAGCAATTCTCCTTCTGTTGTTTCTGTTGGTGCTGTTGGCACTGGGATTTCTCCTGGGCCTCAAAATAGGCAGCCTGCCTACCTCGTATGCCACCGTTTTAGACGCGCTTTTTAAATACGATGCCCAAAACGCCACGCACTATAGTATCATTAACCTGCGCTTGCCCCGGTTATTGCTAGCGTTTTTAACGGGCGCGTCACTTGCTTTCTCGGGGTACCTCATGCAAGCCTTGGTGAACAATGCTTTGGCCGACCCCTATTTACTAGGAACAGCTTCCGGTGCTTCTCTGGGCGCTTCTTTCAGTTTTTTTCTGTTTGCAGACCTCACGTTTATGGGGTTGTATTTGCCCCCGTTCTTCGCCCTGGTGGGTTCTTTTGCCGTGACCTTGGTAGTGGTGCTGCTGGGTTCCCGCCGGGGGCAATTGATTCCTAGCCAAATGCTGTTAGTAGGAGTGGCGCTTAGTTCCTTGCTCACCGCGCTGGTCAGCTTGCTTATGTTCCTGTCCAACTCAGAAGGGCAGCTCAAGTCTGTGGTGTTCTGGAGCATGGGCGGTTTTGAGAAAGCAGACTGGGCTACGTTGGGTTATCCGGCTTCGGCCTTGGCGGCAGGTCTGATTTTGTTTTTCTTTCTGCAACGGCATTTGAGTGTGCTCTTGCTGGGAACCGAACGCGCCGAAACCTTGGGTGTGGATGTGCGGCGTATCCGGTGGGTCATGCTCATTGCGGTGTCGGTAGTAACGGGGTTTGCGGTGGCCTTCTCGGGACCGGTCGGGTTTGTGGGTTTGATGGTGCCGCACATTACGCGGGCATTGCTGGGAAGCACCAACCGCTTCAACCTGATGGCGTGCGCCTTGGCCGGAGGTTTATTCCTGGTCATCTGTGATTTGATTTCTCGGTGGATTTATCCGCCCGCCGGTATGCCAGTTGGTATCGTAACTTCGTTCTTTGGTGTACCTTTCTTCGTATATTTGCTGCGAAGAAAGAACTACCGATTCAGTTAATGGTATACGTAAGCAGATTAGAGCATTTCAATGCAGCCCATAAGTTGCATAACCCCAATTGGTCGCTGGCTAAGAACAAAGAAGTTTTTGGACCTTGCGCGAACGCCAATTGGCATGGACACAACTATGAACTGATTGTAACGGTGAAGGGCAAGCCAGATCCAGACACAGGATTCGTGATAGATTTAAAGCAGTTGAGTACGCTTATCAGGGAGCACATCATCAAGAAAGTAGACCATAAGAACCTGAACATGGACGTCGCGTTCATGGAAGGCAAACTGGCCAGCACAGAAAACCTGGTCATGGAATTCTGGAACATCCTGAACCCCCTCATTCCTCGTATATCTAGTGCGCAACTGCACAGCCTGAAATTATACGAGACTCCCCGTAACTTTGTGGAATATTTTGGTGAATAGCTAACTCTCATACCCCTAACGGACGAACAACACGGCGAAATATTTTTTACAGAAAGTACAATATTTGTTGATTAGTAACGTTTTGGCACAAACCTTGTGTTGAAGGGTTTATATCGGCTTTTCATTGTCAGAGCCCTGTTACCGTTCAGACACATTCAATGAAATATTACATTATTGCCGGAGAACGCTCTGGAGACCTGCACGCCTCAAACCTAATCAAGCAATTGCACCTGCAAGATTCTGAGGCCCACGTTCGCTGCTGGGGCGGCGACATGATGGAAGCGGCAGGGGCAGAATTGGTGAAGCATTACCAGGAGATGGCCTTCATGGGCTTTCTGGAAGCCGCCAAAAACCTGTTCAAAATCAAGCGTTTCCTGAATGAGTGCCAGACGGATATTTTGGCCTACCAGCCCGATGTGGTCATTCTGGTAGACTACGCCGGGTTTAACATGCGCATTGCTAAGTTTGCGAAGGCGCAAGGCATAAAAGTCTTTTACTACATTTCCCCTAAAATCTGGGCCTGGAACCAAGGCCGCGTGCATACCATTAAGAAGTTGGTAGACAAGATGTTTGTCATTATGCCCTTTGAGAAAGACTTCTACCAGAAGTTTGACTACAAGACAGATTATGTAGGCAACCCGGTCTCAGATGCGGTCTCGGCCCACGTCCTCAACCCCAATTTCAGGAAAGACAATGACCTGGATGACAGACCTATCATTGCGGTATTGCCCGGCAGCCGGCAGCAGGAGATAGAGAACATTCTCTACATCATGCTCAGTATTCTGCCGCCCTTCCAGGATTATCAGTTTGTGGTGGCAGCCGTGAGCAATTTTTCCAAGGAGTACTATGAGAACTTCAACCGGAAGCCGTTCATCAAGATTGTCTACGACCAGACCTATGATCTGCTGGCCAATGCTCAAGCCGCACTGGTAACTTCGGGTACCGCCACTCTGGAAACCGCTATGTTCAGCGTGCCGCAGGTAGTATGTTACCGTACCAGCGCTATCTCTTACTGGATTGGCCGCGCCGTGATCAAAGTGCCTTTCATTTCTTTGGTAAACCTGATTGCCGGCCGCAAAGTGGTTCCAGAATTAATCCAAGGCGATATGAATGCCCAAAATCTGGTAAAAGAACTGAAGAACATTCTGCAAAACCCTGAAGGCCGGGCGGCCCAATTGGAAGGCTACAAACACGTACAATCGCTCATAGGAGACTTCAATACGTCCCAAACGGCGGCCAAACTAATGGTAGAATACCTGCGCGAGGGAAAGCCTACCCCAGACCCAAGTAAATCCCTGGAGAGTGCGTTTTAGCCCTCATTTTTTAATAGCAGCTCTTAAATAAGTTTGTGTTCAATATAAAAGCGAAGGCCTCCTTTACAGATGTGTAAAGGAGGCCTTCGCTTTTATAGCTTTGATTGGTTTAAGCTACTTTCAATTTCTTCACCGCTGATTTCTCAAATTTCTCACGGGCGTAATCCAGTGTGATGACAAAATCTGTGCTGCCGCCTTCCTGCTCTTCCGATGGGAGGTCAAACATGGCATCGGTCATAATGCCTTCGCAGATGGAACGTAGGCCACGGGCACCTAATTTGTATTCGGCCGCTTTCTCTACAATATATTCCAGGGTGTCTTCGGCAAACTCCAGGTTGATGTTCTCCATCTCAAACAGGCGTTTGTACTGTTTCACCAATGAGTTCTTCGGCTCCGTGAGAATCAGGCGGAGGGTTTCATTGTCCAGCGGATTCAGGTGCGTCACTACCGGCAGACGACCAATCAACTCAGGAATCAATCCAAAGGATTTCAGGTCTTGCGAGGTAATATAGCGCAGGAAGTTCTCGGTGTCCAGTTTCTCGTCCAGGTTGGTAGAAGAGAACCCGATGGGTTTGGTGTTCAGACGGCTCTTGATAAGACGGTCAATTCCTACAAAAGCTCCGCCGCAGATGAAAAGAATATTCTCGGTGTTTACCGATATCATTTTCTGCTCTGGGTGCTTGCGCCCTCCTTGCGGGGGAACGTTCACGGAGGTGCCTTCCAATAGTTTCAACAACGCCTGCTGCACGCCTTCGCCAGACACGTCACGGGTAATAGAAGGATTATCGCTTTTACGGGCTATTTTGTCAATTTCGTCAATATACACGATGCCGCGCTCGGCTGCTTCTACGTTATAATCGGCGGCTTGCAGTAAGCGGGTCAAGATGCTTTCCACGTCTTCACCCACGTAACCGGCCTCGGTTAAAACAGTGGCATCAGCTATACAGAAAGGCACTTGCAAGACACCGGCCAGCATGCGGGCCAAAAAGGTTTTTCCGGTACCGGTTTCACCTACCATGATAATGTTTGATTTCTCAATCACTACATCATCTGTTTTGGGCTTCTGCATGAGGCGCTTGTAGTGGTTGTACACCGCCACAGACATCACTTTCTTCGCTTCGTCCTGACCTACCACAAACTGATCTAGGTAGGTTTTCATTTCCCGTGGTTTGATCAGGTTGAATTTAGGGGCACGGTTGGTGGCGCGTAACCGATTCTCCTCATTTAAAATCTGCTGCGCCTGCCCAATGCAGCGCTCACAGATGTGCGCATTAATGCCTGAGATCATTACAGACACCTCTTTTTTATTTTTTCCGCAAAAGGAGCACGTGATTTCTGCCATAAACCGAGAGTGGGATGTATTTACTGCCCCTAAGATGGGGCGGCTACGGCAAAGTTACAAAATAGGTTAAGCACTACGCCAAAATATTTTTACACAAGTTTTCCAGAGATAGGCAGGAAGTGGTTGGGCATTAGATAATTATAAAATATAGTATATGTTGTATCTGATTGAGGCAGAATGTGCTGTGCTAAATAAATGAGAAAAATACACATTCTGGCTTCCTTAAAAATGCGTTAAATAATTTTATTTGCTAGTTGAGGAGACAGCCATTTTAAGTGTATTTCTGGAAAATCCGGCCTAAAACATCCTTATTTAAACGAATAATTAGGTCGTCTTACTTGCTTTTACCTCTCCAATTTGCTCTATAGAAAAGCAACTTGCCAGAGGGTATATAATATTAGAATACAAAAAAGGCCCGCTTCAAAGCAGGCCTTTTTAAATATCACGTTTAAGCTATTTATGCTTTATGACGGGTTAACACCTCATCAATGAGACCGTATTCTTTGGCTTCCTGCGCAATCATCCAGTAGTCACGGTCAGAGTCTTTGTCAACTTGCTCCACTGATTTACCGCTGTGGCTGGAGATGATTTCGTACAGCTCTTTTTTCAGCTTCAGGATCTCACGCGCGGTGATTTCAATATCTGAGGCTTGGCCTTGGGTACCGCCCATAGGCTGGTGAATCATGACACGGGCGTGCGGAAGGGCAGAGCGCTTGTCTTTGGCACCACCGCACAACAATACCGCTCCCATAGAAGCCGCCAAACCAGTACAGATGGTAGCTACGTCTGGTTGCACATACTGCATGGTGTCATAGATTCCTAGACCGGCATACACTGAGCCACCCGGGCTGTTGATGTACAACAGGATGTCTTTCTTAGCGTCTACGCTTTCCAGGAACAGCAACTGCGCCGTAATAATGTTAGCGATATAATCATCTACCTGGGTGCCCAGGAAAATGATGCGGTCTACCATTAAGCGGGAAAATACGTCAATCTCCCGGAAGTTGGTAGGTCTTTCCTCAATCACGGAACGCGTCATGCTGGTGGGGTGCATGTTGGTTTTACTTTCCAGATGGGTGAGGTATTGGTCAACGCCCAGGCCACTCATACCAAGGCCGTGCACGGCAAATTTTCTGAATTCGTCTTTAGTGTACATAAGGGTTCTGTTTAGATGCCTTAACTTAAAAAGAAACGTGCGGGTTACACGCTTGCCCCAATGGACAAACGGTAAGCACCTGCTTTCGGGTTTGTTTTTCTAAAATCAGGCCAAAAACGAACAAGGGAATTTTGCTGTCATTATGGCCGAAAACGGAACGGGAGGCGTGCTCGCTTCTTCTCAAATCTTGCCCGGGGAGGACCAATGCGCACCGTCTTAAAACAAAAAAGTCCTTAGCGTAAGGTAAGGACTTTTTTGTTTGTTATGATAGGATACTGCTTACGCGCCTACTTTGTTGCGGAATTCCTCAGCAGAAATAGTGTTTTCTGTGATCGTGATTTTCTCTTTCACAAACTCCAGCACTTTCTCGGCTACCAACGCCTCGTACTCGTTTACGAAGTTACGGCCGTTGTTTTGCTTCAAATGGTTGTCCAGGAAGTTGTTGAACGTGTCTGCCATTTCTTCTGGCACTTCTGGCATGTTGAACTGAGCCATCATTTTCTGACGCGCGCTGTTCACCACATCTTCATTGGCCACTTTGATGTCATTCTCTTCCACCACTTTGTTGCGGATCATAGACCACTTCAGTTCTTTCACATATTGATCATAGAACTCGTCAATCTGCTCTGGCGTGATTTTGCCTTCGTTGGTAACGGCTAACCAGCGCTTGAAGAACTCAGTAGGAATCTCAATAGAAGATTTCTCTACCAATTGGTCAATCACGTCGCGGTCCAATACGTTTACGGCCTCACGGTCATAGTTTTCTTTGATCACCTCGCGAACTTTAGCGTCAAATTCTTCCTGGGTGGTCACGTTGCCTTGTCCGAAGATTTTGTCGAAGAACTCTTGGTTCATCTCGGCAGCCTCAGTGCGGTTGATTTTCTCTACTGTGAACGTGAATTGGCCGTTCAGGTCTTTGGTTACTTCTTTGCTTAGGCCGGTTACGTGGGCCAAAGCGGCATCGTCGCCAAACGCTTCGCGGATGTCAAAGGTGATGGTGTCACCTGGCTTCACGCCCACAAATGTCTCTACGCCAGAAACAACTTTGTTGATAGGAAGCAGGGTTTTGGTTTCAAACTCACCTTCTACTTGTTTCAGGTCGCCGTACAGGTAATCGTTGGCCTCAGAAACTTCTGGGTTGGTGGTCTGTCCGAACTGACGCTGCATCTGCTCGTAGGCTTCGTCAACGGTAGTTTGGTCAACTTCAATGTCGTATTTCTGCACAGAAACTTCGCTCAAAGGCAATTCGAATTCTGGCAACAAACCAACGGAATAACTGAATTCAAACTCTTTCTGCGTGTCCCAATCAATCGCGTTTTCGTCCTGACGGTCTGGAAGCGGCTCGCCTAAAATGCGCAGTTTGTTTTCTTTGATGTAGTTGTTCACCGACTCTTGCAGGAGTTGGTTGATAGATTCCACCAAGATGCCTTTGCCGTACATCTTACGGATCAAACCAGCCGGAACCTTACCAGGGCGGAAACCTTTGATGCTGGCTTTCTTGCTGTATTCTTTAATTTGCTCGTCTACACGGGGAGCGTAGTCAGCCTCTTGCAGGCTCACTTTTAGGCTGGCATTTTGGCCATCGGTTTGATTCAGGGTGATATTCAAAGCTATCAGATTTTAATTGTGCTACGGATTAATTGAAAAAACCCCCAACCCCGGTTGGGATTGAGGGTTTTACTTGTGCGGATGGAGGGACTCGAACCCCCATGCCTCGCAGCGCTAGATCCTAAGTCTAGTGCGTCTACCAATTTCGCCACATCCGCATCAATGTGTGTTTGTTTTTGGTGATGCAAATGTAGCAAACTCTTTTTTGTTTATGCAACTCTCTTTCATTTTTTTTGTTGAAATTTATAAAAAAGACCTCAAAAACGGGTTGGCGCTTGCCAGACCCCCGATTTTGATGTACCTACCCGTATGATTGACCACGAAGCAGAACGGAAAGAGATCCTGCGCCATTACAGAAAGTTGCTGCGCCACGCCAAGCCTTTCTTGAAAGACAACGACGCTAAGATTATAAAGAAAGCCTTTAACACCTCGTTAGAGGCCCATAAAGACATGCGCCGGAAATCTGGCGAGCCGTACATTTTACACCCCTTAGCCGTAGCCCAGATTGCGGTGGAGGAGATTGGTCTGGGTACCACGTCTATTGTAGCGGCTTTGCTGCATGATGTAGTGGAAGACACCGATCTGGAGATTGCCGATATTGAGCGCGACTTCGGGCCACGCGTGGCTAAAATCATTGAAGGCCTTACCAAAATCTCCGGTGTCTTTGAATACGGTACCAGCCAGCAGGCCGAGAACTTCCGGAAGATGCTGCTCACCCTTTCAGATGATGTGCGGGTGATTTTGATCAAACTCGCTGACCGCCTGCACAACATGCGCACCTTGGGTAGCATGGCCCGTGACAAGCAGCTCAAGATTGCCTCTGAGACCATGTACTTGTACGCTCCTTTGGCGCACAGGCTAGGTTTATATGCCATTAAGTCTGAACTGGAAGACCTACATCTCAAGTACACAGACACCGAGACGTATAAATTCATTTCAAACAAAATCAGGCAGACCAAGGCGGCTCGTAGCAAATTCATTGCAGATTTTATTGGTCCGGTAGAGGAGGAACTGCGGCGGCAAGGCTTCACTAATTTTGAAGTGAAAGGACGGCCCAAGTCCATTTACTCCATCCTCAAGAAGATGAAGAAGCAGAACGTCACCTTTGAGGAAATCTATGACCTTTTCGCTATCAGAATCATCCTAGACGTGCCGTATGAACAGGAAAAACCGGTCTGCTGGCGGGTGTATTCCATTGTAACAGACTTCTACCAACCTAACCCAGACCGCCTCCGCGACTGGATCAGTACGCCCAAAGCAAATGGCTACGAGGCGCTGCACACCACCGTGATGAGCAAGACCGGCCAATGGGTAGAAGTGCAGATCAGGACCAAGCGCATGGATGACATTGCCGAACGGGGTTATGCTGCCCACTGGAAATACAAAACCGGCAGTACCGGCCCTTCGGAATCTGGCCTGGATAACTGGATCAACAAGGTGCGTGACATGCTGGACGTGAACAACACCAACGCCATTGAGTTCCTGGATGAGTTCCGGACCAACCTGTTCGTGGAGGAGGTGTTTGTTTTTACGCCCAAGGGCGAATTAATTATTCTGCCAGACCGCGCCACCGCCCTGGATTTTGCCTTCGAGATTCACACCCACATTGGTTACCAAAGCTTAGGCGCAAAGGTGAACCAGAAACTGGTGCCGCTCAGTTACCGGCTGCACAACGGGGACCAGGTAGAAATCCTGACCTCCCAAAAGCAGAAACCAACCGGCGAATGGCTCAAATTTGTGACTACTTCCAAAGCCAGGTCTAAAATAAAAGAATACCTGCGCGAAGAACGCAAGAGCAAGGCCGAAGAAGGAAAGCAACAGGTAGTAGAAAGGCTGGAGCATTTGTCTATAGAGCCATCTTCTGCGAACCTGAACCGGCTGGCGGCTTATTTTAATGCCTCGTCTTTGCAGGATTTCTATTATAGAATAGCTGTGAACCTGATTGACCTGAAGGAAATCAAAGAATACATCTTCAATCCGCAGAGCGAGAAATACCAGCCTGCCTCCTTACTGGGTGGCTCCACGTTTGACAAAGAGGTAGAGAAAATACGGGGCATCAACTCGCAGTTGCTGGTGATTGGCGGCGGCACAGACAAAATTGACTATGAACTGGCCAACTGTTGCAACCCCATTCCCGGCGATGATGTGTTCGGTTTCCAGACGGTAGACCACGGTATCACCATTCACCGGACTACCTGCCCCAAAGCGGTAGAACTGATGTCTAACTACGGCCACCGCATTGTGAAAGCCAAATGGACCGGGCAGCAGGAGCTTTCTTTCCTGGCGGGTATCGCCATCAAAGGAACAGACCGTGTAGGTTTGGTAAACGACGTGACTAAGATCATTTCCAACTCCCTTAAAGTGAACATGCGGTCCATCACCATTGATTCGCACGACGGGGTATTTGAAGGCAGGCTGATGATCTTTGTGAATGATACTGCCCAACTAGAGAAGTTAATTCAGAAATTATTAAAGGTAAACGGTGTCTTAAGCGTTGACCGTTTTGACTCTTAATTTCAGAAATTAGAACAGAAACGCCCACTTAATTAAGTGGGCGTTTCTGTTCTAAATAGCTTCCATAAGTCTTCTGTTTTGCAGCTATTTTCTATAAAATAGCCCTAAAATGAGAAGCGTATTTATGGCAGGTTAACCGATTATTTCCTTAGAATCTATAGTTCAAACCAATGGTGATGTTTGACATTGGGCCGCTTTCTAATTCCACGTGTGCACCTACGTTATTGGTGAAGTAATAACGAGCACCAGCTAAAATGCCAACTTTCACTTCGCCTTCACTGGCTTCGTAGTCAGACATAAAAGTATCATCCCAATCAGCTTTAGATCTGGCGTATCCTAATGTCAAGCCAGCATAGGTATCCAGTTTTTCGTTTTGGGTGAAGTTGTAGTGGTAGGCTCCTTTGGCCGCGATGTACATAAAAGAGACTTTGAAATCTTCTTCCCATTTAACGTGCGCATAGGAGAAAACACCACCAACTCCAATTACGCCCGGGCCAACTGCTACATTCAAACCTCTCTCATAAGAGAAGGTGAGGGGCTTAAGCGTATTGGCTCCGCTGCCATAGGTATCTATTTTATCCACTAATCCAAAGCCGAAACCTACTACGTTTGTGCCCCCGGAAAAGGCCGCGGAAGGCTGTTTCTTTGCTTCTACCCGGCTTTCTACTGCGGTTGCGATCGGTTCAGACGCTTCCACTTGCTTAACCGGAGCGGCGGAGGCAACTGTAGGAGAAGTAACTTTTTGCTGGGTGGCAGCAGTTGTCGCTGGCTTTTTATGGGAAGCCATAGAGGCTGTTTTCGGCTTAGCCGATGCCACTGTAGCGGACTTTGGTTTTGCCGGGGTAGCAGCGGTTGCCGTTTTCGCTTTAGTCTGCACGGCTACAGTAGACGTTTTTGTTTTGGTTTGCGCAGAAACGCCCAGTGTAGCGAAACATACTAAGCCTGTTAAGGTAAGTGCGCGCATGCCTTGCAAAAAGGTTAACTTTTTCATAACTGTAATTTTCAGAAAGGGTTAATAATGTGTTGAAGGGTTATAAGATGTTGGATGGTTATGAGAATGTTTGAAAGGCCTTTCTTAACAATCTTATTTCGTGTTCCTGTTCTTTAGACACGGCTTATCGCTATTACCCCTATTGCCCCAGAAATATTTTTTTATAAAATGCGTTATGCTCTCTTCGATGGCTCTACTAAATGGCTATTATTTATTCTAAAATGTGGTAATTAAAAGCCTTATTGGAGAAGTTAAGACATTGTAATTCATTTCGTTTTTGACTATCTAATCCTAAATAGAGAAATATTTTCTAAGCTCAATAACAGGTTTCTTTCTGTTGCCTCATGAAATAATTCGCCTTAGGGAAATCAGGCTCTAGAAACTGAATTGATAATTGACTTTGTGCAGCTCAGGATTGAAGGGGAGGAATACAGATTCTGTAATGGACACCGTTATACCTACAAGTAAGTTGTATACCTTATATAAGGAGCTATTATAAGGAGCTATGCAAGAAAATGGTTTCAGGCTCATTTCTCGAAAATACCCTCTAAATCGGTTGGCATGGTCATGATGAGATTCCTTGAGGCAGATTCTAAGTCAACTGCTGGCTGTATCAAGACCTTGACATCTATCATTAGCAAGATAGCTTTGAGGTGTAAGTTCTGTCCTTATATATAGAGTCACCTTATTTTTCAAAGACAGCTTAAGTAAACGGAGCACTTTATCCTGCCGCTTTACGTCAGGTTTGAAATGGCAGGAAAGCCTCCTTTCTATTTCCTTTTTTACATGATTTTAGCATTCCCACATAAAACTGTTAAGTTTGTAGCAGAAGAAGGCGTATGGCACTAGATGAAGCGAAATTTTTGGAGGTGAAGAAGATTTTCACCGCCTACTTAGAAAGCAAGGGTCTCCGGAAAACCCCGGAGCGTTATGCTATCTTAGAAGAAATCTATTCCCGAACCGGCCATTTTGATGTAGAGTCTCTTTACATCAGTATGAAAAACAAGAACTACCAAGTTAGCCGGGCAACCGTATACAATACCTTAGATCTATTGGTAGAAAACGATCTGGTAAGCAAACACCAGTTTGGGCGTAATCTGGCCCAATATGAGAAATCGTACGGCCGCCGGCAGCATGATCATGTCATCTGTACTGAGTGCCACAAAGTGGTGGAGTTCTGTGACCCCCGGGTGCACAACATCCAAACTATGGTAGGAGAATTGCTGAATTTTAATATTCTGCACCATTCCCTAAATTTGTACGGTATCTGTGGTGACTGCCAGGCTAAATTAAACGCACCCTTTCATGAAAATTGACCATACGCTAGAAGATAATATCCTCATCATCAGGTTAGAGGGCGACATGATTGGCGGGCCAGAAACCCAGCGCCTCATGGATTTGGCCAACACCACCATTGATGATGCCATGCTGCTTTCCGCTGTTGATTTATCTAACGTGCGTTTTATCAATAGCACGGGCATTGGCGTACTGGTTTCGCTGCTGACCAAATTCAGGAACAGAGGCGGGGAACTTATCCTCATCAATCCATCAGAACACATTCGTAAGTTATTAATCATCACAAAATTGAACGCCATTTTCACCATTGCCGAAAATGATACCAATGCCGTTCAACTTCTTAAAGAATCCGTTTAAATGCCAGTTGATATTCTAGTAGGCCTCCAGTGGGGCGATGAAGGAAAAGGTAAAATCGTTGATGTACTTGCCCCTCAGTATGATGTGGTAGCCCGTTTTCAGGGCGGTCCCAATGCCGGTCACACCCTTGAGTTTGAAGGCACCAAGCACGTGTTGCACCAAATACCTTCTGGTATCTTTCACGAACACATCACCAATATTATCGGCAACGGGGTAGTGCTGGACCCAATTGTCTTTAGAACAGAGGTAGAGAAACTTACCGCCAGAGGCGTAGACGCTTCGCGCAATCTCTATATCTCCAAAAAAGCCCAGCTGATTCTGCCTTCCCACAAAAGCCTGGACAGAATCTCGGAAGAAGCCTTAGGAACCTCAAAAATTGGTTCTACCCAGAAAGGGATCGGACCAGCTTATCAAGATAAAATTGGCCGCAGTGGTTTACGCGTAGGAGACATCCTGCTACCAGATTTCCAGGAGCGCTACCAAGCCACCGTCGCGAAGCACCAGAAAATAGCCTCTTTTTACCAAAAGAGCCTTGAAATAGAAGAACTGGAACAGCAATTTTTCAGCGCTGTAGAGTTCCTGCGCACTTTCACTCTGGTAGATTCTGAATACATGATCAACCAGGCCATCAAAGAAGGTAAAAAGATTTTGGCCGAAGGAGCGCAAGGGTCGTTGCTGGATATTGATTTTGGAACGTATCCGTTTGTAACCTCTTCCAATACTTTAGTGGCAGGAGCCTGTACCGGTTTAGGAATCGCTCCGCGCCATATAGGGGAAGTGTACGGTATCTTCAAAGCCTACTGCACCCGCGTAGGCAGCGGCCCTTTCCCAACCGAACTTCATGACGAAGTAGGGGAGAAGATTCGCCAAGCCGGCAGAGAGTTCGGTTCTACTACAGGCCGTCCCCGCCGCTGCGGCTGGATAGACCTGCCCACGCTGAAGTATGCCATCATGTTGAACGGAGTAACCCAGTTGAACATGATGAAAGCCGATGTACTAGATGACTTCGATGAGATCAGCGTGTGTACCCACTACCAGTTAGCTGACGGCACAGTGACTGATCAAATTCCTCATGATTTAGATAAGACAGATATTACCCCTGTCTATATCACCATGAAAGGGTGGGGCGAAGAGCTGCGAAAGTATGAATCCTATAGTGCCTTACCTAAAGCTGTTCTGGAGTATGTCGCCTATCTAGAAGAACAACTGGAAGTAAGCGTGAACATCATCAGTGTAGGACCAGACAGACAGAGTACTCTGGTAAAATAGCTGGCATAAAGTTATAAATAGATCAAAGGAGGGGAAGCGGTAACGCTTTCCCTCCTTTCTTTTTGGTGGAGGATGGAACTTC